>CAJMNV010000010.1 GCA_905214825.1 uncultured bacterium | reverse complement strand
GCAGAAAATTGGGAATATGCGGCTGATATGAATAATTTGGGCGTGATATTTGATGGTATGGGGATGTATCAGAAAGCGGCAGAGTATTACCAAAAAGCAGCAAAATTAAAACAAGAAAAAGCAGGCGATACATTGTCTTATGCGGATACATTAAATAACTTGGCAATTATGTATAACCAAATGGCAGAATATCAAAATGCATTGGAAATGCATGAAAAAGTATTGCAAATTCGGGAGAACAAACTGGGAAAAAATCATATAGATACCATACATACATTGTTTCATATTGGCAATACATATGAAGATATGAAAGAATATGAAAAAGCATTGGCATATCAACAAAAAGCATTGGAAAATGCAAGGTTGACAAAAGATTTCCCAAAATTGGAACAATCAGATATTTTTGCAAGCTTAGCAAGTGTTTATGAAGTGTTGGGTAATTATAAAAAGTCCATTGCATGTTATGAAAAATCTGTGGATTTTATGGAAAAAGAGCACGAAGAACAGACATTTTCTTATATGATGCGTACACTTTCTTTGGCGGAGGTGTGTGAAAAAGCAGGTTGGAACAACTGGGCTGTGGAATATTGCGAAAAAGCCATTCAAATTCGCAGAAGTTTGATGCAAGAAGGACATTTAGATTTTATCAACAGTTTGAATAGTTTGGCAGCAATTTGCAGTAAAGCAGGTATGTATGAAAAATCTTTGGCTTGTCACGAAGAAATACTGAGATTGGTGACAAATGCTTTGGGATATGAACATTTGTTTTATGCAGATACGGTTGACCTTATCAGTAGAGATTACAGTGGATTGGGACAATATAAAAAAGCACTGGAATTGAATTTGCAAGCGTTGGAACAAAAACAACATGTGATGGGCAAAGACCATTTACAATGTGCCGTTTCCTTTATGAGTCTGGGGATATTGTATGAAAAAATGGAAAAATATGAAAATGCATGGGACGCATATCGACAAGCATTGCAAATCAGATTGCAACAGTCTGGTGAAAATTCTGTATTGTATGCAGATACTTTGGAGTATATGGTACGGTTTTTGGAAAAAAGAGGGGCGTATGCAGCAGCGGTTCACTTTATGAAAAAAGTCGTGCAAGTAAGAAAAAAAGTCAAAAACGAATATCGCAATGACTATATCAAAAGCTTATACATATTTGCACAAATACAGTTGCAAAATGATGATGGATTTGCAGCAGAAAATATTTGTCAAGATATGCAACAAGCCATAAAAGAATGGTATCATGAAAAACATCCCAAATATGCCAAGGTTTTGGTCAATACAGCAAGTATTTATTTGGCACAAAAAAAATATACACAGGCAAAAACATGTTTGCAACAAGCAGCAAATATACAAAAAGAATTATTGGACGAAGACAATCCGCAATATTTATATACATTGGAATTGTTGGCTGATGTAGCAATCAAACAACATGATTTTGCAGAAGCGGCAGAATATTATTTGACACAAAATGATGCAAATTTTGAAGAAAATGCAGAAGAAATGCGTACAGCAGCAGAAGTTTTGATGAAAGTGGCAGTTTGTAAATTGGCAGATGGCAACAAAAAAAAGGCAGAAAGTTATCGCAAAGAAGCAGAAGAAAAGTTGCAACATGCCAATATGGAACAAAGTGAATTGTTTGCACAATATCAGAAACAATATGAAAATGCTTTGCAAACAGGCGTTGTGGTTTGGCAGACAGAATATCACAAATTGCAAGAAAAAAATCAAAATGTCAGAAAAAATGTAAAATGTTTGGAGCAAATTTGGTATGACCAAAAAGAACGAAATGTTTGGCAAGATGAAATTTCTGTGCAATTACCAGATATTATTGCCCAAATGTATGCACAACGCAAAAAACAAAACGATGCAAAAAAATGGTATCAAATATTGGAAGAACATGCAGAAGATATGGTGTATGCACAATCTTGTTATCGAAATGGAAAGTGTCTGACTTTGGAAGGTGATATGAAAGCAGCATTGCAACAATATAATCATGGAAAAAATTATTTGGAAGAATATCAGTCCCCTTCTTCTGCATTGTATGTGCAAATATTGGATGGTATGGGGGATTGTTGGCAAGTATTGCAAAACCCCAAAAAAGCATTGCAAATGTATGTGCCTGCTGTGACGTTGTATCAAAAACAATCGTTTTACAAAGATACGTTTTATATCAAATTGTTGGAAAAAACAGCAAAGTTATTGGCAGACCAAAAAAGATACGAAGAAGCAGCGAAACAATACAGTGAATGGGCGTTGTTGTATCAGACATACCATGGTGAGGACGAAACATTTTCCCGTATTTTGTTGAAAACGGCAGAATGTTATATTGCACAAGGTAATCAAAAACAAGGGGATACATTGCTTGCAAGAGTGTTATTGTTGGGAAGCAAACAAGGCAGAGATACAGTGCCATATGCAAAATTATGTGATAGGGTTGGTCGATTGTATGCCATAAACAACAGTTTGGAAAGAGCCGCAGATACATTGTCATTGGCTTACGAAAAGAACAGAAGTGGTGAAAAATGTATGACAAAACAGGGTTTTTCCACATTATTGATGGTACTGCAAAAATTGGGCGACGAAAAACGATATACTGCTGCAAAAGAAGGCAAAAAATTAGAAGAAAGTTGTTGACAGACACAATTACCTATGATAGTATAATGAAGTATGTCAGCCGCATGGAGAGGTTTTGTAAAATCAAAGAATGGCTTTGATTACCGTATCCAGCGAGTAAATTGCGAGGAGGTGTTTTCATGTACGCAATTATTGAAACTGGTGGAAAACAGTACAAAGTAGCAGAAGGCGATATCATCACAGTGGAAAAACTGGGTGTGGAAGCAGGGCAGGAATACAAATTTGACAAAGTTCTGGTACTGGCAAAAGATGGCGATGTAAAAGTTGGTGCACCTTATATTGATGGAGCAGCTGTTACAGCATCTGTAATCGGTGACGGCAAAGCGAAAAAAGTTGTGGTTTACAAATACAAACCCAAAAAAGGTTTCCACAAGAAAAATGGTCACAGACAACCTTTTACAAAATTACAGATTAAATCCATCTAATTATGATAAATGCAACGATTTATCAAAAGGAAAATAAAATCTGTGCATTTGAAATATCCGGGCATGCCGGTTATGCACCTGCGGGCGAAGATATTGTCTGTGCGGCAGTAACGGTATTGTCATTTAACACCGTAAATGCCATTGAAGCATTTACAGATGTCCCTTTTCAGGCACAAGCTGATGAAAAAAAGGGTGGATATTTGAAAGTAACATTCCCATTGGAGGGAATGGAGGACAAGCAGGTACAGCTTTTATTAGAAACATTGAAACTGGGCTTGTCCGGCATTGAAACGGAATATAATGAATATATGACTTTGAATATTGAGGAGGTGTAAGTATGTTCAGATTAAACCTTCAATTCTTCGCACACCATAAAGGCGGCGGTTCTACAAAGAACGGTCGTGACTCCAATGCAAAAAGATTGGGTGCAAAACGTGCAGATGGTCAGTTTGTACTGGCAGGCAATATTTTATACACACAACGTGGTACAAAAATCCACCCTGGTAACAACGTAGGCAAAGGTGGTAATGACACATTGTTTGCTTTGGTTGACGGTCGTGTAAAATATGAAAGAAAAGGCAGAAACAAAAAACAGGTTTCCGTATATCCTGTTGAAATTGCTGAATAAGACTTTGGAGGCTTCAAATGATAACATTTGAAGCCTTTTTCGTGAAAAGCAAATCTTTTTTGCTTCTGACGAAAAAGCATACAAAGAAAGGATATGAGGTGATACAATGTTTGTAGATAGAGTCAAAATTCATGTAAAAGGTGGCAATGGCGGCAACGGCATGGTTTCTTTTTATCGTGCAAAATATATTACCCATGGCGGCCCTGATGGTGGCGACGGCGGCAGAGGCGGTGACGTGATATTTGTTGGTGACGAAAGTATGGGGACATTGATGGATTTTCGTTACAAAAGAATGTTTAAAGCAGAAAATGGAGAAAATGGCGGTAAACGTAATTGTTTTGGGAAAGATGGGGCAAGTATTTATATTAAAGTGCCTGTGGGTACGGTCATTCGTGAAGCCCAAAGCAATAAAGTTATGGCAGATATTACAAAACATGGCGAAGAAAAAATACTGATTTCTGGTGGCAAAGGCGGCAAAGGCAATCAGCATTTTGCAACACCCACAAGACAAGCCCCACGTTATGCAGAGCAAGGCAGAGTGGCAAAGGAATATGATGTGATATTGGAATTGAAATTGATTGCAGATGTGGGTTTGATTGGTTTCCCAAATGTGGGCAAATCCACATTGTTGTCTATGGTGACAAATGCAAATCCCAAAATTGCAAATTATCATTTTACTACATTGGCACCCAATTTGGGTGTTGTGGAAGGTAGATTTGGTGATAGCTTTGTTTTGGCAGATATTCCTGGTTTGGTGGAAGGGGCAAGCGAAGGTATTGGTTTGGGACATGCATTTTTGCGTCATGTGGAACGTACAAAAGTATTTATACATGTGGTAGATGCAGCAGGTGTAGAAGGTGATGACCCTGTGGAAAATGTACGCAAAATCAACCAGGAATTAGAAACATATAATCCAGAATTGATGAAACGTCCACAAGTGATTGCGGCAAACAAAACAGATATTCCTGGGGCAGAAGAAAATGTAGAAAGACTGAAAGAAGTATACGAAAAACAAGGCTTTATGGTGTTCCCCATTTCTGCGGCAACAAACAAAGGTTTGGACGAGCTTTTGACAAAAGTGGGCGAAATTTTACGCAATTATCCAGAAGATATTGTATTTGAAGAAGAATATGAAGAATATGATGAAGTGGCTGTGGATAGAGAACCATTTACCATTGATATTGAAGATGATGTGTATGTGGTGCGTGGTGTTGGTGTCGAAAAAATGATTGGCTATACCAATATTGATACAGAAAAAGGTTTTGCATTCTTCCAAAGATATTTGAAAGAAAAAGGTATTATAGAAGCTTTAGAAGAAAAAGGTATCGAAGAAGGTGATACTGTACAAATTTATGATATGCAATTTGAATTTTGGAAATAATTTTTAACAATATGGAGAGAATGTTTTGGTAAATCAAAACATTCTCTTTTTTGGTATGTTGTTTTACAAAATATTTTTGTTATTATAAAATAAAAAAGGGGGATATATGATATGCAATATGAAAGAGAAGTCTATGCAAGATATGATAAAAAAACCATTCGTGTGTATCAGGCATATCATGAACAAATTGCAAAAGAAGCATTGGCATTACAGACATTTGGCGAAAGTTATAATGTCAAGCGTATGACGTGGATAAAACCATCATTTTTGTGGATGATGTATCGTTCTGGTTGGGGAACGAAAAAAAATCAAGAGTATATATTGGCTTTGGATATTGATAAAATGGTGTTTGATGATTTTTTGAAACAAGCAGTGTTGACATCGCCGAAGTTGGAGGCTTTAGACGGCAAACAATGGGAAAAAGCGTTTTCAGAAGCGGTGGTATATTGCCAATGGGATCCAGATAGAAATATCAATGGAGACCCGATTGGACGTGCGGCAATACAAATGGGTTTGAAAGGAGAGGCAATGCAACATTTTTTGCAAAATGGTATTGTCAAAATAGAAGACATGACACCATTTGTGAAAAAATGGAACACACAAAGAAAAGCAGGAAAATTACACCCAAAACAGTTGCCCACAGAACAAAAATATACAGTGGCAGATAGTACCATACGCAAAAGATTGGGTATGTGAAAAATGGGAGGAAATTATGTTATGGAATATCCGAAAATAGATATGGAAAAATTACCGAAAGTAATGGATTTGATTGATGAAGCTGCCTCATTGATGGAAAGACAGGGAATAAAAGAAAATAAAGAATTGGAATGTATAGAAAAACAACTGCAGCTTTTGACAGGAAAATCAGACTTGCGTGTGATAGAATTTCATCATTATTGGGCAGCAAAATCATTGGAAACAGTGGCAAAAGAGGCACTTTTTGAAAAACCCCAAAAAAGGGTATTACAGTCAGAAGAAATTCGAGAAATGGTGATACATATTTTGGAGCAGGAGGAGGCGGTGATGGATTGGCAACTGCATTTTTTGGAAGTATGTACAAAATTGGATGTGACAGATTATATTTTTTATCCAGATGATATGGGATTATCAAGAGAGGCAACATTGGAAGAAATTGCACAAAAGATGATTTTGGATATGCAACAATAAAATGAAAAAAGGCGTATACCTTTGTGGTATGTGCCTTTTTTGTTTAACAACTTTGGTCAAGCCCATAGATTTCAAATTCCCCATCAGGCGTATCACAAACAAACCAAACATCCAATGACAAATAGTCTTTTGTGTTTGGGTGTGTTCCAACAAATGTCAACATGATGGAAATGTTATATGCTGGTTGGTCTTTTTTGAGCCACCAAGAACCATCACCAGAATAATAGCTATAATATTCGGAAGAAATGAACCATTCTCCTGTCATTTCCTCATAACAAGGAAAATAGTTTTCTTCTGACGATACAGAACAAATACCGTTTTCAGGGGCTAAGTAATCAAAAGCCTCTTTTTTTGCCATTTCCAATAATGTGTCATGGCGTTGTTGCAATATGGCTTTTGCCTCTGGGGAAATGTCTTCCCATGTTACATGAGGTTTTGATAAATGGTGTTCTGAAAAAAACACATAGTCGTTTTCTGGGTTTTCTTTTGTACCAATGATTTGTTTCCAAGTGGGTATCAAGTAAAACACTCCTTTTTCTTTTAGGATAACAAAAAAAGGAAAAAGTGTCAAAGCAATGGCATGATTTTGATTGTTTTGGGAAATACTAGCCAAAAGCCGATGGAGGTGGAATATATGAAGAATACACAAAAACATTGCCGTATGTTTTATGTGGAAGGCGAAAAAATGAAAACAAATGCTTATTTGGGCTTGTATCGTGTGCCATTGAAAAGAGAAAATGCAACAGAACTTGCCGTTTTGGCAGAAGTTTTGAAAAATGGAACACAACAATATCCCACTGTGACAAAACTTGCTGTTGTGGCAGAAGAAATGTATGGGGCATTATGGGATATACGTTTGGTGAAAAAAGGAGCAGAAGTTTGGCTTTCTTATTCTTTGGATGTGCTAAAACACGTTTCGGAACAAGAGGCATTGTCTTTTTTATGCGAGTTGATGCAAAATCCGAAAATGGAACAAGGCGTATTTTCAAAAGATACTGTCAAACGTTGCAAAGAAATTATAAAACAACGATTGGAAGCGGCAGAAGATGATAAACGTGCGTTTGCGGCCAAGCGTTGTTTGGCACTAACAGCAGAAAATAATGGTGCAGGTGTTTGTGCAGATGGGTATTTGGAGGACTTGGATCATATTACAGCACAAACATTGACAGAATTGTTTTTTTCCATAAAACAACATGCCGCTTTATATTTGTTTTTTTGTGGGGATAGTGAGGGCAGGAAGATATTGAAAAAATGGAAAAAAATGTTGCAAATTACAACAGCAGAAGTTTGGCAGTATCCAGAAAATGAAATCATACCCAAACAAATAAAAAAACAACAAGAACAAAAACAGATGACACAAGCAAGAGTGGCAATGGGATTTTTGTTACCTGAAAAACAAAAAAATTTGTATGGTTTACAAGTGTTGTGTGAGGTACTGGGGGGCAGTGCAAATGCATTGTTTTTCAATCAAATCCGAGAAGAACAAGGGCTTTGTTATGATATTTCTATGCGGTGTGATACCGTCACAGGTATGGCATTTGCAGAAACGGGTGTTTCTCCAAAACAAGCAGAACATACTATAAAAGAAATATTATGTATCATAAAAAAAGTAGCACAAAATGGTGTGGAAGAAAATTTATTGCAACAAGCAAAAACAATGCTTTGTCAAAGATATGAAAATTTTGCTGACCATGCTTGGGCAATGTTGAATTTTACAGCAGAGCAATTTATTTTTGAAAAAGGATTTTCTTTGGAAGATGCTGTAAAAGCATTACAATCTGTGACGCAAAAAGAAATACAATATATGGCAAAAGAGCTGGTTTGTCAAGCTGTTTATGTGCTGTCTGGAAAGGAGGAACAAACATGCATTTCTTGAAATATGTAGCAGGGGATAGTGTGGTAAGAGAAAAAACATCTTGGGGTATGGATTGTATTTTTTATCCGAAAAGACAATTTGGTGAAAAAATGGCTATGTTGGTTGTGCCGTTTGGAGCAAATGCAACAGGTTTGAAATCAGAACAAAATACTTTCACTTTTCAAAAAGGCATTGCACATTTTATAGAACATAAATTGTTTCAACAAAAATGGGGAGATGCATTTATGCAGTTTGGCAAACAAGGTGCTTTGGCAAATGCATTTACAGATGGCGAAAAAACCGTATATTATTTTGTGTGCAGAGAACGATTTGATGAAAATTTGAAATTGTTGTTGGATTTTGTGCAACACCCTATTTTTTCGGAAAAAGACGTGGAAAGAGAAAAAGAAATTATATGCAGTGAAATTGCCATGTATGATGATGACCCTAGTTGGGCGGTATATTATCAAATGATGGAACAAATGTATCCTGACCACCCTATACACATACCGATTGCAGGAACAGAAAAAAGTGTCAGACAAACAAAAGCGACAGATTTGAAAATGGTGTATGAAGCGGCTTATTTGCCACAAAAATTCTGTTTGGTGTGCAGTGGCAATATACAAGCAAGAAAAATTATGGCATTGGCAGAACAAATGCAACCTAAAAAAGAAACAGGGGAAATACAATGGCAAAATGCAGAAAATCAAAATGTGAAATTGCGTGCAGTGCGTGATATGGATTTGAAACGTCCATTATTTCAAATGGGTATTCCATTGCAAATAGAACAAACATTTGATTTGCGGCAAAAAATTGCGTTTGAAATATTGTTGGATATTTGGGCAGGGGAAAGCAGTTTGTTTTATGAACAAGCATATCAAAAAAAATGGTTGGATACTCCTTTGGGGAGTCGTTATTTACAAGGCAGAGGATATGCATTTTGTGCATTTTTTGGAAGTGGAAAACATGGCGATACAATCAAAGAAGCATTACAAAATCGCATGCAAGATATGAAACAAAATGGTATTGCAGATAATGATTTTGAACGGATACAAAAAAAATATATTGGACAAGTATTGCGTACATTTCAATCAGTGTCTGATTTATGTATGGCACAAGCGGAAATTTGTCAATACCAATCGGATTTGAGCGATTTATTTCGAATGTCCAAAGATTTGCACAAAACAGATGTAGAAAAATTGTTGCAAAATATGCCTGTGGAAGATAAAATGGTTCTATCTATAATAAAATAGATGGAAAGAAGGGATATTTGATGCCTGAAATTTGGTTTCCGCATATGGGTATTGAAATTGAACATTTGAACCGTGTTGCATTTCAGATATTTGGTTTTAATATTTATTGGTACGGTATATTTATTGGTACAGGTGTGATATTGGGTGTGTTATTTGCTATGAAAGAGGCAAAACGCACAGGGCAAAATCCAGAAAATTATTTGGATTTTATGCTGTGGGCATTGGTGTTTATCATCATTGGGGCAAGGCTATATTATGTTTTGTTTTCTTGGGAGTATTTTAGCAAAAATCCATCACAAATATTTGCGATTCGAGAAGGTGGTCTTGCGATATATGGCGGGATTATTGCAGGGATATTGACAGGGATTGTATTTTGCAAAGTTAAAAAATTGCCTTTTTGGGAAATGGCAGATACCATTGCACCATCTTTGATATTTGGGCAAGCATTGGGACGTTGGGGGAATTTTTTCAATCGTGAGGCATTTGGTGGATACACAGATAATTTTTTTGCCATGAGATACCAACTGGAACAAGTACAAGCAAATTATTTGACACTGGATATTTTACAAAATACCATTGACATCAATGGTGTGACGTATATTCAAGTACACCCAACATTTTTGTATGAGTCTTTGTGGAGTTTGGGTGTTTTGGTGATATTGTTATTTTTGCGAAAGCATAAAAAGTTCCATGGACAAATATTTGCCGTTTACTTTTTGGGCTATGCATTGGGGCGTGTTTGGATTGAGGGACTGCGTACCGACCAGCTTTTGATTGGCTCCGTACCTGTTTCACAGGCATTGTCTGCATTGCTGATTGTGGCGGCGATTGTGTTATATGTATATCGTCAGAAAAAAGAAAAAAAAGCATAAATCAAAATGAAAACAACGTAGAAAATATGGGGGAATCTGTATTTTTTGCGTTGTTTTTTTACAATATAACAGGAATATGGTATAATATGTTATCATGAAACAACGTTTGAGAGGAATGAGAAAAAGAATATGGTATTACTGACGGCGGAACATATCCGCAAAAGTTATGGAACAAGAGTGATATTTGATGATATTTCATTTAGTATACATGAAGGGGATAAAATTGGCGTTGTGGGTGTCAATGGTACAGGAAAATCCACATTGTTGAAAATTGTTGCAGGAGCAGGACAGCCAGACAGTGGTGATATTGTAACCATGAATGGTATGAAAATTGGTTATTTGTCACAATCACCGATGTTTGCGGCAGGTACAACAGTGTTGGAACAAGTGTTTTGTGGGGATAATCCTGTGATGGCGTTGGTACGGGAATATGAAACAACATTGAAAGAGCTGGAACAAAATCCGCATGATATGGCACTGACAAAAAAAGTGGCAGAAATTTCGGAACGTATGGACAAAGCGGAAGCGTGGTCTTTGGAAAGTGAAGCAAAAAATATATTGACAAAATTGGGGATTACAGATTTTTCACAAATGGTGGAAACGCTTTCCGGTGGACAAAGAAAACGTGTGGCATTGGCGGCGGCACTGATTGCCCCTGTGGATTTGTTGATATTGGACGAACCGACAAACCACATTGATAACGAAACTGTGGAATGGTTGGAAAAACATTTGAGCAAATACTCCAAAGCATTGTTGATGGTGACACATGACCGTTATTTCTTAGACCGTGTGGCAAATCGTATGCTGGAATTAGAAAAAGGGAAAATTTATGCATATCAAGCTAATTTTACAAAATATTTGGAAATGAAAGCAGAACGTGAGGAACGGTTGGCAGCAGAAGAACGAAAACGCCAGAATTTTCTTCGAAATGAATTGGAATGGGTACGTAGAGGAGCAAAAGCACGTACCACAAAACAAAAAGCAAGATTAGACCGTTTTGAAGAAATTGCTTCTATACAAGCACCGGAAGAAAAACAAAATGTGGAATTGTCATCGGCAGGTAGTCGGTTGGGCAAAAAAACAATCGAATTGCAAAATGTTTGTAAAGCATTTGGGGAAAAAGTTTGTATCAAAGATTTTAGCTATATCATATTGCGTAATGACCGTGTGGGGATTACAGGACAGAATGGTTGTGGCAAAACCACATTGTTGAAATTGATGACAGGGCAATTACAGCCAGACAGCGGCACAGTGGAAATGGGCGAAACAGTAAAAGTGGGTATATTTGCACAAGAAAATGAAGCATGGGACGAAACACAACAAGTATTGGCATACATCAAAGATACCGCAGAGTATGTGCAGACATCAGAAGGGAGAATATCTGCTTCGCAATTATTGGAAAAATTCTTGTTTCCGGTTTCTATGCAAAGAGGACCGATTTCTATGCTTTCCGGCGGAGAAAAGCGTCGGTTGTATTTGGCAAAAGTGTTGATAGAATCACCGAATATATTGTTTTTGGACGAACCGACAAATGATTTGGATATTGAAACATTGATGATATTGGAAGAATATTTGGAACATTTTCAAGGGGCTGTTGTAACAGTTTCTCATGACCGTTATTTTTTGGATAAAACCGTTGGCAGAATATTTGCATTTTTGGGGAATGGCAATATCAAACAATTTGAAGGTGGTTATACAGATTATCGTGAGGCTTGGGAAAAACAATGTGTGCCACAATCCACAATCACGCAGAAAAAAGAAATGGTGGTTGCAGAGAAAAAAGAACCACGCAAATTACTGAAAATGACATACAAAGACCAAAGAGAATATGACAGCATTGGTGATGAAATCGAACAACTGGAAAACAAAATAGATACTTTGGAACAACAGATGGCAGAATGTACAACCGATTATATAAAATTGCAAGCATTGACAGAAGAAAAAGAGGAAACTGTGGCAGTATTGGAACAAAAAATGGAACGTTGGCTGGTGCTGAGTGAATTGGCAGAAGAAATAGAGAAAAATCGTCAGCAAAACAGCAGATAAATGAAAGGGGCGTTAGTGGTTCGATGTTAATTGGCATATTGATTTTGTTGGTGTTTGGCTCTGCATTTTTTTCTGCATCAGAAACAGCTCTGACTTCATTGAGTAAAATTCGATTGCGTCGTATGGTAGATGAAAATGTGAAAAATGCAGACAAAATACAACGATTGTTAGACGACCCAAACCGTTTGCTGAGTTCCATATTGGTAGGGAACAACTTGGTAAACAATGGTGCATCTGCATTGACAACTGCATTGGCAATACAGATTTTCAATGGAGATACCGGCAGTGGTGCAGGTGTGGCAACGGCTGTGATTACAGTGATTATATTGATATTTGGAGAAATTACACCAAAAACAATCGCCACACAAAAAGCAGAAAAAGTGGCACTTTTGGTGGTGAATATTGTTGCATTTTTCCAATGGCTGTTTACGCCTGTGGTGTGGATATTGAATGTGGTAACAGGCGTTTTTGCAAAAATTGTGGGTTGCAAACATGGCGAAAAAGCTCCCTTGATTACAAAAGCAGAATTGGAAACGATATTGAATGTCAGTCATGAAGAAGGTGTTTTGGAACAGGAAGAAAGAAATATGATACACAATGTATTTCATTTTGGTGGTTCAAAAGCAAAAGATGTTATGACACAAAGACGCAATATTATGGCAATCAAAACAGATGCAACATATGAAGAATTTGTTACAGTGATACGAGAAGAAGGTTTTTCCCGTGTACCTGTGTATGAAGAAGATTTAGACCATATTGTTGGGGTATTGTATGTCAAAGATGTGTTTTTGGCAAATGCAGAAGCATTTTGTCCAACAAAATTTATGCGGGAACCTTTTTTCACATACGAGAACAAACCATTGGCAGGATTATTTGCACAAATGCGTGACAATCGTATCGGGCTTGCTGTGGTGTTAGATGAATATGGTGGTACATCGGGCATTGTGACCGTAGAAGATATGGTGGAGGAAATTGTAGGGGAAATTGAAGACGAGTTCGACGAACAAGAAGAAGAAATTAAAGTAGTAAAAGAAAATGAATATTTGGTAGATGGTAGTACAAGATTGGAAGATATTAACGAAATGGTAGGTTGTACATTGGAAAGCAATGAAATTGACACCATTGCAGGATATTTATTGATGCTACTGGAACAAATACCAAAAGGCGGCGAAAAAATAGAAACAGAACATTTGCTTTTTAAAGTGGAATGTATGGACAAAAACCGTATTGAAAAAGTCAGAATTTATAAAAAATAATAAAACCCCCAAAAAGGGGGTTTTGTTTATTGGTTGGATAATACAGTTTCTGTTTGTTCCATATAATAATCAGCAGTTTGTTTTTGTTCGATTTTGGTATCCAAAACATGCCCGTTTTTGTCTACAAAAACAGTTGTGGGTAAGCCATGTATGTTTTCCAAAATCCATGCTGCCATAGGTACATCTGGCATGACCCCACGGAATGTGACACCATGTGCGGCATAAGCCTCTTTCATTTTTTGTTCTGCTTGTGCATCTGGTGTATCAATGACAACTTGCAAAAAGTTTACATTGGGGTGTTTGGTTTGTAAATTTTGATAAAATGTTTGTAGTTCGGAAAGCTCATTGATGTCAGGATAGCTATAAGAACCAAAGAAATTGACAACTGTCAAATCATAATCTGCAAATATAGAGCTATCTATGGCATTGCCGTCTAAGTCAGAAGAAGAAAAGCTGAATACTGCACTTTGTTCTGTTGCTTGTTTTTTGACAATTTCTTCGTTTGGTACAAATGTTTCTATGCTTTTGTAGAATGATGGCAAATCTTCTGTCAATTCTGTGTATGTTTTGGTTGCAGTTTCAGAAAGATATTCCACTCCGTTGACAGGGTCTGTCAAATAATAAAACCGAAATCCTTCTTGTGAAGGCAATTCTTGTTTGGATTGGTATTTCGCAAATTCTGCTTCGACACTATCTGCGGTTTCTTGTCCGTTTCTGACAACCAATAGTTCCAATAATGGTACCATCAATTCTTCCACAGGGATTTCTGAATTGGGGTTGTCCAACTCTTCCATATTTTCATCGGGTGCATAGTCATAACGTACCAATGCATATATACTTTCTTTTGGTTGTGCATAAGATGTGGGAAACAAATTGACATTTTCGGTATTTGTCCAGTTTTCGGGAATGGTATAAGATAGTCCACAAGCATCTAAACGGATATTGGTTTGTATATTTTGTTGCTGTGCAGTGGAGGGTTGTGTGCTACCACAAGCGGTGAATGCAGACAAAGAACAAACGACACAAAGCAATACTGCAAGTTTTCGTTTCATAAATGAAAAACCTCCTAAAAAAATATATAATATTTGTTATTATAACAAATTTTTTAACAGTAAGGAAATATATTTTTTTGGAAGAGTTTTTTTAATATAATTTTAATCTGTTATCAATAAGTATTTAAGATATTTTATATATAATTTTGTGGTACAAAACAGCGAAAACATTGGTATAATACATACAAGAGAAATAAAAGTTCGTATGATAGGAGGTTTTGCTGTATGGAGTACAAAAAGATTTTGCTGATAGAAGATGAAGTCAAATTGGCAAGATTTGTAGAGTTGGAATTGCGATATGAAGGATATGATGTGACAGTTTGCCATGATGGACGAGAAGGTTTGAAACAAGTTTCTGATGGCGATTTTGATATGTTGCTTTTGGATTTGATGTTACCCGGGTTGACAGGGATTGAAATTTGTCGCAGAGTGCGGAAATTTTCTCAAATGCCCATTATTATGTTGACAGCAAAAGATGAAGTCATGGACAAAGTGGCAGGTTTGGACAGTGGTGCAGACGATTACTTGACAAAGCCTTTTGCAATAGAAGAATTGCTGGCAAGAATGCGTGTGGCATTTAAGCACGCAAGTGCAAGCGGCATAAATAAAATGCTTTTGGAAGCACAAGGATTGAAAATAGATACAGATAAAAGATTGGTGACTGTAAATGATAAAGTTGTGGATTTGACAAAAAAAGAATATGAACTGTTGTTATATTTGGTACAGAACAAAAATATTGTGCTTTCCAGAGAACAGATTTTAAATGAAGTTTGGGGGTACAGTTATATTGGGGAGACAAATGTGGTTGATGTGTATATTCGTTATTTGCGTTCTAAAATAGATGAAGCATTTGGACGAAAATATATTCATACCATACGAGGGGTTGGCTATTATGTCAAAGATGAATAAAAAAAGCATTTATCAGCGTTTTGAGGATTTGACCATTACCAGAAGGATTACATTGTTGTATGGCGGCATTTTTTCATTGTCATTGCTGGTGCTGAGCGGTTTCTTTTTTGTCAATATTACCATATTAGAGCAAAACAATACCAGAAAACAACTGGAAAGTACCATTTCAAATATTGAGCATTTTTTAGATAATGGTGGCGATTTGACAAATGATACATTGAAAACATTGTTGGATAACAAATATGTAGAAGTGAGTATATTTAGTTATTCCGAAAATGAAGGGTTTTATAGCCATGTGGGAGAAATTCCAAGCTTTATCAAAGAACCACCACAAGATTTGCAACATGTGTTAGACCCCAAAGATGTTGTAGATACATTATGGAGCAAACAAGACACACACAAAAAGGCTGTGGAATATCACATACGTTCTTTAAAAGAATTGGGGATTAACAGACAAGAATTTATATTGGAAGGGGACAACAAACAAAAATTTATGTTGCTTTCTACACAGTATCATGTCAATGATGATGATAAATATTTGATACAAGTATTCAAAATGCTAAATGGTAACAAATATTTTATACGCTCTTTTGTGATAAAAATGGTTGTTGCAGACTTGTTGGGGATTTGTTGTGCCATTTTGGCATCACGATATATTAGCAGCAGGATATTGAAACCGGTCAAACAAATTCGTACCACAGCAGAACAAATTAGTATTTATGATTTGTCACAACGCATTGATGCTGATGGCCCAGATGATGAAATGAAAGAATTGTCCATTACATTCAATTCCATGATTGAACGATTGGAAACAGCATTTCAAAAACAGAATCAATTTGTTTCTGATGCTTCTCATGAATTACGAACACCGATTTCCGTGATACAGGGGTATGCAAGCTTAATCAATCGTTGGGGAAAAAGCAATCCAGATGTTTTGCAAGAGTCCATAGACTCTATATTGGGTGAAACAGAACATATGAAAGAATTGATTAACAATTTGCTGTTTTTGGCAAAGAGTGACCAAAATCGTATGCAGGAAAAAAAAGAAAAAATGTATCTGAATGATGTGGCACAAGAGATTGTCAAGGAGTTGGAAGTGATAGATACCAAACATCATATTTTTTATGAAGAAACAGAAGATGTTGCAATTTTTGGTGATGCAGATTTGTTAAAACAGTTGTTGTGGATACATGGCGAAAATGCTTTGAAATATACAGCAGAAAATGGCAATATTTATGTCAAGGTTTGGAAAGATAAAAAATATGGCTATGTTTCCGTACAGGATGATGGGATTGGGATTGCAAAAAAAGAACAATCAAAAATATTTGACCGTTTTTATCGGGAAGATAAATCCAGAAATAAAGAAATTTCGGGTACAGGACTGGGATTGTCTATTGCAAAATGGATTATACAAAGTCATAATGGGGAAATATTGGTGGAAAGTAAACAAGGAGAGGGGGCAACATTTATTGACAAATTTCCACTGCTTGTAGAAGAAAAATAGTATGCAACAAGGAGAATACTTTATCAATCAAAGTATTCTTCTTGTTGCATTTTTAGGAGTTGTTTTTTGTTTGTAAAACATGTTTGATGTGTTTTTTTCATATATTGAAAACAGGGGGGATATGTCATGACAGATAAAGAAAGAAAAAAACACAGAGAATTATTACAAAAACAAATGCAGAACCGTGTTGCAACAAAAACAGAAAAGGAACAAAAAGCAATGGATTTATTTTTGTTTCGATTGTATGTCACAGGTGTGATATGTGGGTGTTTGTTTGTGTTATCATTATTTCATACAGATACAGCGGAGTATGTGGTGAAAAATGTGAAAGAAAATATTGCAAAAGAAATATCAATGGAAACCATTTTGCAAAAAGGAAAAGAAATCAAAGTGTTTCTGCAAAACAACACAAAAGATTTGCCTGTGTTTTTGCCACAAGAAGAACAAGAAACAGAAGATATACAAGGAGAAGCACCCTAGTGTAGTGGTGTCTGTGGAATGGGTGGAAAAAACAAAGCCATTTTGCAATCCGTTGCAGGGAATTGTGACATCGTCTTGTGGTACAAGGCAAAACCCGGTATTGGAAAAACAAGAATTTCATGATGGTATTGATATTGCGGCAGTACTGGGAACAGATGTCTTGGCGGTAAAAGATGGTGTTGTAACAAATGTGCGAAAATCGCAAACATTTGGTTTGGTGCTGGAATATGAAACAACAGATGATTTTTTTATAAAATATGCCCATCTAGATGATGTGTTGGTCAAAAAAGGGGAAAAAATCAAACAAGGACAAGCAGTTGCAAAATCCGGCAATAGTGGATTGTCCACAGGGCCGCATTTGCATTATACCATCAAAAAAGATGGTACAATATTAGACCCATTGGTTTTTGTGGATTTGCCTTATACAAAAGAAACAGAGGCAGAGTACCAAGCAAGAGGACAGAATATTGCAGATGTACGTGCAAAAAAATAATTTTTGGGGTATGATGGTAACAAATGATAAACAGGAGGGAAGAAAGTATGAAGCGTGTACTGATAGATTGCGCATGGGATTTGTTTCGATTGGTATTGTTGGAAGATGGGGAGCCTGTGGAATTTTATGTGGAACAAAAACAAAGTATTGTAGGGAATGTTTATGTTGGGCGTGTATTAAATGTAATTCCCAATTTGCAGGCAGCTTTTTTGGATATTGGCACAGGAAAAAATGGATATTATTATTATGGAAAATCAAGAGCAGCTTCTGATGATACCAAAGAAAGAAAACCGAAAGTTGGAGAGCAGTTGTTGGTACAAGTGGAAAAAGACCCCATTGGAGAAAAAGGCGCTGTTTTGACACAAAATATTTCTTTTTCAGGAAAATTTCTCGTATTATTGCCAGAAGAAAAAGAGAAAATTGGTATTTCTAGAAAAATTACGGAAGAGTATGAACGAAATCGTATTCGAGAGATATTGCAAAAATTACTGCCAAAGGATTGCAGTGTGATTGTGCGTACAAATGGGCAGGGTAGAACAGAAGCGGAATTTGAAAAAGAATTGCAATTATTATTGCGAAAATGGATCAGTGTCAAAAATGCACAATATCGCATTGCCCCAGCATGGCTTTGGCAGGAAAATAAACCTGCTTTGAAAGCGGCAAAAGATTTTTATGGTGCAGATGTGGATAGCTTTGTGGTGAATGATTATGGTATGTATCAAGAATTGAAACAAACAGGGGATTTTGATGGACAAGGACAACCCTCTTTACAATGGTATCAAGAAGGTACACCATTATTTTCGGCGTATTATGTGGAAAGCAAATTGGAAAAAGCATTGACACAAAAAGTATGGCTTAAAAACGGCGGATTTTTGGTGATAGAAGAAACAGAGGCTTGTGTGGTAGTGGATGTCAATTCGGCAAAAACAGCAGGCAAAGGAGATTTGGAAAAAAATATTTTGAAAACAAATTTGGAAGCGGCAAAAGAAGTCGCAAGACAAATGCGTTTGCGGAATTTATCAGGAATTATCATCATTGATTTTATTGATATGGTGCGTAAGGAGTATCGACAAATTGTACAAAAGGCATTGGAAGAAGCAGTGGCAAAAGACCGTGTGAAGACGGTTGTGGTAGGTATGACAGAATTGGGATTGATGCAGGTAACACGCAAAAAAATAAAACCATCATTGCAAAAACAAGTGACAACAAAATGCCGTAGTTGTGAAGGCAGTGGGGTTGTGTTTTCTTTGGATTGGACAGTGGCAAAAATGCGTAGAGAAACAGAACAATGTTTTGCAACAACCATGTTTCGTAACATTTGTGTTTCTGGAGATGTGCGACTGTTGCAAGCATATGCAGGAAAAGATGATGGGTTTTTGGCAACAATGAGTCAGTATTATCAAGGAAAAATTGTGCTTTGTCCAAAAGAAAATACACCATTTGGTTGGTATGATATAGAAAAATATGCAGATTGTCATCATGATAAAAATTAAAAAAATATTTTGTTTATGCAATATTTGTTTGCAACAATATTGCATGATTTTTCATAAGATACAAAATAATAAATAAAATGGCATTTTGTATTTTTTAAGCATGATACAGGTGTTATGCAAGCATATAAATGTTTCTTGACAGCTATATCAAAAAGCTATACAATAAAAAAGGTGTATTATGCACTGCTTATGGTGATGTGAAATCATAAAAATGAAACAAAAAAAGAATTTAAGGAGGTGTTTTTCATAGAACCGATAAGTATGATTTGTGGTGCTGTGATTGGACTTCTTTTGGGGCTTGTTGCGGGAATTTTTTACAGAAAGCGTATTGCAGAAGCGAAAATGGGCGTGGCGGAAGAACGTGCAAATAAAATCGTGGAAGATGCAGTAAAAGATGCAGAGGCAAGAAAAAAAGAAATCCTTTTGGAAGCAAAGGAAGACAGCATCAGAACAAAAAATGAATTGGAAAAAGAAGTGCGTGACAGAAGAAATGAACTGCAAAGAAATGAAAGACGTTTGTTCCAAAAAGAAGAAACGTTGGACAGAAAAACAGAGTCTTTGGAACGCAAAGAAGAACAGATGTCTAAAAAACTGGAGGATTTAGACAAAAAAACAGAAAAAGTCAAAGAAATTTATGACCAACAATTACAAGAATTGGAACGTATTTCTGGTTTGACAACAGAAGATGCCAAAAATCAGATTTTGACTATGGTGGAAGCTGATGTCAAACATGAAGCAACATTGATGATTAAAGAGGTTGAAAGCAAGGCAAAAATGGAAGCGGATAGACGTTCCAGAGAAATTGTTGCAAATGCTATTCAAAGATGTGCCGTGGACCATGTGGCGGAAACAACTGTGTCTGTGGTACAACTGCCCAACGACGAAATGAAGGGGCGTATCATTGGACGTGAGGGTAGAAATATTCGTGCATTGGAAACATTGACAGGCATTGATTTGATTATTGATGATACACCAGAAGCGGTGATATTGTCTGGTTTTGACCCTATCCGCAGAGAAATTGCAAGAATTGCGTTGGAAAAACTCATTGTAGATGGGCGTGTACATCCTTCTCGTATTGAAGAAATGGTGGAAAAAGCTAGAAAAGAAGTAGAAGTGATCATTCGTGATGAAGGAGAGTCTGCAACATTTGATACAGGTGTCAATGGATTACATCCAGAATTGGTGCGTTTGTTGGGTAAACTGAAATACAGAACAAGTTATGGACAAAATGTGTTGAAACATTCTATTGAAGTTTCTCATTTGGCAGGTTTGATGGCATCTGAATTGGGTGTTGATGTCAATTTGGCAAAACGTGCAGGTTTGTTACATGATATTGGTAAAAGCGTTGACCACGAAATGGAAGGTTCTCATGTCAGCATTGGTGTAGGACTTTTAAAGCGTTATAAAGAAAATCAAATTGTTATCAATGCGGTGGAAGCACATCATGGTGATGTAGAGCCACAAAGTATCATTGCCGTTTTGGTACAAGCAGCAGATGCAATTTCTGCGGCAAGACCCGGTGCAAGACGTGAAACTTTGGAATCTTATATCAAACGTTTGCAAAAATTGGAAGAAATTGCAGATAATTTCAAAGGTGTTGAAAAATCTTTTGCAATTCAAGCAGGACGTGAATTGCGTATTGTGGTATTGCCCGAAGATGTGAATGATGAAGGTATGACATTGCTTGCAAGAGATATTGCAAAGAAAATAGAAGAAGAATTGGAATATCCTGGTCAAATTAAAGTTAACTTAATTCGAGAAACAAGAGCAATCGAATATGCAAAATAAAAGTGTATTTATAAGAAAATAAAAGAGGAGAATTTTTTGAAAAATCAAAGAATTCTCCTCTTTGAAAATGGAACAGCTTTTTGTAGAAAGGAGTTTTAGATATGCCAGAATTAAAAGCATTTTCTTTTCGATACGGGAGTGCAGACGGTTCTATGGTGTGGTATCGTTTGGATAATGAAAAAGGTGTCAATGTTGGCATAGATATGTATGATATACACACAAAAAAACAAAAAGAACTGCGATGTGAACCAAAACAACAAACAGAAAAAGTGTTGAGAGAGATATTGGAACAATATCATGCAGAACAATGGAATGGTTTTTATGATATTGCAGCTTGCAAATGTGATGGGGATAGTTGGGTGTTTCATGCGTATTGTAAAGACAATACAGAGATACATGCAATGGGGCATGCACAATATCCTGATGGTTTTTGGGATATGAAAAAAGCATTGGATTTGTTTTTTGATGAAATTTGGAAAAAATATCATGTCTGTGGAAATTTATAATGTAGATGATACAGCATGTTTGCTTTGTATTGGCGTGGCAGGAGAGCATACATTTCAAACGATATGGGAAAAAGCGATTGTGGATTGTCATTTGCAATATATTGGAAATGGTGTGTGGTTGTATCGAAAAGATTTACAAAAAATATTACAAGAATTTGATATTGTGAAACAATATATGATGGCAAACAATGCATGGTATATGGTACAAAAAATAGAATATATATTGCAAGAATTGCCAAAACAATGGAAAAGCCATATGCAAAGGCTTTGGATGGGGTAGCAATGCGAAAAGAAGAATTTTTTATCAGAAAGTTCTTCTTTTTTCAATTTTCTTTCAATTTCATTGCGAAGATGTGAAAAATGGTGAAAAATATTGCTGAAACAAAAAAAATCCCGTATAATAGGGAGTTGATATAAGCGTATAAATAACATAGAAGGGGAATATGTTTCATGATACAAATAAACCCAAGAGAAGTGGCAACAGAAGCTATGATGCAGATTATGACAGAAGGGGCTTATAATACCATTACATTGCGACGACTGTTGCGGCAAAATGGTGCAATGCAAAAACAAGAAAAAGCATTTGTGACAGAAATTGTGAACGGAACATTGCGTAATATTGTGTATATTGATTATGTGATTGGTCAGTTTTCCAACACAAAAATACAAAAAATAAAACCTTGGATTTTGGCTGTGTTACGTACTGCTGTTTATCAAATATTATTTTTGACTGTACCAGATAATGCGGCTTGCAATGAAGCAGTAAAGTTGGTAAATGAAAGAGGATATAAAGGTTTATCCGGTTTTGTCAATGGCTTGTTGCGAACCATTGCCAGAAAAAAACAAAATATGACATTACCTGAAGAAAATACCGCAGAATATTTGCATATTGTATATTCTCACCCTTTGTGGTTAGTCAAAATGTGGATTGCATATTATGGATATGCACAAACAGAGGCACTTTGCAAAGCAAATAATATTTCGCCAGATGTGACCATTCGGATAAATACCACACAAATCAATCAAACCATGTTGCAAGAAATGTTGGAAAAAGAACAGATTTCTGTGCAAAAAGGGGTTTTGTGTGCACATGCGTTGCGTTTGACAAAAACAGCAGATTTGACAAAATCTATGAGCTTTCAAAATGGCTTGTTTCATGTGCAGGATGAAAGTTCTCAGTTGGCAGTGGCAGTATTGGCACCAAAACCAGAACAAAAAATATTGGATATTTGTGCAGCACCTGGTGGGAAATCATTTACCATTGCACAAATGATGGAAAACAAAGGAGAAGTTGTGGCAAGAGATATATATGCACATAAAGTGGATTTGATTGCAGAGGGGGCAAAGCGTTTGGGGCTTTCGATTGTGCATACAGAAGTCCATGATGCAACAGTATTTGTGGAAAAAGATAAAGAAGCATTTGATGCAGTGCTTGCAGATGTACCCTGTTCTTGTTTGGGATTGTTACGCAAAAAACCAGATATTCGTTTGAAAAAAGATGGCAGTGAGATTGACAATCTCATTCCCATACAAAGAAAAATACTGGAACAAGCAGCCATGTATGTCAAAACAGGTGGTGTGCTTTTATATAGTACCTGTACATTAAGTAAAAAAGAAAATGAAAAAAATGTGGAATGGTTTTTACAAAATCACCCAGAATATACATTAGAAGATATGACACCATATTTGCCAAAACAGATGGCAGATATGGGGAAACAAGGATATTTGACAGTGTTTCCGCATATCCATCATACAGACGGATTTTTTATTGCCCGTTTGAAAAAGAAAGGATAATGACATGATGACAAAAACAGATATTTTGTCTATGAATTTGGAACAATTACAACAACTGATGGA
>CAJMNV010000009.1 GCA_905214825.1 uncultured bacterium | reverse complement strand
CAATTTACAATAATATTCCACTGGTTGCAATGTTGCAGGGTCACGATACAAACCAATATGTCCGATTTTTGCCGTGGGCATTAACTGCAAAAGTCCTTCTGTCATACCAATGCCTGCACGCAATATGGGTACAATGGCAATTTTTGTGTCAATGGTACGGCAATTTGCCATATCCACAGGCGTTTGTACGGTAATATCCACAAGTGGCAAATCTCTGGTTGCTTCATAAGAAAGTAGCATTGCTACCTCTCCGATGATTTCACGAAATTCTTTTGCACCTGTATCTTTGTCTCTGAGCATTGCCATTTTGCTTTGAATGAGTGGATGCTCTGATACAAATAATTTGCTCATGTCGTCATCTCCTTTTGCAATCAATCCTCAATCTGCTGAATTCTTCTAATATGGCGTTCATCATTTGAAAAAGATGTTTCTAAAAAGGCTTTCACAATTTCCAAAGCAAGTCCTACACCAGTCACCCTGCCACCCATTGCCAATATATTGGCGTCGTTGTGTTCTCTGGTTGCTTTTGCAGAAAACACATCGCCACACAATGCCGCACGAATGCCTTTGACTTTGTTTGCTGCAATGGAAATGCCAATGCCTGTCCCACAAATCAAAATGCCTTTTTCACATTCTCCGTCTGCCACAGCATGTGCAACTGCTTTTGCATACACAGGATAATCCACAGACTCCTCGGAAAATGTGCCAAAATTTTTATATGCAATTTTATTTGCATCTAAATATGCAATGACTTCTTTCATCAACGCATAACCACCATGGTCACAACCCAATGCTATCATATTGTTACGCTCCTTTTTATTCTGATTTTATCACACGATATCCTGCAGATTTTTGCAGACGATTCATAATCGCCAACCCTTCTCCCGACAAAGGGAACATCTCCGCATACACCACATCTGTATCCCATGCATCAAATTGCCGCAATACATGAAACAAATTTGCACCAACTTCTTCCAAATTTTCACGACTGCCCACAGAAAGCACAACATCAGCATGATACTTCTGCTTTGTTTCATCTGTTGCCAAAACACCGACTTTTTTTCCTACATCTTTTTGCTTTTTTGCCAAATCATTGATGACACACACACAATCATTGCCTTGTACCAAAAAAACATCTGCCTTTGGGGCATAGTGGGTATATTTCATACCTGGGGCTTTTGGCCGAAAATCTGCTGTCGGTTTTTGTAACAACGTTGGGTCTATGGAAATATCTTCTACCACTTGTTCCATCATTTCTTTTGTCACAGCCCCCGGACGCAATATCACAGGTGGTGTCACAGAAACGTCCACAATGGTAGACTCCAATCCCCATGCGGCTGTACCACCGTCTAATATCATATTGATTTTGCCGTCCAAATCCAGTACAACGTGTTCTGCTCTTGTTGGGCTTGGTTTGCCTGATGTGTTGGCACTGGGGGCAGCAATCGGTAGCCCCGCTTTATGAATGAGTGCCATTGCCACAGGGTGTGACGGAAAACGCACTGCCACAGTATCCAAACCACCTGTCACTACATTTGGCACACAGTCTGCTTTTGGAAATATCATCGTCAAAGGCCCTGGCCAAAAAGCATCTATCAATTTTTGTGCTGTTTTTGAAATATCCCTTACAATGGGACGCAATTCATCTATATGAGAAATATGCAGTATCAAAGGATTGTCAGAAGGTCTGCCCTTTGCTTGGTAAATACCTTGACAAGCTGCTTCGTCCAAACCATTTGCACCCAAACCATAAACCGTTTCTGTCGGAAATGCCACCAAACCACCATGACGCAATATTTCCGCAGCTTGTGCAATGACATCTGCATCGGGATATTGTGCATCAATCTTTTTTTGTATGGTTTTCATCTGATTACAGATTTGCTCCACAACATTTTTTGTATTTTTTACCACTACCGCAAGGGCAAGGGTCATTGCGTCCGATTTTTTCCCCTTTTACGATAGTACGAGAACGTTTTTGTTCCATCATCAATTTTCTTCTAGTGTCTGCATCAAAAATACCGTCCCATTCCGGCAGGTGATACAAATGTTCTGCATGGTATTCCACCATTTTTTTGTACAAACGTGCAAAATCAATATCTAATACCACTTTGGAGTCTTCTTCCAGACTCATCATGTCATATGCAGTAGGCAACACATCATTGATACCATCTACAAAAGCAACAATTTCTTCTGGTGTCATTCCAAAACGTTGTGCCAATTCTCCCACAGTGCCTTCCAATTTTGTTACCTTTTCACGCAAAATATATTCATAAATTTTTTGTTCTTTGGGCATATAATTTTCCCAAATCGCATCTACACTTCTACCATCTTTTGAAAATGCTTTTTTCATCCAGTTTTCATATAAACTCATGTAACTTTCTCTCCTTTTATATCATTTGTTTCAAAATTACTGAAAAATAGAAAACTTATCATTTGCCATAATAATATAAATCGTGTTTATTTGCAACTAAAAATAGCAAATTCTCATATACAAACAGTATAAAAACCGAAGAAAGCTTCGGTTTTTATACTGTATTTCCCATTTATGCAATCAAACTTTGGTCTGACAAAATTGCTGTTTGTGTCGCATATGCATATTCTGACTGTTCTGTTTGTTCTACCAATGGGGGTTCGACCAATATTTTTGTAATATGATTTTGCTGTACAAATTTTTTGACTGCATTTTTTATATCAAAATCCCATAAAAAGCAAAATTGTCCGCCCAAACTGCACACATATTCTGCCAATATTTGCATCTGTTCCATTTTATTTGTATTTTCTGTATCATTTGTATCTGCAATATGTAGAATATACAAATCCCCTTCTGTTTCTTTTGCAACATCATATCCCAATGTGATAAAATGCTTTGATTGTTCTTGTGCTGTTATCAAAACCAATATTTTCTCTTTTTTTGTTTTCATGAAGCATTGCCTCCTTAAAATGTCAAAAATAGTATTCTTTTTCTGTTTTATGAAGGAACAACACAGAAAAGAACTGGATACTTTTCATAAAGGCTTCTTACATATCATGAGTATCATAACACCCAAATATTAGAAAACAACCACCATTTCTCTTAATTCTTTCTTACGATTGAAAAAAACGGATTTTTAAAAAATCCGTTTTTTTCATCATCATTCTTGTATATTATCTTGTTGTATATCGTTTGCTTTTGTATCTGCTTCATTTTGCACTGTCATATCTTCTTGCGTTTCTGTTTGTATTGCCACAGTGTCCATATGCGTGACCAAATTTTGACCGTTTTCCATTGTGAATGTAATTTTATCTGCATCTTTCAATGTAACATCTTCCCAAATATTCTCACTGCCATTGGTAAATGTCATTTGCACCTGCCAGCCATTTTCTGTGATAGGTACTTGCCCATTCAAAGACACAGGTACTTCATATCCTGTTTTCCAAATATCTTTTTGCAACAAATTATTCGTCCAGTCATAGTCTTCTGTGGGACGTATTTTCAATGCAGACACATCTTGCCCTGTTTCATTGACAAACGTCATATTGTAAGATACTTCTTGCTGTGGTACAGACTCTTTACCACATCCAGACAATACCCCCAAACTACATACCAATGCCAAAAACAATGCTGATTTTTTTTTCATACTGCCAAATCCTTTCTTTGCCCATGTTTTATTTTGCCGTATACGGCTCAAATGTGATACTTTCAATTGTAATATCTTCCAGAGGCTTTGCATGTGCATTGACCTCTTTTGCTGCAATATTATCCACAGTATCCATACCTTCTATCACTTGCCCAAATATGGTGTAAGGATTTCCATAAATATATTCCAAGTGTATCGCACCACCGTGTTCTTTGTAGTAATCTAACACTGTATTCGGAAATAACTGTGTCAAAGGATAGAATACATTGTTGATACTCAAACCCAACTGTTCTTCGTTGTTATCTCTTGCTTCTTTTAATTGATTGAGATAGTCATCTGCAACACTTTTTTGCTGCACAATAAAAAATTGACTGCCATTTGTATTGGGGCCACTGTTTGCCATCGCCAAAGCACCATTATAAAAATGCAGATTTGGAGAAACTTCATCTGCAAATGCTTCTCCCCACATACTTTCACCACCAGCCCCTGTACCTGTTGGGTCACCGCCTTGTATCATAAAATCTTGAATGACACGATGGAATATCAGTCCATCATAATACCCCTTTTTTGCCAATGTTTTGAAATTTTCAACTGCTTTTGGGGCTTCTTCTGGGAAAAGCCGCATTTTGATGACACCTTCTGATGTTGTCATCACTGCAATTTCTTCACCTGCTTTTGGCATTTCTGCCTGTATGATAGCATCCTTGACTTCTCCTGTTTGTGCAGGCTGTTGTGTGTTTGGCTGTTGTTGTTCTTCTTTTTGTGTACCACAACCTGTTGTTGCAAATAACAGCACTGCTGCCAACACCACACCAATATATTTTTTCATGTGTCATTCCTCCATTTATTTGTTGTTTTGCATAAATTTTATTGTAGTATATGAGAAAAGATACTGTCAATTCGTTTTTCTTAATTCTTTATTAAAATTTTATGATTTTCACACAAACACATTCTCTTTTTGTAGTATAAAGATTTTCTTTTTTTGTTTTCTATGTATATCCGTTGACAGAAAAGCCAAAAATATAGTAAAATGCAAGGGATAACAGCTGTGAAAAGGAGAGTAAGCGATTCGCTATGCCACAGAGAGCCTCTGTTTGCTGAAAAGAGGTGCACAACCATCGCCGAACATGGCCTTTGAGCTTCGCCCTCGACTGTTTGATTTTACAGGCATAGACGGCGACGGGATACGCCCGTTAATGCGTAAAGGTATGAAAAGTACCTAGTGAGGTCTTTTTTGTGAGAAAAAGATAAAATAAGGTGGTATCACGGATAAACTATCCGTCCTTTGTCAGAAAGGACGGCTTTTTTTATTGTTTTGCCATCATTTGAAAAAATAACCATTTCATAAAAAGGAGTGATATTCGTGGAAAAAGAAAAATTTTATATTACCACACCCATTTACTACCCTAGTGACAAATTGCACATTGGACATTCTTATTGTACTGTTGCAACAGATACAATGGCACGCTACAAAAGACTGCGTGGATATGATGTCATGTTTTTGACAGGTACAGACGAACATGGACAAAAAATCGAACGAATTGCCAACAGCCAAAACATGACACCAAAAGAATACACAGATAAGGTGGTAAAAGGTATCAAAGAACTTTGGAATACATTATGCATTTCTTATGACAAATTTATCCGCACCACAGACGACTATCATGTCAAAACCGTACAAAAAATATTCAAACAACTGTACGACCAAGGGGACATTTATAAAAGTGCATATGAAGGTTGGTATTGCACACCTTGCGAATCTTTTTTTACAGAACATCAGCTTGTAGACGGCAAATGCCCCGACTGTGGTAGAGATGTGGAACTGTTAAAAGAAGAAAGTTATTTCTTCCGTCTGTCCAAATACCAAGACAGAATTATCAAGTATATGGAAGAAAATCCTGAATTCTTACAACCAAACACACGTCAAAACGAAATGATTAACAATTTCCTGAAACCCGGTTTGGAAGATTTGGCAGTATCTCGTACCTCTTTCAAATGGGGTGTGCCTGTGGAATTTGATCCTGGGCATATTGTATATGTTTGGGTAGATGCATTGTCCAACTATATCACCGCATTGGGTTATGACACAGAAGACGACAGCTTATTCCAAAAATTCTGGCCCGCAGATGTACATGTCGTAGGCAAAGAAATTGTACGCTTCCATGCAATTATATGGCCTGCCATGTTGATGGCATTGCATTTGCCTTTGCCAAAACAAATATTCGGGCATGGCTGGTTGGTCATAAATGGTGGCAAAATGTCAAAATCTGTCGGCAATGTGGTTGACCCTAATGTACTGGTAAACAAATATGGTGTTGATGCCATTCGTTATTTTTTGTTGCGTGAAATCGCATTTGGACAAGATGGCAACTTTACAAACGAAGCACTCATTCAACGTATCAATTCCGACTTGGCAAACGATTTGGGCAATTTGGTTTCCAGAACTGCGGGTATGATTGAAAAATATTTCGGTGGACAACTGCCCGAAACACACACAACAACTCCATTTGATGCAGAATTGCAACAAATGGCAAAAACAACCATTACCAATGTAGAAACTGCTATGGAAAAAATGTTTTTCAGTGATGCATTGATTGAAATTTGGAATTTGGTACGCAGAACAAACAAATATATTGATGAAACACAGCCTTGGATACTCTGCAAAGACGAATCCAAAAAAGGTGAATTGGCAAATGCATTGTACCATGTTGCAGAAAGCATTCGCATCATCTCTGTGTTGATAGAACCTTTCATGCCCAATACACCTGCAAAAATGCGTTGTCAATTCTGCATAGAAAATGGCGAAGCAACCACTTGGGAAAGCACAAAAACATGGGGCATATTGCCAAAAGCACTCAAAGCAGTCAAAGGCGAAACATTGTTCCCCAGAATTGATATGAAAAAAGAACTTGCAGAACTGGAAACTGCCATAAAAGCTTCACAAGCAACCTCTATTGCAAATCAACAGAAAACAGAAAAAAAACATGACGCTCCAGAATATCCTGCAGAAATCACCATTGATGATTTTTGCAAAGTACAATTAAAAGTTGGTGAAGTGTTGGAAAGTGCAGAAGTCAAAGGCTCTAAAAAATTGCTCAGAAATGTTGTCAAATTGGGTGATGAAGAAAGAGTGATTTTCTCTGGCATCAAAGACACTTATGCCCCCGGAGAATTGGTTGGAAAACGTGTCGTTGTTGTATATAATTTAAAACCCAGAAAAATGATGGGTGAAATGTCCTATGGTATGATACTGTGTGCCGAAGACGGAGAAGGCAAACTATCTGTATTGACCACAGCAGACGAAAAATTTGAAAGCGGCAGCGGAATCAGCTAATGTATTTTGAATCTCATGCCCATTATGATGACAGACGCTTTCGAGAGGACAGGGAGGAGTTATTAACACACCTCCCCTCTTGCGGCATTGATTATGTAGTCAATATCGGTTGTGATGTCAAAAGTTCCAAACAGAGCATTCGCCTTGCCGAAAAATATGACTATATCTATGCCACTGTTGGCATACACCCCCACGAATTGTATGATATGTCATCACAAACCATTGCGGAACTCCGTCGTCTTTCCGCACATAAAAAAGTTGTGGCAATCGGTGAAATTGGTTTAGATTATTATTATGACACACACCCCAGAGAATTACAGCAATTTTGGTTTCGGCAACAATTACGCCTTGCTGAAGAATTGCAAAAACCCGTTGTCATTCACTCTCGTGACGCTTCACAAGAAACATTTGACATCATCAAAAGCTCATCTGTACGCCAAGGTGTCATACACTGCTATTCCGGTGCTTGGCAAATGGCTATGGATTATGTAGATATGGGATTTTATATTGGTGTGGGTGGTGTGGTTACATTTTCCAACGCAAAAAAATTGGTGGAAGTTGTGGAACATGTTCCTTTGGAAAAAATTCTCATCGAAACAGACTCCCCTTATCTTGCCCCCAACCCTAATCGTGGCAAACGCAATGACTCTCGCAATTTGGAATATATTGTAAATAAAATTGCAAAAATTAAAAATTTGTCACCGGAAAATGTCGCAAAAGTTACACAAGATAACGCAAAATCACTGTTTTTTTAAAAAAGGGTTGCATAATTGTTACAAATATGTTAATATATCCATGGTAATTGAAATGAAGGTATATCATTATGATATATCTTTATTTTTTGCAGTTGTATCAAACATAGTAATTTCGTATGGAAGTGACGACTTTCATATCCGTTGCGACTGCGATGCCAAAACTTCTAAAAAGAATTTTTGGCAAGGCATAAAAATCTAATGTCTATCATCAAAAACGAATGGAACGCAGCTTATTTTGTTCCCACAAAATAAAAATCAAACCTGCGTTCAAGGAGGAGAAAATGAAAACACATCTTAGAGTATTTGCTATCGTGGTATTTATATTGGCAATCGGTTGTGGCACAGCGTCCGCATACACAAAAGAAGGTATGCATTCTGTTGTATTGGATTTGGACGGTGTCCCCCGTATGGTAACCACCGACAAAGAAACCGTTGGGGAATTGCTTGTAGAATTACAAGAAAACATGGACACCCAATATGTTGTAACTGATGCAGAAGAAAGTACATCCATCACAGACCAAATGGAAATTACATTAGCATCTCAAACAGAAAAAACCGTTTCTACTACAAAATCTACACCATTTGAAACCGTAGAGCGTGAAAACGACGAAATGCCCAAAGGCGAAACACGTGTTGTACAAAATGGTGTAAACGGCAAAGTATCTGTCATAAACAAAGAAATTTATCATGGTGCAAAATTGGTTGATACTGTATTTGTAGAAGAAAAAGTGATAACAGAACCTGTTGATAAAATCATTGAAATCGGTACCAAAGTACCTGAACCTAAAATCTCTCAACCTACAATCGCACAACAAAATGTCATAGACGGTCATGCATATTCTCAGGCATTTTCTATGAGAGCAACCGCTTACACACCTTTTGACCCTGGTTGTAACGGCATCACTGCCACAGGTACAAAAGCAGGCAAAGGAACTGTTGCCGTAGACCCTAGAGTTATTCCTTTGGGCTCCAAAGTTTATGTACCTGGATATGGTGTTGCAGTTGCCGCAGACACAGGCGGTGCAATCAAAGGCAACAGACTGGACGTTTGTTATCCTACAAAAAATGAAGCATATTCTTGGGGCGTTAGAAATGTTATGGTTTATGTTTTGAAATAATCATGAAATCAATATAAAATACCAAAAATCTCCTATCATGATGTGGATAGGAGATTTTTTTCTGTTCCTTTTTGAAATGTCTTTTTGATTGCTACATTAAATACCGCCCCCATCAACATAGTCATCATGCTGAAATTGAGCCAAACCAACAACGCAATGATTACCCCGATTGAGCCATATATCACAGAATATCTCCCCACTTGGTTGACATAGACAGAAAACACAAATGAAAACAATATCCATATGACAACAGCCATCAATGCCCCCGGTAAAACATAACGAGGTTGCTGTTTGTATGCAGGAGAAAGATAAGAAATTGCCGATAACACAAAAAGCAAAGCCATCGCCATGGGAAAAAACCGCATTTTTATAAAACCATCAATAAAGTCTGGTGCCAATGGCACATATATCGAAACAAAACGCAACAACCTTTCTCCCAACAGTAATAATATCACCAATACTGGTATCAACACAATCATCAAAACTGTGATAATCGCTGTACGTACATAATGCACACCATTGATACCACTTTCATAAATATCATTGACTGCTTTCATCAAATTGGAAACCGCACGCAATGGAAACCACACCGTAAATACCAAACCAAATGTCAACAATGTATTATTGCTGTTTTCTGTAATATGCATGATGATGATATTCAATAATCCTACAACATCGGCTGGTAAAAATCTTGTCATTTCCCCTTCCAATGTCAGCATTGGCAAATCCAAAAGCCCTAACAACGAAGTCACAAATATCAAAAACGGAAATATCGCAAACACCAAATAATATGTCATTGCGGCAGCCGTTCTACCAACATTGTTTTCAAAATATCCAAAAACTGTAAAATAAATCAACTTCTGCCATTTTCTCTTTGGTATTTTTTTGCAATCCATATGGTCAACTCCTTTTTCGTTTTTGAATATGATAATTGCAGGCTGTCACAATATGCATAGGCAGATATTTTTGCATGATATATACCAGCTTTGTTGTACTATCTGGTAATATCACCGTTTTCCCGCCAAATAAGCCTTTTAATCCCTCTTTTGCAGCTTTTTGGGGCGATATACCTTTGACAGCAGAAACTGCCGCCGCATTATGGTTAAAACCCGTATCCACAGGGCCCGCACAAAGTACACAAACCTGCACACGGCTTTTTTCTTGTCTCAATTCTTCTGCAATGGCTTGTGTCAACCGCAATACATAACTTTTCCCTGCATAATAAGATGCCATACAAGGGCCTGCTGTAAATCCTGCGGAAGATGCCACATTCAATATATATCCATAATTTCTTTTGCGAAAATCTTTCAAAAACAATTTTGTGAGTATATGTACCGCTTGCACATTCAAAGCAAGCATATCCAATTCTTTTTTACAATCTGTTTCCCAAAACATACCCACAACACCAACACCTGCATTGTTGATGACAATATTGATATTTTTTTGTTTTAATTTTTCATACAAATCATAACATTCTGCAATATTGGACAAATCCGCTGGTATGATTTGCACATCTGTGTGTAAATTGGTTTGCATTTGTTTCAGCTTTTTTACATTTCTACCTGTCAAAACCAAATCTATACCTTGTCTTGCCAATAACGTGGCAAATGCCTGTCCCATACCACCGGTTGCTCCTGTAATCAAAGCACGCATATATCAAAACCTCCTATTGCTGTTTGTTCCGATTATACCGTATACACAACCATATTTTCAATGTATCCAAACCGCAATTTTCTACAAAAAACAAAAACCAATAGAAATACTCAAAATTTGGTATATCCACTGGTTTTTTATATCACAATATCATTTATTCTGTTTCCAAAACATTTACAACCATATCGGAAACATCTGTTTTTTCAGACAATATGCCTTTTTCATATAACCAATCTGCATTTTGTTGCCATACGCTCACTTCTTGCTGTAAGAACTTTCCGTTTTCTGTTTCCATTGCAGGCAACAATATTTCCATGCTTTTGCGTTCTACGTTTTCAGATAATGGGAAATTGGCTTCATTTTGGTTATCCAACAATATTTGTAATACTTCGTCAGGATTTTGTTTCATATCTGCAAAACCTTTTTGGCAGGCTCTCAAAAACTTTTGATATTTTTCTGAATTTTGTGCAACAGCATCTTTATTTGCCAAAAATACCATTTCATACATAGATGGCACACCATACTCTGTTGGATAGAAATAATTTACCGCAAAACCTTGTTCTTCCATCTGTGGCACTTCATGGTTGACCATGTTGCCTGTTGTTGCATCTACCTGTCCAGTTGTCAATGCAGACATCAAATCAAAACCGACATCAATAAATTCACAATCATCTGTTGTCAAGCCAGCATTTTCTAATATTGCGTTCATTTGTGCTTCTGCCAATACCGTACCACCATAACCGATTTTTTTGCCTACCAAATCTTTTGGTTCTTTGATATTACTTTCTTCTAATGAAATCACAACATTCAAAGGCTCTTGTACGATTGCCCCTATGGAAACAACAGGTACATCTTCTTCTACCGCTGTCAATATGGCATCTTGCAAATAATACATACCTGCATCTGCTTTTTTTGCCGCAGGCAATGATATACCATCATTTGTATTGGAAGGAAATTGTATCACCAAATTCAATCCTTCTTCTGCAAAATATCCTTTTTCTATGGCATCATACAAAAAACCATGTATGGCATTTGGATACCAGTCCAACACCAATGTAAAATCTTCTAATTGTGCAGCATCATTGACAGCCTCTTGTTCTGGTTGTGTTTTTTGTTCGCTACTAGCACCGCAAGCAGTCACACCCACTGCCATTGCTGCTGCCAAAAATAAGGCAAATACTTTCTTTTTCATGTTTGTTAAATCTCCTTTCGCCATTTGATACAATTTTTTTCCAAAACCGTGACAATGCCAACTGCAAGCATTGCCACAAAAGACAATAACACAATAGGGGCAAATACACCTGCACCATCTAACTGTGTCATCATTCTTTTGCTGAAATATCCCAAGCCTTCTTGTGCCCCCAACCATTCTGCAATCGCCGCACCAATGACACTCATTGGTATTGCCATTTTGATTGCAGAAAAAAAGTTTGGTAATGCCGTTGGCAATTTCAGTTTAATAAAAACATCTTTTTTTGTTGCACCATATGTCAAAAGCAATTCTTCCATTTCCCTTTTTGTTGCCTTGAAACCATCAAAAACTGTAATGGCAATCGGAAAAAATGTAATCAATATAGTGACCAACACTTTACTCCATATGGTATAGCCAAACCACAATATAAACAGTGGGGCAATGGCTGTTGTAGGTATGGTTTGTGATGCAACAATGACAGGATACAACGCATGTTCTATTTTTTCATTGCTGTCCATCCATACAGCAAGCCCTATACCCAATACAATCGAAATCAAAAGCCCCAAACCTGTCACACGCATGGTTGCAGGCAAATGCACCAAAAACAAAGGGTCTCGCAATTCCCAAAGACGCACAACAATTTGTGTGGGCGATGGGAGGATATATGCCGCATCGATGAGCATGGCAATTCCCTGCCAAACCAAAAGCAATACAATCGCTAACAAAAAAGCAGGCAAATGTTTTTTCATATCATCACACCCCTTCTGAGCTTTTGTATGAGCTTTTCTTTTAATTCCACAATATCCGCCCGTTTCAAATCTGCACGATTGCGTGGATACGAAAGTGGTATTTCCACACATTCCATTTCAGAAAATGGTTTGTCTTGTATCACAAATATCTGTTTGGATAAAAATATAGCTTCTTCTACATCATGGGTAATAAACAATATGGTTTTTTGATAATGTGTCCATTGTTGCAACAACCACTCCTGCATATCCACCTTTGTCAGATAATCCAAAGCACTGAACGGCTCATCCAATAAAAGCAAATCTGCCCCCGCCAACAATGTACGAGCAAATGCAACACGTTGTTTCATACCACCCGAAAGGTCTTTTGGATATTTTTTTGCATAATCCAAAAGCCCCACCTGTTCCAATACTGCTTGGCATCGTTTTTGTTGTTCTGCTTTTGAAGCACCTGCCAATTCCATTGGCAAACAAATATTTTGTGTAATGGTACGCCACGGAAACAACAAATCTTTCTGTGGCATAAAAGCACTGTATTGTTTTAATTGTTGTATGGGTGTATGATTTACTTTGATTTGCCCCGTTTGTAAGTGTTCCAAACCGTTTATCAGACGAAACAGTGTACTTTTGCCACAGCCACTGGCACCAATAATAGAAACAAATGCCCCCTTATCCACATGAAAACTGAGGTTATGCATCATTGCAATATCATCTTGTGGATATTGAAACGACACATTTTCAAATTGCAACATTTCTTTTTTCTCCTTTTAGAATTCCATATGATATGCCATATCCCAAAATGCTTTTTCATAACGGCTACAATTTACAAATATTTCTGTCAAAGCCACTTCTTGTTCTTTTGTAATATCTTTGCCCAATGCATCTACCAAATCTATAATTTCTTGTGTGGTTTCACAATATTCTTTACTAGAATATCCTTGCACCCATTCTCCATAAAATGGGTGTTCCAAAGCCCCCTCTATTTTTGCATGGTGTGTCCCAATCATTTGATAACTCCAAGCACAAGCAAGCACTGCCATCAATATTTCCAAACTACTGCCTTTGTATGCCACATCTAACATATAAGAAGTGTAAGATTGATTTGCAAGTGCAGATTTTGTGTTTGCAATTTCTTCTTCTGTGATACCCAAACGAGACATATAGGCTTTATGTACATTCATTTCTCCATTCAACACATCATAAACCATGTAAGAAAAACGTTCCATCAATTTTTCATTTTCTGTTTTGACAACACCCATTGCAAACACTTTTGCATATTGCAACAAATACCGATAATCCTGTATCATATAAAAACGAAATTTCTCCGCATCCAATGTTCCTTCTCCCAATTCTTTGACAAATGGCTGTTCCAAATATCCCTGCCAAATATCTGCCACACTTTTGTACAATCTTTCTGTCAATTTCATAAAATCACAATGCCTCCTTTATTTTTTGCATAAAAAAAACTCTTTCCCCAAGCGGAAAGAATTTCAAATTCTTTATCAGGTCACTTGCTTCCCTCCGTTGGTACTAACCACATCAAGTTCAAAGGGTTGGATACTCCTCTCAGCTGCAATATATGTTACAGCACCCCCAGCTTTTTTACTATTTAGTTTCGTCTATTATAGTACAAAAAAAATCCATTGTAAACCATTTCTTTGTTCTTATTTCCAAAAAATCACACTTTCGCACAAAAAAAATACTTTGCAAACAAAATAATTTTATATACATTTTTTGCATTGGTACTTTACTTTTTTTGAAAAAAGAATACACTGTAAAAAGAAATAAAAAAGAAATGGAGGTTTCACAATATGGATAACGATACCAAATTGTTGAACTTGGCATTGGACGCAGGAGAAATTATGCTGATGTCTGGTGCAGAAACATATCGTGTACAAGATACCATGTTGCGTATTCTTTCTGTCAGTGGCAGAGAAAAAATAGAAGCACTTGCACTTTCCACCATGCTCATTGTCAGCCTACCTCGTGAGGAAAAAGGCCCATTGTCTATGGCAAGAGGGGTGCATGACCGTTCTGTCAACTTTGAAAAAATCTGTGCTGTCAATGAAATGTCACGTTCTTTTGTTTCAGGACACATATCGTTGGAAGAAGCTATGATTGTGCTGCAAAATATACACAATGCCCCACGTTTTTCCAGTTTAGCCACCATATTATCATACAGTCTGACATCTGGTGGTCTGACATTGGTATATAATGGTAATTTGTTAGATGGCTTGATTGCATTTGTCATTGGCTTAATTTTAGGGGTTGCTGCAGTATTGAACAACAAATGGAAAACACCTTATTTTTTCATTCCTTTTTTGGGTGGCGTCATCACGGGTATGCTTACAATGTTCTCCCATATATTGTTGCCAGAAGCACAAGTAGATATGATTATTGTTGGTAGTATTATGCCACTTTTACCAGGGCTAACATTGACCAAATCCATTCGTGATATATTAGAAGGCAATTTTATCAGTGGTACATCCAGACTTGTCGAAGCACTATTGGTTGCTTGCGGCATTGCTGGTGGTGTTGCACTTGGTATTGCTTTAGTTTCGACAAAGTAATAACAAATTTGGAGGTTTGATTATGAACAGTTCATTGTTATATACCATATTATTTCAATCTGTTTTTTCATTTGTTGCTTGTTTTGGGTATTCTATCATATTTAATGCCCCCAGAAAAGAATTGTTATATTGTGGTATCAACGGCTTTTTAGGCTGGTTTGTTTATTCCATCATATTTGCCCCCACAGGACAACATACCGTGAATGCCACATTGGTTGCAACAATGGTTGTCACAGCAGTTGCAAGATTTTTTTCTTATCATCGACAAGCTCCTTCCATATTGTACCATATTCCAGGCATATTGCCATTGGTACCAGGGGCTGCGGTTTATAATACCATGCGTGCTGCATTGATGGGTGATATTTTAGGCACATATTCTTATGCACTCAGCGGTTTTAAACTGGCAGGTGCCATTGGGATTGGTTCTCTTTTGATATTGGTATTGCCTTATAAAGTATTTGCCATTATCCCACGTTTTGAAAAAAAGAAAAAAGGATAAAAAAAGGAGAATTCTTTACATAATCGAAGAATTCTCCTTTTTCTATTTTATATTGCTTTACACTGCCTGCCTCTTTTGTTCAAAAAATTGTGTATGCCAAACCAAAAACATATATATTGTCCATATCTTTCGGCTATTATCTGCTTTACCCGCTTTATGCTCGTCCAAATATTTCACAATTTCCTCTGTACGGAAAAATTCTTTTGCCGTTTCGCTTTCAAAAGCCGCTTTGACTTTCTGATAATATGCGTCTTCTTTTAACCAAATGCGAATGGGGACTGGGAAGCCCAGTTTTTTCTTTTCTGCCACCATATCAGGCAAATAACGATGTGCCGCCTGTCGCATTGCAAATTTTGTGTTTTCGGCATTGACTTTATATTTTGTGGGAATGGTTCTTGCCACATCAAAAACTTCTCTATCCAAAAATGGTACACGCACTTCCAAAGAATGTGCCATACTCATTTTATCTGCTTTTAACAAAATATCGCCAATCAACCAAAAATGAATATCAATATACTGCATTTTTGTAACGTCATCTTGGTCTTTGACTTTGTCATAATATGGTTTTGTCAATGTTGTGTGTGGATATTTTCCGCTAGGATTTCTGAGTATTTTTTCTCGTTCTTGTTGTGGAAACATAAATGCATTGCCAATAAAACGTTCTTGCAATTCTTTGCTACCACGAATGATATAATTTCTGCCTTTGATTTTTGGCATTGCAGAAGCAACTGCCCCCAAACACTTCCGCACAGGGCGTGGCAATCTTGTCATGGGCAACAAATCATGTGGTTCACGATAGATATTATATCCACCGAAAAATTCGTCTGCCCCTTCACCGGACAATGACACTTTCACATGTTTTGCCGCTGTTTGGCTGACAAAATACAATGCAATGGCAGAAGGGTCTGCCAAAGGTTCGTCCATATGATATTGTACTTTGCCAATGGTATCCCAGTATTCTTCTTTTGAAATCAATTTGCTGTAATTGTCAATGCCGATTTTTTCAGACAATGCTTTTGCATAATCAATTTCATTATATTTTTCATAATCAAAACCAACGGTAAATGTTTTATCCCCATGGAAACTTGCCGCAACATAAGAACTATCCACACCGCTGGACAAAAATGAACCAACTTCCACATCACTAATTTTATGTTTTTGAATAGAAGATTGCATCACATTGTCAATATCATTGACAAAGCTTTCCAAACTTTTGTTATGGTCTGGTGCAAAAACAGGTTCCCAATAGCGTTTGATTTTCATTTTTCCTTTGTGGAATGTAAAACAATGTGCTGGTGGCAATTTGAACACACCTTTAAAAAATGTTTCTGGCAATACACTATATTGGAATGTCAAATAATTTTCCAATGCTTCTTTATTTACTTTTTTTTCAAAATTGGGATATTCCAATATACTTTTGATTTCAGAACCATATACCAGTTGGTCATCTTGTATGGCATAATAAAATGGTTTGATACCAAAAAAATCTCTTGCCCCAAACAATGTTTCATTTTTACTATCCCATATCACAAATGCAAACATACCACGCAAACGAGGCAACAACGCTTCGCCATATTCTTCATACCCATGCAACAACACTTCTGTGTCTGCATGACTGCTCATAATATGCCCCTTTGCAATCAAATCTTCTCTCATTTCTTGATGGTTATATATTTCGCCATTAAATGTAATGACCATATCTTTTGTTTCGTTGTATATAGGTTGTGTACCACCTTCCAAGTCTATGATACTCAAACGACGAAATCCCATAGAAACACCATCATCAATATGTTTACCGCCGCTATCTGGCCCACGGTGTAAAATTTTATTCATCATATTATCCAATATTTCCTCAGACGTCATCAAACGTCCTGTAAAGCCGCAAATACCGCACATATCTTATATCCTCCTTATTTGCCTTTTCGTTTGTTATTTTAGCACAATTTTGTAGCATCGCAAAGACAATCTTTTTTTGTGTATCTGCCAAATAATTCCGACAGATACCGCAATCCTTCTATATCGCTTTGTTGCCACATATCCCACACAAACCGAAATTCCCAATTTCCAGTTGCAACACCCGGTATATTCATACGATAAGCACTATCCAACTGCAACACATCTTGCAGCGGTACAATGGCAAATATGGCAGGGGAGATAAATGCCAAACGGATAAAATCCCAGGAAATATTTTCACCACTGACATTCATATATCTTCTATAATGGTCTTTTTCTGCTTCTGTTGCGTTTTGATACCAGCCTTTTGATGTATCATTGTCATGTGTGCCGCTGTACATAATGCGGTTTTTTTGGCACATATACGGCAAATATGCATTGTTTTTATCATTCCCAAAAGCAAATTGTAAAATACACATACCAGGAAGTCCAACTGCCTGTCTTAATTGATGTACTTCTTCTGTGATGATACCTAAATCTTCTGCAATCAAAGGCAAATCTCCCAACGCTTTTTGCAAAGCATCAAACAAAGCCATTTGTGGACCTTTTTTCCATTTGCCACCAATGGCATTTTCTGCCCCAAATGGCACAGACCAATAACTTTCAAATCCTCTGAAATGGTCAATACGCAAATAATCGGTATCTTGCAATGCTTTTTTGATACGATTTACCCACCACGCAAAATCTGTTTTTTGATGCACATTCCAATCATACAACGGATTTCCCCAAAGTTGTCCTTCTGCCGAAAAATAATCCGGCGGCACACCTGCCACAGATTTTGGAAAGCCTTTGCTGTCAAGCTGAAACAAATTTTGGTTTGCCCACACATCAGCACTATCATATGCCACAAATATGGGAGCATCGCCAATGATATGCACATCTTTTGCATTGGCATATGTTTTCAATGCTTGCCATTGTATATCAAATAAATATTGATAAAACATTTCTTCTTGTATTGCATCAGACAATGTTTTTTTCCATTTTTTCAAAGATTGTGCATTGCGTTTTCGCAGTGGTATTGGAAATGTATTCCAGCAAGCAGTTTCAAAATACATTTTTTGTTGTGCTTGTGTTAAAAATGGCTCTGTATCTTTTGCAAAACTTTCAAAATCTTTTGTATTTGTTTTTCTTTCTTTTTGAAAATGTGCTTTCAATGCGGTAAACAATGCGTAATCTTCCAACCAATATGCATTTTCTTCACAATATGATGCAAATGCTTTGGATTGTGTTTTTTGAAAACGGGTATATGCCAATTTTAACAAAGTCAATTTGTAATTTTTGACAGCTTCATAATCCACTCGTTTTGTATCAAAAACAGGGATTTCTCCCAAATCTTCTGTCTTTAAAAATCCATATTCCACCAAATCATCTAAGCTGATCAGCAGTATATTTCCTGCAAATGCCGATGTACTTTGATAAGGAGAATTTCCACTGCCAATGGGGCAAAGTGGTAATATCTGCCAGAGTGTTTGTCCGCTTTTTTCCAATATATCTATAAACATACGGGCATTTTCTCCAAAATCACCAATGCCATAGCGAGATGGTAAAGATGTTGGGTGCAACAATATGCCGCTTCTTCTTTTTTCAAATACCATAAAAAATGAGCCTCCCAAAATTCCGATGTTGGTTTTTTGATATATTCTAACAGTTTTATGTTATGGTTACTATCCGCAGAACTGCCAAAAATTATATGAAATTCCAGCAAAAAGCCAGAATTTTTCTTTGTTGTTGGCAAACACTACTATTGCAGCATACTGCAAATTAAGGAGGGAACAAAATCATGAAAAAACTGCAAACAACAACCGCTGTGGTATTTTTGACACTTGCTATGACAGGCTGTGGTGCAAATACCGCAAACAATTTGGGTGGTGCAGCAGATGACAGAAATGGTGATGTATACGGCAGTAATATGTATTGGGACGGATATGGTGTCAATGCCGGCTATCCTTTGGACGGTGCCACAGACCGCACAGAATACGGTATGGCAAAACATGATACAAAATCATTTGGGGAAGATGTCAAAGACATTGGGCGTGACATTAAAAAAGGGGCAAAAGACATTGGGCATGATGTCAAAGACGCTGTATCAGACACCACAGACGGTAATTCTGCAAAAATGATGAATTAATCGGTGACAGATATGCAAAACAAAAAATATTGGGCAGTAGGATTGTTCACAGGGTTTGCAAATGGACTGTTTGGCAGTGGTGGTGGTACGGTTGCTGTGCCTGCCATGGAGCGTTTTTTGCACACAGAAGAACATAAAGCACACGCAACTGCAATCGCTGTCATACTTCCCCTTTCTTTGCTTTCTCTTGTCATTTATCTCTGGAAAGGTGAAATCGTATGGCAAATATCACTTTGGGCATCATTGGGCGGTGTTGTTGGGGGTTTTGTTGGTGCAAAACTACTCAAAAAAATCAGTGGTATCTGGTTGCATCGCATATTCGGTGTGTTCATGCTTTTTGCAGCCGTGCGTATGATGACCACATAGCATGATAGAAATTGTCATTGCTGGTTTTCTTGCAGGTATCATCAGCGGCATGGGTATTGGCGGCGGCACACTGCTCATTCCCGCATTGTTATTTTTTACAGATTTGACACAACAACAAGCACAAGGTGTCAATTTATTGTTTTTTCTGCCCACTGCCGTTATTGCATTATATACCCATATCAAAAATAAAAATGTAGAAATAAAAACCGCAAAGCCTTTGATATGGACAGGACTTTTGGGGGCTTTGTGTGGGGCTTTACTGGCGGTATTTTTAGACCCCCGCATATTGCGAAAAATATTTGCCGGATTTTTATTTGTAATGGGTATGACTGAAATTTTTCAGAAAAAAACTGTGAAAAAAAAGGAGGAGACAAATGGAGTATAAAGCATTTCAGGATTTAAAAGAAAAATTTGCAAAATCCAATATAGACGAAAAAATATCGTTGTATGTCAATACGCCAGATTTACAAAAAGACCAATACAGAGAATTACTACAAATGTATCCACCTGACAAATTCAATTTACTCGACCAAGCATTATGGTAATATAGAAAAAGGGACAATGTCCCTTTTTTGTTTTATCTTTTTGCATTGGAATACATATTTCCATTTACATGAATATCTGCTATAATAAATGCCATAATAAACCATATTACAAAAAAGAAATGAGGTGCAAAACCATGCAATGTATTGACGATTTATATGTAGGAGCATCTGTATCTGATTTGGGTACTGTATTGTATAGCCTGCGTCGCAATATTCCCATGATACGTGTATATTGCATTGTGTGGTTCGCAAACAAAAACCGCATGGTATTGTTGTCTTCAAAAGAGTTATTTTCCGGTAGATATGACAAACAAAATCCCATCATTGCAGGTGTTGCTATGGGCAAACAAGAAAGTATTGATGTACTTTGTTATATGTTGGAGGAAACAGTAAAAGCAAAACGAGATATCACAAACCCCAAAATGTGGATTTTATAAAAAAGGGAGTGTCGGCAGCATTGTTTGGAATTATATTATTTCTATTAAAATGTATAGGGATATTGCTACTGGCAATCATTGGTATCATACTGCTTGTGGTTTTGACGGTTTTGTTTTCTCCTATTTGTTACAAAGCAAAAGGTGAAAAAATAGATACGTTATGCGGCGATTTTCAAATCAAATGGATTTTCGGCTTGGTGTCTGTATCTGGTGCATTGCAAGAAGGGCAGGAAACTCCTACTTTGGATATATGCATATTTGGCAAATCATTGACACAAAACAAAAAACAAAAAACACGCAAAAAGAAAAAACAACCAGATATCCTATACACCAGAGAAAACACACAAAAAGAAACACAAACTCCACCTCGTTCTGTGGCACAACAAAAGTTACCTGAACCTCCCACAAAAAAAACAGAACCAATACCAACAGAAGAAATACACAAAGCAGAACCGCAAAGCATGCAAAAAAAACAGGGTATTCGTCGTGTTAAATTGGAAGATATACAAGAAACACCACCCCCTGATATAAAAGACACACAACAAACAAAATCACAATCCATTTATGATACCAAAAACAGTACAAAATCCGATGCAGATACTGTTGGTATGGATTGGAAAGCCATAGTGAAAATGGCTTTGGCATATGATCAGAAAAAAGCATTCGCAAAAGCCATATGGCGATTTGTCAAAGGGCTGACAAAAACCATATTGCCAAACCAACTTTATTTCAAAGGTACATTTGGCACAGGTGACCCTGTACACACAGGCTATCTGCTGGCAATGGCTGGTATATTAAAAAGCAAATTCGGAAAAAATTTAGACATCAAAGGAGATTTTGCAAAAGCAACTGCCGAAAATATTGTGTTTCGGTTAAAAGGACATATTGTATTGGGACATTTGGCATATCTGGCAGCCAGATTTGCATTGTCAAAGCCTGTCCGTCATATCATCATATTGTTATGGAAAGGAAGAAAATGAAATGGGTAAAGAATTTGACGCTTCATTAGATGTGTTATTTGGAAAAGTAGATGACTTAGTATCTACAAAAACCGTTGTGGGCGATGCCATTGTCATTGGTGATATTACATTATTGCCATTGATTGAAGTTGGCGTGGGTGTCGGCTTGGGCGGCAAAGACACAGGCGGTTCTGCTGGTGGTATGGGGGCAAGAATTACACCTGCCGCAGTACTTGCCATTCAAAACGGCAATGTACAGCTTATCAATATGAAAAATCAAGATGCTGTCAGCAAATTGATTGATATGGCCCCCAACATTGCAACAAAACTGAACTTTGGTGCTGTATTTGGCAACAAACAAAAAACAGAAAAAGAACCTGAACAAACTGTAAAATTTGAAGAAGAATTGGTGGTTGAAGAATAAACTGTATGGGGAGGGGATACCCATGAAAACATTGATTGCATATTATGACAAAGACGTATTAAAAAATATTATGGGCGTTTTGACACTACGTCCAGATAAAGTCATTTTTTTATATGATAGCGGCATAGAGGACTTCACGGTCTTTCGTGCTTTACATACTTGTTTCAGACGACATATCCCACATATACAACTAGAAAAATATCCCGTAGATATTCTTTCTATGGATAAAATTTACCAACGCACTTGTCAAATCATCATACAAAACGGAAATTGCAATTTGGAACTGACCGGTGGCAGTGAATTGATGGTCATTGCTGGTTTTCGTGCAGGCATGGAAAAAGGTGCAAGGCTTTTGCATACTGATTTGGTACACAGCCAAATCACAGACCTTTTGACAGATGAAGTCGTTGCACAAACAACCACACTTTCTTTGGAAGATTTTGTGGACGCAAGGGGGGCTTGTTTTATTGGAGAGTCTCACAGACCGCCCGAACCATCTCGTTACCAAGCCATTTGGGATATGGCACGCTATTTATTCACCCATTTGGACGATTGGAAACATACTTGCAGTTTTTTGCAAACAGTTGCCGCAAGGTATCTTCCTCATGAGCTTTATATGGAAAGCAAAGCTACCATTTATATGAAAAATGGCAAAAAAACCAGTGCTGACAAAAGCATTTTGCAAGAATTTCAACGACTTGGATTTATCAAACATCTGGTTATGGACGGAGAACGGGTGAAATTTTCTTATTGCTCTTTGCAAGACAGACAATATTGCATTGGCTATGGTGTTTGGCTGGAATTGTATGTATATATTGCGGCACAACGTTCTGGAAAGTTTGATGATGTCAAACTTGGCACGATGATTGATTGGAACGCTTATGATGGCATGACAATCGCAGGAAATGAAATTGATGTCATATTGATGGAACAATCTTTACCCGTTTTTATATCTTGTAAATTACGCAGTGCCGACACTGCCGCTTTGAATGAATTGGTTGTAGCAAAAAAACGAGTGGGTGGTTGGTTTTCAAAAGGCGTGATTGTCACATTTGGCAGAGAAAAGACAGAAAAAACCGGTACATACCAACGTGCCAAAGAATTGGGTATTACATTATTAGATGCCACAGATATATTATCACAAGACTTTGAAAAGCGTTTGGTGCGTGCCATTCGAGAACATGATTTAGTCAGCCTAAAATGGAAAAAAATATAAATGAAAAGGAGTTGGCTGCGTGGCAAAAAAAAGAAATCGCAATACCAAAAGCAAAATCATTGCGGCAGCATGGAAATTGTTTTATGAGCAAGGGTATGACGATACCACAGTAGAAGAAATCGTGGAAGCCTCCAACACCTCAAAAGGCTCTTTTTACCACTATTTCAACGGGAAAGATGCTTTGCTTGGTTCATTGTCTGAATTGTTCGATGATAAATATACAGAACTGATACCCACATTACAAGAGGACATGGATAGTTTTGATAAATTGATGTATTTAAACCGTGAGTTGTTTCGCATGATTGATGACAGCATTTCTTTGGATTTATTGGCAAGGCTCTATTCTTCACAACTCATTACAAATGGAGAACGGCATTTACTTGACCATAACCGTGTGTATTACAAATTATTGCGGCAAATCATATCGCAAGGACAGCAAAAAGGAGAATTGCGTGATGATATTTCCATCAATGAACTGGTAAAAACATATGCACTTTGCGAACGTGCGTTGATTTATGACTGGTGTTTGTGCAATGGGGAATATGCACTCAGTCGTTATGCAGGTGAAATGATGCCTCGGTTTTTGAGTGATTTTCGCAAAAATCATACAACCACAAAATAAAAAATTTTATATACTGTTTCAAAGAGGAGCATACTTTGCGATTGCCATGTATTCCCCTCTTTCTTTTTTGCAAAAAATATTTTTTATATGGTATTTCAAATATATTTTATTATAAAAATTGTATATAAGTTTTTAATTGTATTTTCAATATATTTTATGATATTTTATTCTTTTAGTATAGAATATAGTCTAAACTTTATTCTGTATTTTAGTCTATTTTTATTTATGGTATACTGTCTGCAATATGTAACAGAAAGGATTTGAAAGAAATGTTATCACCAGAAGTATGTATTATGATTGCAATCGCTGTTTATTTGATTGCAATGTTAGCTGTGGGTATTTATTGCTCCAAGCACAATAATAATGTAGACGATTTTTATTTGGGTGGCAGGAAGTTAGGGCCTTTTGTCACTGCCATGAGTGCCGAAGCCTCTGATATGAGCAGTTGGCTTTTGATGGGGCTGCCCGGTGTAGCATATTTGACTGGTGTTGCTGATGCTGCTTGGACAGCAATCGGGCTTGCCATTGGTACCTATTTCAACTGGTTGATTATTGCAAAACGGATTCGTATTTATTCTCATGTGGCAAATAATTCTATCACTGTACCAGATTTTTTTTCCAGAAGATATCGTGATGACAAAAATATATTGATGTGTATTTCAGCTGTATTGATTATTATATTTTTTATTCCCTACACTGCATCAGGATTTGCAGCTTGTGGGAAATTGTTCAGTAGTTTATTTGGTGTCAACTATATGGCAGCAATGATTATCAGTGCAGTCGTCATTGTTGGCTACACAGCAACAGGCGGATTTTTGGCAGCAAGTGCCACAGACTTGATACAAAGTATCTTTATGACAATTGCGTTGATTATCATATTGATTTTTGGTATCAAAGTTGCTGGTGGTTGGGATTTGATTGTCAGCGATGTGCAGTCTATTCCCGGATATTTGAATATGACAGAAACATACAGTGTTGTCACCGGCACTGCCCAACCTTATAGCACATTGAAAATTGTATCTGTATTGGCTTGGGGACTTGGCTATTGTGGTATGCCACATATTCTATTACGTTTTATGGCAATCGAAGATAAAGAAAAATTGGCATTATCTCGTCGTGTGGCAACCATTTGGGTGGTTGTTTCCATGATGATTGCTGTTTTGATTGGTATTGTGGGTTATGCAATGACAAAAGCAGGTGCAATTCCTTTTCTGGAAGGTACTACATCTGAAACCATCATTGTTCGCATTGCAGATTTGTTGAGCAAAGAAGGGCTTGTGATGGCATTTTTAGCAGGGATTATACTGGCAGGGATATTGGCAGCAACCATGTCCACCGCAGACTCTCAGCTTTTGGCGTCATCTTCTAGTGTGTCCCAAAATTTAATTCGTGGATTTTTCAAAATACAAATTTCTGAAAAAACAGCAATGTTGATTGCAAGAATTACAGTCATTGTCATTTCTTTGATTGCGATATTCTTAGCAAGAGACCCCAATAGTTCTGTATTTGGTATCGTATCTTTTGCATGGGCAGGTTTTGGGGCAGCTTTTGGTCCTGTTGTGGTTTGTGCATTATTCTGGAAACGCTCCAACAAATATGGTGCTTTGGCAAGTATGCTGGTTGGTGGTGTAATGGTATTTGTTTGGAAATATTTGATTGCACCTAAGGGCGGTGCTTGGGAAATTTATGAATTATTGCCTGCATTTGTAGCAGCTTGTTTGGCAAATGTGATTGTCAGCTTAGCAACTCCTGCACCTTC
>CAJMNV010000008.1 GCA_905214825.1 uncultured bacterium | reverse complement strand
CATCAGGTGCACCTTTTACAAGCATTTCAAATTGCCCATTTCTTTCATGCAGTGTGGACATCAATTTTCTATCAGAGTCAAAAGGAATTTCCTGCAAACGAGGGAATGATTTTCTGATGTCAATTTCATTGCCACCAATGGCACGACAGAATGTCAAAAGTGCGGTTTCTGTGGGGTCACCTACAGCAACATCACCATTTAACACACCATCATTACACAATACACTTTGTGTTGCCAAATATTGCACTGTGGCAGGATTTTGTGCAGCTTCTTCTGTTGCCCACACTTTACCACCTGTATAAGCTTTTTGTACAGTCATACGGTTTTGTGTCAAAGTACCTGTTTTATCGGAACAAATAACAGAAACACACCCCAAGCCTTCTACAGCACGCAGATTTTTGATAATGGCGTTTTGTTTTGCCATTTTTTGTGTACCGATTGCCAAGCCAATGGTTACAATAGAGCTGAGTGCTTCTGGAATTGCTGCGACTGCCAAAGCAACAGCAAACATCAAAGCGTCTGTCAAGTGCATACCACGCCATACACCCAAACCAAATACAATGGCACAAATAACAATGATAATGATGGAAAGTTTTTTAGAGAAATCGTCCAAACTTCTTTGTAAAGGTGTTGCTTTTTCCTGTGCGGATTCCATCAAATCCGCAATTTTACCGATTTCCGTTTGCATGCCAGTGCCAGTGACCAATACAACTGCACGCCCATAAGAAACCAAAGAACTACTATATACCATATTCAAACGGTCACCCAAAGGCAATTCGTCTTTTTCAATGGGGGTATCTATTTTGTTGACGTTTTCAGACTCCCCTGTTAAAGCACTTTCGCTGACTTGTAAAGAGTAATTCTGTAAAATGCGTCCGTCAGCTGCAGTAACGTCACCTGCTTCCAAAAGCAATATATCACCAGGTACCAATTCTGTGGCAGGAACTTCTATTTTTTGTCCATCACGCATAACACGTGCATTTGGTGCTGCCATAGCCTTTAAGCTATCTAATGATTTTTGTGCTTTGAAGTGTTGTACAGTACCCAATATGGCATTCAGTATCAGTACTGCCAATATAACAATCGTACCTTCGATACCGCCCGTTAATGCGGAAATCACCGCTGCTATGATTAAAATCACAACAAGTAAATCGGCAAATTGTTCTGCAAATACTTGTAAAACACCCTTACGTTTGCCTTCTTGCAATTTGTTGTAGCCATATTGCTCCAACCGTTTTTTTGCTTCCTCTTGTGTCAAACCGTCCATAGAAGTTTGCAGTTCTTCCAACAACGCTTGTTGAGAAAGTTTCCATTGTTTTTCCATAAAAAAACCCCTTTCTGTGTGCGGTGCAAATAAAAAAGACTTTTTATTGCACCTATACCATAAAATGATGCAATAAAAGTCTTGCTTCTGATAGAATGATTGCTGTCAAATACAACATTTCTATGTGGGTAACGCCCGAGTGCTTAACACTGAGATGACGAACGTTAACAATGCAATGAATTGCATAAGCTACTCCCTTTTATTTTTTTTATTTTATCATATTTTGGCAGAAAAAGCAATACTTCAAAAATAAAGATATTGTAAAGATATTCTTTTAGATTGCTTTTTTTGGGATATTTTATGCAATGAAATGGTGGTGTGCAAAAGAAAGTTTGGGTATCTCTTTTTTGTATGATAATTTTTTGATATACTATAAACATATAAACAAAATAAAAAAAGGTGGTTGAATAATATGATACATGACAAATACACATTTCAAGATTTAAGCGAAATTTGTTATCATTTGAGAAAGTATAAAGACATGGAAGAAGATTGGCAAGCTGATTTTTGCAATGTTTATGGAGAGTTGGTTGTCAGTTTTGATAATGATGAAGAAACCATGGAACGGATACAAGATGAAGACGAAAAATATGCAATGGTAACAGAATTGATGGATATTGCAATGCAGATGGGAAAATCTTGGTAAAATTATAAATATATTGAGACAATAAAAGAGGAGAATGCTTTGATGATGCAAAGCATTCTCCTCTTTGTTATGGGGTCGCTGGTTTTTGATTTTAAGATTTTAAATGTAATGCATTTCAAATGCAGATAATGTATTATCATCATACAATGCACCAGATGTCAAAAAATGATAAATACGACCTTGTACCACAGGCAATATGATATCAATCGCAGCAGTTTGTGTATGCTGTGCATTATTATATAAAGGTTGATTGTACACAGAAAAAGTTTTTTGAAAATCGAATGGTATGACAGAAGTATTTGCAATATCCATAAGATTTGCAGGCACAATATCCATCACATAAAAACACATATTTTCTGCTTTACCTGTCATATTTGCTTTGATGCGTATGTTTGTATTATATTCTGGTTGAAAGGTATGTATTTTAAAACAGTTTCCTTTTGTTTTGGGAATGGTGATATTGTGATAATCAGCAATCGTATTTGTTTTTATGCCGAAATTTGCTGACTCCATATTATACCTCTCGATAAGACCAAAATGTTTACAAAGGTTTCGTAAGCAACCAAACACGGTTGTATAACCAGCATCACTGACTGCACCTTGTGTTAGTGCTATGGCACGTAAGAAATCCGTTATTTTATTACCAGTGCTAACCATGGTAGCGTCTGTATACAATGGCCCTAGCTTTGTGTTAATTTCATCTATTACTTTTTTGTGTGTGGCAATCGCCCCAAAGAGTGTTACATTGGTTTGGTCAGAAGAATTGCCGACTTTTGCACTGGTGGCATCGGTAGCTTTTTTGTGTGTGGCAATCGCCCCAAAGAGTGTTGCATTGGTTTGATCAGAAGAATTACCAATTTTTTTATCAATCGCAGATAATGCATCGCTTTGTCCCATGCCAGTTTTGATTTCTTCTAATTCCTGTTTGACTTTATTCATCTCCTGTTCTGTAAGGGACAGTTGCCCATCGATTGCGTCCATATTTTCATTAAAGTCTGCAATGTCGTAATAATCCTCTGTACCCGGTTTAATCAAATCATAATTTGTTGTAAATGTAGCCATTTGTATAGCTCCTTTCTGTTTTTATTTTATGTCGTCAAAGTAAATGGGGAAAAGTCCCATTGCGTCCCAATGTGTGTTATCAATAAAAAAACAATAAATTTCACAAAAGTTATCCACAAGTTGTTGATAAGTCTGTGGAAAAGTGGAGGATATCTCAGGTATATCACAACCAATATATGAATATATTGCTATCATCATCCTGTAAAGTAACTGAATGTATGTCAATTGAGCGACCAGAAAATACATGCAATTCTTTCTTTCAAAGAAGATAAAGTATGTTTGTGGGATTGTAAATAATCATGATATTATGCAAGAACTATCGTGATTTCCATATCATAAAAAAGAAAAAAGTTACAAAATAAATGTATTTGTAGTTTATATGAAATACAAATATATGTTTAAAATACTATATAGGTATATAGATGGTAAGCAGAAAGTTTTATAAAAGAAATGTTACAAAAATCAATGTTGTTTTTGGTGTTTCAGAAATCTGAAAAACGTTGATATTTCAATGAAAAAATGGATTTTATATTCATTTTTTTTATTTCTGCAAAATTACAGTTCTGTTACATATTAAAAAATTGCTTGCAAAATAAAAGTTGCATAGATATAATAAATCTGCATACGAAATGTTGCTTTCTCTGTATCGTTTCGACGCAGACGAAGACAGCACCAATGAAGCCAACGTACTTCAAGAGTGGGGGAACGACGGAAGTGACGGCGGTACCGTTTTCGTACTGAGGCGGACGGTAAAGAGATGGTGCAGGGAAATATGCAATTCGTTGTATAATTATGAAACGAAAAAACGACATGAAAAACAAAAAGGAGGAATGACAACCATGAAAAAATTGATGTCCATGGTAATGGCTGCGGCTATGGTTACATCATTGGTGCCTGCAACTGCATTTGCGGCAAACGGTGTAGACCTGAAAGCAACAGCGAAAGTAGTTGGTGCGAGCAACTATACAGTTGAAGAACTGAAAACCAACAAAGAAGTAAACGATGCAGAACTGCAATTGAAAATTAACACAGCAGATTTCACAACAGGTTATAATGATAAAGTGAAATTTACTGTAACATTGGACAATGCGAATTTTAAAGGTGCTGCTCCTGATGTAACTGTAAAAGACTACTATGGTACAGAAAAAGCAGATATTGCAAAAGTAACTACTGCTACTACAGAATTCAATGGTGATGGCACTGATGAAGTAGAAATCGAATTGACAAATGATTACACAAGCACAGCAGATACTACAAAATATTTGCAAACAGATGACGTAATCACAGTTAGCTTGAAATCCACAATCGATTCTGCATCCAAAGGCAAAACAGCAAAAGTATCTGTTAGCTCCGACGATTTCAAAATTGATGGTGGCAGTGATGTTGTATACGCAACAGTAGAAGGTAAAGGTTTGAGCGCTTCTACAAAAAAATTGACAGACATCGCAGTAGAAGAAATTTCTACATTGGAAGATGTAAAATTGAAAGCTACAGTTGGCAATATGGACAATATCTTTGCTGCTGCTGACTTGGGTCAAAAAAGCAAAGGCGAAATCAAATTGAAACTGAGCAGTGGTTTTGAATTTGTTGAAAAAAATGGTACTACTATTGCTAAATTGACAGATGGTAAAGGTGGTTCCGTAACATTGGACAAAGCAGCTACTGATATCGATGGCGAAGAAATGATCATTGATTTTGACCAGTTGGGTACTCTGGCTGCAAACTTGGCAAATACAGATACATGGACATTTGAAGGCTTGAATGTAGAAGCTGCAAATGCAAAATCTGGTGCAACAGCTACATTGAAAATCTATGTGACTGGTAACGATACAGTATCCGTTGAAGTTGCAAAAGCAATCGACAGTGCTGTAACAATGAGCGTAGATAAAGATGCTGACCTGCCTGTAATTTACAGCGGTGTTAACGTGCAAAACGAAGGTATCACAGATAGCAGCGACCACAAATCTTTGGAAGTAACAATCAAAGAATCTTTCCCCGGTGCTTGGAACAACAGCAAAGACTTTACATTGACATTGCCTGAAGGCGTTTACTTGGCAAGTGATGTAGATGTTACAAGCTCTAACATGGACAAAGATGGTGCTAAGGTTGACGACGACTGGTTTGCAGCAGCTTACAGAAAAGGCGACTTCGAAAAATTGACATTTGCAAAAAGAACATGGGATGAAACAGACTCTAAAGACACTAAAAAAGCTGAATTGAACTTCACATTGACATTGGTTGCTGACCCTAACTTCGAAGGCGATGTAACATTGAAATTGGAAGGCGATGCAGTTGAAACTCAAGAAGTAAAAATTGCAAAATTTGTAAAACCTTATGTAGTAAAAGCAGAACAGAACGACCTGAAAATTGACTACAGACAAACAAAAATCCCTACAAACGTAACAATCACAGAAGCAGAAGCTGGTCTGTGGAACAAAAATGCAACATTTGAAATCGCTATGGAAAAAATTAGCTTTGACGATGATGCAAAAATAACAGTTGACGAAAAGAGCGGTTTGAGCGTGAAAAACGTGAAAACAAACGGCGGCGTTATCAAATTTGACGTAGATAGCAGAAGTGATGACGAACCTGCAACAATCACAATTTCCGACATGACATTGTTCATGGACAGAAGCTTGCCTGCTGGTGCTTATGACCTGAAAGTAGTTTCTTCTACAATGAACGGTGCAGTAAACGAAAAGGATGACACAAAGGGCAGTGCTTACTTGGGTCAAGCAATCCTGGGTGCTGAAAAAGATAACCAAATCATCAACAACATCAACGAAGATTTCTACAGCGATACAGCAAAAGCTGGTTTCGTAAACATCGTAACAGGTGGTAGAGAAGACGCTGACTCCTTCACAACAAAAGTTGTTGTTCCTGTTGGCGAAAAATACTTGTTGTCTGGTGAAACAAAAGTAGAATTGGACGTTGCAGCTTACATCAATGCTGGTAACTACACAATGTTGCCTATCAGAGCAGTTGCAAAAGCTTTGGGTATCCCTAACGAAAACGTAGTTTGGAATGGCGAAGCTAGAACAGCTACAGTTATGTACGGCAGCAAAGTAATCACAATGACAGTTGGTCAGAAAACAATGTACATCAATGGTGCACCTGTTCCTACAAGCTCCGCTGTTGAAATCAAAGAAGAAGGCGGCGTTGGCAGAGCATTCTTGCCTATGAGAGATTTGGGCGTTGCTTTGGGTGTTGCAGACATCACATGGGATGCAGCAACAAGAACAGCTACATTGAACGGCAGCAAATAATTTGACCGTTATCGAATAAAATACTTATGCTCAAACAATAAAGAGAGTCTTTTTAGACTCTCTTTTTGTTTTGTATCAAAAAATAAAATATAGTTTAAGAAATGATTAAGTCACTATTTTTTTATATGGTTGTGTGCTATAATTTTTTCATAATAAGGGAGGTTGAAATCTATGAAAAGAAAAGTATATCAAGGGGTTGCAATGATATTGGCGACTTTGTTGCTTTCTACAACAGCTTTTGCGGATGATGCAAAAAAAATAGATGATGATACAAAAATGCTCGAAATACAAACACAAACAACATTGCCAGAAAATGCATTGACATTGGATATGGCTGTGGAAATGGCAAAAACCAATAGTATAGATTTGAGAAGCAGCAGCGACCAAGCAGAATATCTCCAAAAGTTGAAAGAAGATATTTGGGATATTACGGGTTCTTTCAGTGTGCCGTCTGTTTCTTACCAACAGTGGGTAGACCCTGAAATTTATGGGATTTATTCTTCCATACAAAATATTAGCAGCAATATGACAAAAAATAAATATTCTGAGGAATTGACAAAATTGACTTTGGAAGCCTCTGTAAAAAATCAGTTTACTTCTATATTGAGCGATGAAAGTGCATTGGCATGGAAGAAAAAAGATACAGAATTGAAAAAGAAATTGTATGAACAAGGTATGTTGAAAAATGAATTGGGCGTGTTGAGTGATTATGAATTGCAAAATTTATACAGTGATTATCAACAGGCTGAATTTGATACAGTAAAGCTGGAAATGGCATTGCAACAAGAATATGCTTCATTTTATCAGTTAATTGGTGCAGAAAAAAATGCTGTATATACATTGGTATATGATGTGATATATCAACCCTATACCATGACACAAACATTAGACCAATATGTCACAAATAAACTCAATACCGATTATACCATTAAGTTGCAAGAACAGGCTGTCAGTGATGCAAAATTTGGAAAAAATTATTTGCCTTGGACATCTACCGGCGGCGAAACGGCAGGAAAAGAATATTCCTTTGCGGAAGCACAAAGAAGCCTGAAAACAACAAAAGAAAAAAAAAAAAAAAAAAAAAACTAAAAACAACAAAAGAAAATAAAGAATTGGCAATCCGTAATGCACACAATACAATCACGCAGTTGGAATCGCAATATGAGGCGACACAAGCGACATTAAAACAATCACAAGCCGCATATCGTGCCGCAGAAGTGAATGTACGTGCAGGCAATGCCACAACAATCACATTGGACAAAGCGGCTTTGGCAGTGGAACAGGCAGAAAATGCTTTGCGTCAATTAGAATATGCACATGATATGCAAATATATCAATTTGAAAATACAGAACTTTTGGCAGGGGCAACACCTCGTATGTCAAAATAATACAATAAGAGAAATGATAGATTTTATGAACATATCATTTCTCTTATTTTTTGATTTGCCGAAAAAAGACATAAATTTCATTGGTGTATTTGTTTCCAAAATGATAGATATAGGATATAATAAAAAAAAGTGTTTTTGTAAAAAAACAAGAACGAAAGGAAGGGGCAGCCTATGATGACCATTCAACATTTGAACGAATTATTTGCGATTATCAATGGAGAACATACAGACCCACACCATATATTGGGTATGCATGAAATAGAAACAAAGAAAGGTAAAGCTGTGGTCGTGCGTGTATTTTTACCAAGTGCAGAACGTGTTGTGGTAGTCGATGCAACAACTGCAAAAAATAAATATCCTATGCAAAAAATACATGAAGACGGTTTTTTTGAGGTTTGCATCGCAGAAAGAACAGAATGGTTTCGCTATCGTTTAGAGTGTGCAGATGGAAAAGGGCATACATGGCGGACGTATGATCCTTATGCGTTTTCTCCCACTATTTCCGAATATGATCGTTATTTGTTCAATCAAGGTACGCATTATGGCATTTATCGCAAATTGGGGGCAAATATGCAGACGTTTGAAGGGGCAAAAGGGGTTGCGTTTGGTGTTTGGGCACCCAATGCAAAAAGTGTGAGTGTGATAGGCAATTTTAACAACTGGAATAGCTGCCGTCACCCTATGCGGCTTTTGGGTAATTCTGGTATTTGGGAATTATTTATTCCTGGTTTGGCGGCAGGCGACCAATACAAATTTCATATTGTGCAACAAAATGGAACTACCATAGACAAATGTGACCCTTATGCATTTGGGGCACAACTGCGACCAGATACGGCTTCTGTGGTGACAAATCTGGGGGGGCATACTTGGAAAGACAGAAAATGGTTGACGGCTCGTAAAAAAAGAAATGTGCATCAATCCCCCATGAACATTTATGAAGTGCATCTAGGTTCTTATATGCGTGCACCGGAAGAAGGTAATCGCTTTTTGACATATACGGAATTGGCAGAGAAACTGATTCCATATGTCAAAGAAATGGGCTTTACCCATATTGAATTGTTGCCTGTGGCTGAACACCCTTTTGATGGCAGTTGGGGGTATCAGGTGACAGGTTATTATGCACCCACCAGTCGTTATGGTACACCTGAGATGTTTCGGGAATTTGTGGATAAATGCCACCAAAATAATATTGGTGTAATATTGGATTGGGTACCAGCACACTTTCCAAAAGATGGTTTTGGACTGGGACGTTTTGATGGTACGGCACTATATGAACACCAAGACCCCAGACAGGGCGAACATAAACAATGGGGAACATACATATTCAATTATGGAAGAAAAGAAGTTAGTAATTTTTTGATTGCAAATGCTTTGTTTTGGCTGAAAGAATATCATATTGATGGGTTGCGTGTCGATGCGGTGGCATCTATGTTATATTTGGATTTTTGCAAAAATGATGGAGAATGGTTGCCAAATGTGTATGGTGGGCGTGAAAATATTGATGCTGTGGAATTTTTGAAACATATGAATGCTGTCATTGCAAAACAATTTCCAGATGCGATGATGATTGCAGAGGAGTCTACTTGTTGGGAAGGGGTTACAAAGCCGGTTTCAGAAAATGGTTTGGGATTTACCATGAAATGGAATATGGGTTGGATGAATGATTTTTTGTTTTATATGGAAAAAGACCCCATATATCGAAAATACCATCATAATAATTTGACATTTGGTATGGCATATCAATATTCCGAGCAGTTTGTGCTGGTGTTGTCCCATGATGAAGTGGTACATGAAAAAAGTGCCATGATTGGCAAAATGCCTGGGGATTTGTGGCAAAAATATGCAAATTTAAGATTGGCATATGGTTTTATGTATGGACACCCTGGCAAAAAGCTATTATTTATGGGGGGCGAATTTGCACAATTCAATGAATGGAGCGAGGCAAGAAGTTTGGATTGGCATTTACTCCAATATAAAGACCACCAACAAATGCAACAGTATTGCAAAGACTTGAACAGATTGTATTTGGAACATGCATCTATGTGGGAATTGGACAGTGACCCAAAAGGTTTTACATGGATTTCATGTGATGATAAAGAGAATTCTGTGGTATCATTTATCCGCCGTGATAAAAAAGATAAAGAATTGTATTTTGTGTGTAATTTCACACCAGAGCCACATATGCATTTTGATTTGGGGGTATCTGCGGAAGGTGTTTATGAAGAAGTGTTTAACAGCGATGCGCAGATATATGGCGGCAGTGGTATTGTGAACAAAAAACAAATCAAAAGCCATAAAAAAGCATGGGATAACAGACCAGATAGTATTTGTATACAAGTACCGCCTTTGGGTATGGTTGTGCTTCGTAAAAAAACACAAACAGTCGCAAAAAGTACAAAAAAGAAAACAAATGGATAATTTTAGCAAAAAAAGTATAATTTTCTGACAGAATATCGGGATTGATATTGACGTTTTACATCTTTTTGTGTATAATTCTAAAATGTACGGTAAAAAAGGCAATTCTGTAAAAGATGCATGAATTTTGTCTTTCCCGTACACGAATCTCGCATCTGGGAGGGAGGGAAATTCATGTCAGAGGTAAAAGTTAAAGAAAATGAATCCTTAGACAGCGCACTGCGTCGTTTCAAAAGAACTTGTGCAAGAGATGGTATCATGGGCGAAGTACGCAAAAGAGAGCATTATGACAAACCCAGCGTAAAACGCAAAAAGAAATCCGAAGCTGCCAGAAAACGTAAATTCAAATAATTTTCTTGCGTAAAGGGATGATGGTTATGTCATTAAAAGAACGTCTTTTTGAGGATTTGAAAACAGCAATGAAAGAAAAGGACACTATACGAAAAGATACCGTACAATTAGTCCGTTCTGGTATATTGCAGATTGAAAAAGACCAAAAAATTGAATTAGACGACGAAGGCGTGATAGAAGTTGTTTCCAAACAACTCAAAAGCCGTCGAGATTCTCTGCCTGATTTTGAAAAAAGTGGCAGACAGGATTTGATTGAAAAATTGAACAAAGAAATCGAAGTTTTATTGGGTTACCTTCCAGAGCAATTGAGTGAACAAGAAATTCAAACGATTGTTGCCGAAGCTGTTGCTGAAACAGGTGCTTCTACCATGAAGGATATGGGAAAAGTGATGGCAATAGTGGCACCCAAAGTCAAAGGGCGTGCAGACAACAAAGTTGTTGGTGATTTTGTAAAAAAACTGCTCCAAGGCAAATAAAATAAGAGTTCAATAAAGACCACCGTGAAAGCGGTGGTCTTTTTTGTGTCAAAGGGCAGGGTGCATGAAGTGGCAATGTTTTGCATAAAGATAGAAATAGAACCACAAAAGGAGGGAATGACGTTGACATGGGGCAGACAGGTTGCCGAAACATTGCATTTGCCAAAAGAAGTGGTGTTGCATTTGCCTTTGATTTCTATGGTAGGACAGGAGGAGTTGACAATAGAAAATCATAAAGGTTTGATGGAATACAGTACAGAGGTGATACGCATTGCCACAGGTATTGGCAGTTTGAAAATTTGTGGGCTATCTTTGGAATTGAAACAAATGTCTGCGGATTGTATCGTCGTGAAAGGGCGTGTGGACAGTTTGGAATTTTTGCGATAAAAGAAGGCTGGGTGAAGTATTTTGTTGCCTGTATTCTGGTATTATTTACGTGGATATGTTATGATAAAGATAACCGGTTTTTCTATGGAGCGTTTTATGAATATGGCGTCTTATCGCCAAGTTTTGTTCTGGGACGCAAAAGCAAACAGTACCGGTATGGTGATGAAAACATCATGGAATGGGCTGAAAGCATTGGAATATTGTGCAGAAAAAACGGGTTGCCGTTTGGAGGTTATGGCGTATGGTGGATTGCCTGCGAAATGGCGAAAATATAAAGGCAGACAATTTTTGATGGCAGGGTTGCTATTTTTTATTGTAGGGCTGTATGTGCTGTCCTCTTTTGTATGGATGGTGGATATTGAAGGCAATGAACGGTTGTCAAAAGAAGAATTGCTTTCGGCTTGTGCAGAATGGGGACTACGCCCTGGTGCATGGAAAGCCAATGTAGATACAGAAACCATTACAAAACAACTGTTGTCATCTTTTGCGGATATTTCTTGGGTGAGTGTATCCGTACAAGGTACTGATGCAACCATACAGTTGGCAGAAACCATTGAAAAAACAGAAATCATAGACAAAGAAACACCACAAGATATTGTGGCAGAAAAAGATGGCGTGATATTACAAATTACAGCACAAAGAGGGACACCTTTGGTGCAAGTGGGTGATGTTGTCAAAGCAGGTGATGTGTTGATTTCTTCCGAAATACAAGTAGGTGTGGAAGGGGAAGAAATACACAGCGAATATGTGGCAGCACAAGGCAGTGTCACAGCGAGAACTTGGCAGAATATGACGGAAGAATTGCCTTTGCAATATACAGAAAATGTGTGGCAAGGAGAACCAAAAACAAATCGTATCTGGATATGGAAAGATAAAAAATTGGATATTATAAAACCAAATATGATGGGTGATTTTGAAACAACCATCATTTCACAAAAACCAATGGGTTTGGGTGATTTTCAGTTGCCCATTATGTTGCAAACAGAGCAATATCAACCATATACCACACAACCAAAAACAAGAACGGTGGAACAAGCAAAAAAAGAATTGGAAAAAATTTGCAATGAAAAGGCAGAACAAACATTACAACAAAATGAAATCGTAGAACAAATACAAATGCAATATGAAGTATATACAGACTGTGTCAGAGCAATATGCAAAGCCACATTGTCAGAAGAAATTGGAAAAACACAAAGAAAGGGGCAAGATGCCATATATGAATCAAACAGAGCAGACACTACAATTAGAGAATGAAATACTACTGCCAGTATTTGGGCAATTTGATTGTAATATAAAAAAAATAGAAAAAAATTGTGATGTACGTATTGTCAATCGAGGTGATGATGTCAAAATTGTGGGAGAACAAAATGGGGTACAAAAAGCATACCATGTATTGCAATCTTTGGCAGCAGTGGCAAGAAAAGGGGAGGAAATTACAGAACAAAATCTTTCTTATTTTTTGGCATCAGTGGAAGAAAATAATCTGCAGGAATTGGAAAAAATATATGACAATCTCATTTGTTTGACTGCAAATGGCAGACCTTTGAAACCAAAAACATTGGGACAGAAAAAATATATTGATTTGATAAAGAAAAATACTGTTGTATTTGGTATAGGGCCAGCAGGTACAGGAAAAACGTATTTGGCAATGGCAATGGCGATTACCGCATTTAAAAACAATGAAGTCAACCGTATTATATTGACAAGACCTGCCATAGAAGCAGGGGAAAAACTTGGTTTTTTGCCAGGGGATTTGCAACAAAAAGTTGACCCATATTTAAGACCGTTATACGATGCTTTGTATGAAATTATGGGAGCAGAAACATTTTTGAAAAATATGGAACGTGGTTTGATTGAAGTTGCACCATTGGCTTATATGAGAGGGCGTACACTGGATAATGCGTTCATTGTGCTGGACGAAGCACAAAATACCACACCAGAACAGATGAAAATGTTTTTGACACGTATTGGTTATGGTTCTAAGGCAGTTGTCACAGGGGATTTGACACAAATTGACTTAGGAGATGACAAACGTTCCGGATTGATGGAATCTGTGAAAATATTGAGTGGTGTGGAAGATATTGGTATGATTACACTGACAAACAAAGATGTTGTGCGACACCCTCTAGTACAAAAGATTATTGCCGCATATGAAAAGTTTGAAGCGAAGAAGCGGAGTGGTTCCCATGACAGGAAAGAAAAATATAATCGGAAATAAAGTTGTTTTTCAAAATACACTTTTTGTATTGGCATTGGTTTTGACTGTGATTTTCATTGGTACAGGTTCTATACAACAAAGAAATGCGGTGCAAATTGGTTCTGTGGCAACAAAGCGATATGTTGCCGCAGAAGATACTGTGGACGAAGCTGCAACGGAAAAATTAAAAGCAGCAGCAGCAAACAGCGTTGGTCCGATTTATAAAACAGATGTATCTGTTTCGGAAAAATGTGTAGTGCAAGTGGAAGGCGTTTTTGAAGAATTGGATATGGTGCTTGCAGGCTTGGGCGAGGAAGAAAGCTATTACGAAGCGGTACAAAATACCGCACTGGAATTGCCTGTTGTGCTTGTGAATAAACAATTATCTGCGTACCAAGCATTGACACCAGAACAAAGAAAAGCTTTTGTAAGTGATTGCATTTCGATGTTGCAAACCATATATGAAAATGGTATTACCGCAGACAGCATGGAACAGGCAAAACAAACATTACAAAATGAATTGGCAAAATTGTCATGGCATATTGATTTGAAAACAATGGCGTTTATGATATTGACAGCGGCAGTAGAACCCAATCTGATTCTAGATGACGTGGCAGTCGAAACCATGAAAGAACAAAAACGAGCAGAGGTTTCTGATGTTTTGATTAGAAAAAATCAGAAAATTGTGGACGAAGGCGAAATTATCACACAAGAGATATACGATAAACTGGTAGCGTTGCATTTGGTAGATGAAAGTGGTATTGAGGGCAATGTGATGCCTTTGTTGGGGAGTTTGTTGATGACAAGTATGGTGTTTGCGGCAATGTATTTGTTTTTTATATGGGGCAGAAATGCAAGACCTTTGAAACAAAATGAAGTGCGTATGTTGTTTACAATATATGTCATTATGATACTGCTGATTTCGTTGTTATCCAATTTGAAAATGTTTACGCTCATTCCAGCGGGGCTATTTGCCATGTTGGTAAGTTTGCTGATAGGTAGAAGAACAGCATTGTGGCTGAATGCATTGTTTTGTATTGTAGGGTGCTTTATTTATCATGGTGATGTACAATTTTTGATGTATGCACTTTTGAGTGGTACATTTGCGGCACTCATCATTCAAAAAACGGACAAGCGTGCATATCTCATTCCTGCGGCTTTGGGTATGGCAGGTGTGAATTTTACGGCAATGCTGGCGTTGGGGTTTTTCTTTGGAGAAGGTTATACGGCAGAATTATTATTACAAAGCGGCATTGGTGCAGTGACAGGATTGGTTTCCATGATTATTGCTGTGGGCAGTTTACCTTTTTGGGAAACGATGTTTGAGGCAAATACCCCTTTGCGTTTGATGGAATTGACAAATCCAAACAGCGAATTGCTACGAAAATTGATGATTGAAGCCCCCGGCACATATCACCATAGTTTGATTGTGGCAAATTTGGCAGAAACAGCGGTTTATGATATTGGCGGGAATACCGCATTGGCAAGAGCCGGGGCATATTATCATGATGTGGGAAAATTGAAATATCCCATGTATTTTGCAGAAAATCAAACAGGACATAATCCACACAATGATTTGCCACCAGAAAAAAGTGCAAAAATTATTACAAATCATACAAAAGATGGTTTGGAATTGGCACAAAGGTATAAATTGCCGCCTGTGATACAAGACATCATTGTGGAACACCATGGCAATGGTTTGGTAAAGTATTTTTATTTTGAAGCACTCAAAAAATATGGTGCAGAACAAGTCGATGAAAAAAATTATCGGTATCAAGGGAAAATACCATCAAGCAGAGAGTCTGCAGTTGTCATGTTGGCAGATACCGTGGAGGCGGCTGTGCGGTCAATGCTTGGCAATGGAAAAACATTGGACGAGGCAGAACAAGCCATAAAAGGACTCATAAAAGATAAATTGGACGATGGTCAGCTTAACAACAGCAGATTGAAAATTGATGAATTGGAAGTCATACGACAATCATTTTTGAAAGTATTTCATGGTATGTATCATGAACGTGTAGCATATCCAAAGCAGTCGGATATTCAAGCGGCAGAGAAAAAGGAGACCATGCAGGAGGAAACAATAAATGACAACACTGATTGATATTAGAACAAAAAATTTCCCGAAAGAATTGGAAAAAGTGATGGAAACCATTGCTTTGGATAGTTTGCGATATGAAGGGTTTGATGAAAATTGTGAAATTAGCATTTCCATTGTGGATAATACAGAGATACAGCAAATCAATAAACAATTTCGCAACATTGACCGCCCGACAGATGTTTTGAGTTTTCCTATGCTGACATTTACAGAAAATGAAATCATAGAAAAAAATGAAAATGGAGAAATTGTATTGGGGGATATTATCATATCTTTGGAAAGAGCAGAAGAACAGGCAAAAGAATATGGGCATTCTTTGAAACGGGAAATTGCATTTTTGACGGCACATAGTATGTTGCATTTATTGGGATATGACCATATGGAACCCAAAGAAGAAAAAGAAATGTTTACAAAACAAAAAGAAATATTGGAAGCGGCAGGTATTCCCAGAGCATAACGGAAAGGACGTGAAAGGTATGAATAACAAAGAATTGATTACAAAAGCGAAACAAGCCATGACATATGCTTATACACCATATTCCCATTTTCAGGTGGGGGCGGCGTTGCTGGCAAAAGATGGTCGTGTGTTTACAGGCTGTAATGTGGAAAATGCAACATATGGTGCAACCATTTGTGCAGAAAGAACCGCTGTGACAAAGGCAGTTTCAGAAGGTGTACAGGATTTTGAAAAAATTGCCATTGTGGCAAGTAGTGGAGATTATGCGGCACCTTGCGGCATTTGCAGACAGATATTGTTTGAATTTATGCCAGAGGGGAAAGTAGTGCTTTGGAGTGAAGAGGCAGGAGAAAAAGTGTTTTCTGTATCTGATTTGTTGCCTTTTGGTTTTCGAGGGGAAGATATTAAGTAAAGACGAATATTTTATAATGGGTAAGGGGGCAATACCATGCAAAAAACGATATAAAAGTTTCTTTATTACCCAAAGAAGCTGTTGATAAGATACAATGTGAGTATTTGAAAAATAGTATATGCATGTAGGCAATCCGTTTTGATTGGGGGGCTTGTGATGACTTTGTAGAATTGGCACAATCTGTATTGCAGGAATATCGTTTGGAGTGAAAGATATGAAAAAAACTTGGGAAATATTAGAGAGAGCTTGTTATCATTGCAAAAAATGCAGGTTGTCTGAAATGCGGACAAATGTTGTGATAGGCAAAGGCAATAAGAAAGCGGAAATTATGTTTATTGGAGAAGGCCCCGGGCAGCAAGAAGATTTGCAGGGACAACCTTTTGTTGGTCCTGCAGGACAACTTTTGGATAAAATGCTGGCGGCAGTTGATTTGAAACTGGAAGATGTGTATATCACAAATGTGGTAAAATGCAGACCTCCTGGCAATCGTGACCCACATGATGATGAAAAACAATCTTGTATCAATTATTTGCGGTACCAATTTGCACTCATACGACCCAAAGTGATTGTATGTTTGGGCAGAATTGCAGCAACAACCATCATTGACCCAAATTTCAAAATTACAAAACAAAGAGGACAATGGTATGAAAGAAAAGGTTGTTATATCATTGCGACATATCACCCATCTGCGTTGTTGCGAGATGAAACAAAAAAACGTCCTGCATGGGAAGATATGCAGGCAATACGAAAAAAATTAAACGAAATTACAAAAAAGGAGCATGAAAACAATGCGTGAAGACAGAATGGAAGCTTTGAAAGTACGTTTTGCAGATGTCAAAATACAACCAAATGCAAAAACAATGGACGAAATTGTTGCATATATCGAAACAAAATGGCAAGCACAACGTGTGAAAATCAAAGAAAGTGAATATGTGATACATTATAAAAATGCGATGGAGTTTATGCAACGTTTGGGTAAATCCACAGAGGGCGTGCAAGAAGAAATCCGCCGTTATATGTTGCCAAACCGCATTGCTTTGATATTGGGTATGAAATCCGAATACATCACAGCGGAAAATGGTATCCGTTATTATCAAGCATTGACAATGCTCAAAGGTTTGACGGAGGAAGATATTGAAACCAAAAATGACAGATGGTTGCAGTACATGCTTTTGCTGGAAATGCAGGCGGATTGGGACGCAAAAGAAGCAGCGATGAAAGCAGCAATGGAAGCAGAACGCCAAGCGATGGAATAATAATAACAGGAGGCAGTTTATGGGGAAATTTTATTCAGGTTTTGTGTCATTGGTGGGTAGACCAAATGTTGGGAAATCTACACTGATGAATTGTTTGATTGGTGAAAAAATTGCTATTACATCAAACAAACCACAAACAACAAGAAACAAAATCACAAGTATATTGACAAAAGAGGATTTTCAGTGTGTATTTTTGGATACACCCGGTATTCACAAGCCAAAACATAAATTGGGTGAGTTTATGGTGCGTTCTGCAGAAAATACATTCAAAGAAGTAGATGTGGTATTGTTTTTGGTAGAACCAACAGAAAAGGTGCTGGAAGCAGACAAATATGTTCTGGAAAAATTGCAAAATGTCAAAACACCAGTTGTGTTGGTGATAAACAAAGTGGATACCATTGCAGATAAAGAAAAATTGCTTGCTGTGATTGATACATATAGTAAATTGTATCCATTCCGTGAAGTTGTGCCGATTTCTGCCGCAACTGGAAACAATACAGATAAATTGTTACAGGTTATTCGGAAATTTTTACCCGAAGGCCCACAGTATTTCCCAAGCGATATGGTCACAGACCAGCCTGAACGCCAGATTGCATCGGAAATTATCAGAGAAAAGGCGTTGTATTTGTTGCAAGATGAAATTCCACATGGTATTGCGGTGGAAATTATGTCTATGAAAAAACGTCCAGAACAAAATATTGTTGATGTACAAGCATTGATATATTGTGAAAAAGACTCCCATAAAGGTATTATCATTGGCAAACATGGCAGTATGCTCAAAAAAATAGGCACTTATGCACGTCAAGATATGGAGCGTTTGTTGGGGTCTTCAATATTTTTGCAAATTTGGGTAAAAGTCAAAAAAGATTGGCGTGATAGCGACTTTTTGTTACGAAATTTTGGTTACGACAAAAAAAATCTGTAAAAAAATATGGCAAGAATTGTGCCGTATGAGTTTTGTTTTTATGTCATATTCTAACCAGGAAAGGGGACGATGACCATATGAAAACAGAACAACAATTATGGCAAACATTTTTGCAAACAGGACAGGTGCGGGATTATCTGCAATACAAAAAGTCACAGCAGACACCCAATCCAAAAAGGCGGATTGCAGATAGTTCCCGTTATAAAACATTGGAGTGATACAAAAAGCAGGTTTTGGCATTTCGCCAAATCCTGCATATGTTGTTTTTGGGGTGAGAAAGTATGAGCAAAACCGTAAAACGTGGATATGTACCTAATGATGAAAAAGAATTTTATGGCGAAAGTGTGCAAAAACTGTATGAAGCGGCAAAAGACTTACAATATTTGTTGGACAGAGGATACCGCATAAAAGGTGCTTCGGTGTTTATTGGCAATCATTATATGCTTTCGGAACGGCAGAGACTGGCTTTGGTGAGAGGTGTTTCTTCTTTGGAGCATACAAAAGCAAGAAAACAAAAAGAAGTTACAGGTAGTTTGTCTGGAAAAACCGTACATATTGATGGCTTGAATACCATTATCACAACAGAAGTGGCTTTGTCTGGCACAGTGCTTTTGAAAGGTATGGATGGTAGTATCAGGGATTTGGCGGCATTGCGGGGGTCTTATCGTTTGATAGACAAAACAGAGCAAGCAGTGCGGTTGATTGGCAAATATTTAGAAGAAAAGCAGGCAGAAAAAGCCATTTTTTATTTGGACGCACCGGTTTCCAATTCGGGCAGGCTCAAAGGACATATTTTGTCATGGCTTTCGGATATGCCTTTTTTGGTAGATGTTGCCGTGATACATGCAGTGGATACGACTTTGGAAACATTGGATTGTGTGATGACAGGTGACGCCATTATATTGGATAAATGCAAAAGTTGGGTAAACGGAAATTTATGGATATTAGAAAATTTGGGAAAATCACCAACATTGGATTTCACGTTTTTGTATCCACAAAAAGAAATGAGGGAATGATATGGGCGTGAACCAAATCAGAGGTATTGTGATACAAGAACAACCACAGGGAGAAAACAATAAACATATGTTGGTATTGGCAAAAGGTGTGGGAAAAGTGCGGCTTTGTGCAAAAGGAGCAAAAAAAACAAAAAGCCCGCTTTTGGCAGGAACACAATTATTTTGTTATTGCGATTTTACATTGTTTGAAGGGCGAGGATTTGCTTCTGTGACACAGGCAGATTTGATAGAAAGTTTTTATGACTTGCGAACAGATATGGAAATGCTTTCTCAGGCGATGTATTTGGCAGAATTGGCAGATAGAATTTGTCCTGACAATATGGAGCATGATGCGGTATTACGGTATTTTTTGCTGGCATTGCAAAAAATGACAAAAGGCAATATATCTCCAAAATTGGTGGGACGCATATTGGAAATCAAATGGCTGCAAGTGACAGGATTTTTGGCTTCGGTAGCATGTATGGAATGTGGCAAAGGAGAACCGCTTTTTTTTGCAGAAAATGATGCAGTGTTTTTGTGTGAAAAACACAGAACTGCCAAAGCAAAACCATTGTCTGATGGTGTGGTGCAAGCGATGCAACATGTGCTGTATGAAACAGAACAGAAAATATTTTCGTTTGCGGTTTCTGATGATGTGTTACAAGAATTGGATTGGATTATGCGACGATATTTACAGGTGCATTTGGGCTTGGATTTGAAAAGTAGACGTTTTATGGTGGACATTTGATTTTGAGAAAAAGAAAAAAAGTACTTGACAATCATAAAAAACTGTGATAGATTGATAACCAAGTTCATAACTGCGTAGAAAAAGAGGAGTATTTGCGGCGGACTTTCAGAGAGTTATCGTTTGGTGCAAGATAACAGTGCAAAGCAAAGAACGGCACTTTGGAGTAGTATGATTTTTCACAAGAGTGGGTTTGCATAAACCAATGCAAATCAATGAGGGTGGAACCGCGGAAGACTTTTTGCCTTTCGTCCCTTGCTTTTTGACAGGCGAGGGGTGGAAGGCTTTTTTGATACAAAAAAACTTGTATTCCTCGATAACACAAACAAGTTTAAAGGAGGTTTTTTGTATGGAAAAAACAATGGAAAAAGTGGTTGCACTGGCAAAGAACAGAGGTTTTGTATATCCTGGTTCTGAAATTTATGGTGGTTTGGCAAATACTTGGGATTATGGCCCCATTGGTGTGGAATTGAAAAACAATATCAAAAAAGCATGGTGGAAAAAATTTATTCAAGAAAGCCCTTATAATGTGGGTGTGGATTGTGCCATATTGATGAACCCACAAACTTGGGTTGCTTCTGGACATGTGGGCGGTTTTAGTGACCCTTTGATGGATTGTAAAGCATGTAAAGAAAGATTTCGTGCAGATAAATTGATTGAAGGATTCATTCAAGACAACAATATGCCTGAAATGGTTGTAGATGGTTGGAGCAATGAACAGATGAAAAATTTTGTGGACGAACACAATATTTGTTGTCCTTCTTGTGGGGCACACGACTTTACAGAAATTCGTCAATTCAATTTGATGTTCAAAACATTTCAGGGTGTCACAGAAGATGCAAAAAACGCCGTTTATCTGCGTCCTGAAACGGCACAAGGTATTTTTGTAAATTTCAAAAATGTACAAAGAAGCAGTCGTAAAAAATTGCCTTTTGGTATTGGGCAGATTGGGAAGTCTTTCCGTAATGAAATTACACCTGGTAATTTTACATTCCGTACTAGAGAATTTGAACAAATGGAACTGGAATTTTTCTGTGAACCTGATACAGATATGGAATGGTTCCAATATTGGAGAAATTATTGCAAACAATGGTTATTAAACTTGAATATGCCTGAAACAAGCATTCGTTTGAGAGACCATTCTCCCGAAGAATTGTCCCATTACAGCAAAGGTACTACCGATATTGAATATCGTTTCCCATTTGGTTGGGGCGAATTGTGGGGAATTGCAGATAGAACCGATTATGATTTGAAATGCCACCAAGAAACAAGCGGTCAGGATATGACATACTTTGATCAGGAAAAAGATAAAAAATATATTCCTTATTGTATTGAGCCTTCATTGGGGGCAGATAGAATGACATTGGCGTTCCTTTGTGAAGCATATGATGAAGAAGAAGTGGGCGAAGGCGATGTGAGAACTGTATTGCATTTCCATCCTGCATTGGCACCTGTGAAAGCGGCTGTATTGCCTTTGTCTAAAAAATTGGGCGAAAAAGCAACAGAGGTATATCAAATGCTGGCAAAAGAATTTAATTGTGAATATGATGAAACAGGTTCTATTGGCAAACGTTATAGAAGACAAGATGAAATTGGTACACCTTTCTGTATCACATATGATTTTGAAAGTGTGGACGATGGTTGTGTAACAGTGCGTGACAGAGATACCATGGAACAAGAAAGAATGCCAATTTCTGCATTGGTAACATATTTGAAACAGAAAATGGAATTTTAATATAAAAAGCAAGAGGATTTTCCTCTTGCTTTTTTGTTATGTAAATAAAGATACAATATCTTTTGGTGTTTTTGCAATATCATCTGCACTACAAGCATTGAATTCTTCCATACTACCATAGCCATATAATACACCGATGGCAGAAATCCCCATTTCGTGTGCCCCTTCGATGTCATATTTGCGGTCACCCACCATGATGATGTCTTTTGGGTCTGCTTGCATTTCTTCCATGACATAAGCAATGACTTTTGCTTTTGTGTTGCGGGCAGATGTGTTGTCATCACCACCTATGATTTCAAAATATTCGGTTAAGCCAAAATGGTCTAAAATGCGTAATGCTGTGCTTTGGTGTTTCGATGTGGCAACGGCAAGGCGTTTTCCCATATCACATAATGTTTGCAACGTTTCTTTGATGCCATCATAAACCGCATTTTCAAATAATCCAACAGAAAAATACCGTTCTCTGAAGTATAAAATACCTTGTTCTATTTGTGTTTCGTTCATGCCAAATCTATCACGAAAACTTTCACGCAAAGGTGGTCCCACCATAAAATGCAAATCCGCTGCTTGCCATATGGGTATCCCCATTTTTTCTTGCATATATTGTGCAGAACGAATAATGCCTTCTGCGGAGTCTGTCAGTGTACCATCTAAATCAAATAATATGATATTTTGTGTAAATTTTGCCATCGTATTGCCTACTTTCTTTTTTTATGCTTATTTTACACTTTTTTTGTGGGATTGTAAAGTTTTTAAAAAATTAAAAATTTTTTGCAACTTTTTGATATACCCATACATCTAATAAACAGAAACAAAAAATAAAGAAAGTAAATGAGGGCAAAATCATGATATCCAAAAGGCAAAAACAAGTGGAAGACTGCTTGCTCCAACAATATGATAAATTTTATCGTTTGGCATATGGGTATGTACAAAATGAACAAGATGCATTGGATATTGTACAGGAAAGTGCATATCGTGCAGTCAAAGATTGTGATAATCTGAAAAATGAATTGTATTTATCGACATGGCTGTATCGTATTGTCATCAATACAGCATTGGAATTTCTCAGAAAACAGAAGTGGGAAACCACTGTGGAAGATGACACATTGGAAATGGTAGCTGGCGTTTGTGAAGATGTGGTATCACTACATATTGAATGGGAATTGCAAGAAATATTGGAGCGGTTGTCACCAAAAGATAAAACGGTTGTGATGTTGCGATATTTTGAGGATTGCAAATTGGAAGACATTGCACAAATTACAAGGGAAAATGTGAATACTGTCAAAGTAAGGCTTTATCGGACATTGCGAAAAATGAGAAAAAAATTAGAATAGAAAGGTGTGAAAAGAATGTTAAAAAACGATGACAATCCATTGGTAGAACAAAAAAATGCATATATGCAAATTCCTGTTCCACAAACAGCAAAAAAAAGTATAGAAATGGGTATTGCAAAAGCAAGAACAGAAAGAAGGAGAAATATGATGATGAAAAATATGAAAAAATTAAGCGTTTCCGCAGCAGCGGTTGTGGTGACATTTGGTGTTGTGGTGAATGCAAGTCCTGTTGTAGCAAATGCAATGGTTGGTTTACCTGTGATTGGTAGCATTACAAAAGTGATGACATTTGGTAAATACACAAATGAACAAAATAATATGATGGCAGATGTCAACATTCCAAAAGTGGAAGGCAATGTGACAGCCAATGCAGAAATCGAAACATATGCAAAAGATTTGATTGCAAAATATGAAGCAGAATTGAAAAAAACAAACGGTGAAGGACATTATGCTATGCAATCAGATTATGAAGTTGTGGCAGATGGAAAAGATTATGTAAGTATTCGTATCAATACTTTGATTACACAAGCGTCTGGTGCTCAATATGTGAAAATATTTACGATTGATAAAGCAACAGGAGAAACAGTGACATTGCAAAAATATGTAAATGATGATGCAAAATTGCAGGTAATTAGTGACAATATCAAACAACAGATGGAAGCACAAATGAAAGAAGATGAAAATAAAAGTTACTTTATTGGTGAAGATGGATTTAATGGTTTGACAGGAGATGAAAGTTTCTATTTGAATGAAGCTGGCGAATTGGTGATTGCGTTTGGAGAATATGACGTGGCACCTGGTAGTATGGGGGCAGTACAATTTACAATCGCTGACAGTGTTTGGAAATCATAAAAAATAAAAATAGCTTTTGGAAAATTCCAAAAGCTATTTTTTATATTATGTAGTAACAAAATAGTTGATGTTGCAATCAAATAATTTTTTGGAAGCGATTTCTAACTGTTGTGTATCAAGTAAAATATCAGAAGAAATATATAGTATGCGATTATGTTTTGTGAGCAAATACACATATACACCATAATCATAACTTGCCATAAGGGCAGTGTCACAACCAGTTACTGTAATAGTGTGCATTTCTTCTGAGACAAGAGAATTTTTGCATATATCGAAAAATATTGGCACATACACATCTGTAATGGTATAGTGTAAATACGGTCTGTTTGCATGTTCTATATCATGATAGGATTTATATTGTGCAACAAAGGGTGAGGCTTGATATGTTTGGTATACGGTGTATATACCATATGTGTTGTCTATGAAATCTGTCATATATAACGGAAAATCATGATTTGTTTTTTGGCTATCTGACACTGCATAACGTATGATATCATTTTCGGTTGGTTCTGAAGTGTCATTGAAAATAAAAACAGTTTGTATGATGAAAAATAAAAAAGCGATGATTGCAACACTTGCCAAAGAATATTTTGTAATGGTTTCAGATGAAAAACGATGTTTCAATGTGTGTTGCAATAAAGAAACAATACCCAGATAAATAAATGGCAATATTCCAGCACATAAAATTATCATTTTGCTATAAGGTTCCGTTTGTCTATCTATTAAAAATATACCAATCATAATGATAAGTGCAACGTAAGCAACATTATCACAAACAGATGCGATTTTATATGGTATGGTGGGTATTTGTGTGATATTTTGCCCTGACTGTATACAGGAGATATTTTTTTTGGCAGTAGGAATATACAAAAGATATTGTATGATGAAAGCCAACATTGCTATTGGAAAACAGATATAAGTACTGCATGATGATAAATTTGTCAGTACATATAATGGATTATTTAAAAAAGTAGTTAACAAAAAACTACCCATAAACAATAGCAAAAACAAATACACTACAATGTTAAAATATAACATGTTTTTGATAGAACGCATGGTATTTTCTAAGTAATTTGCAGATGATGCAGACAATGAAAAAGGTTGTTGTTTTGTTGTGTAGAAAAGTTGTATGTTATGTATTTGCACAGATGGCGTAAAGCCATCATTTTGAAATGTTTCAGATATACGTTGCTGTTGCTCTGGGTTTGGGGCAATGAAATAAAACATACTACCTGTGGATACAGCAGTATATGTGCGATTTTCGGGTGGTGTTTTTTGATATGTCCAAAAAAAGTCGTTCATTTTAGATAGTGTAAAGCCTTGGCTTGCCATATATTCTATATGGGACAACCAATGATTGATTTTAAATGGTACAAATAAGTGAAATTCTCTTTTTGTTTCCATAAATATTCCTCCACTTTCTGTAAAATGAAATATTTTTTTTATTATAAAAGTAAAGAATATGGATTGTCAACAACAGATACCATATTGCAAAAAGCATCTGTTTTGCATAAAATAGAGAAAATCAAAAACAGATAAAAATATTGTATATAGAAAATGGAGGAAAATTATGTTTACAATCGGATGTCATATGTCATCAGCAAAAGGATATTTGGCAATGGGAAAAATGGCTTTGCAAATTGGGGCAAATACATTTCAATTTTTTACAAGAAATCCAAGGGGTGGCAGTATGAAAGCTTTGGATTTAGAGGATATAGAGGCTTTGCGAGCATTTTGCAAACAAAATGGTTTTGGGAAGTTGTTGGCACATGCACCCTATACCATGAACCCTTGTGCAGCAGATGATAAAATACGGGAGTTTGCAGAAAAAGTATTGCGAGAGGATTTGGAAAGACTTTCTTATCTGCCTGAGGCAATGTATAATTTTCATCCTGGCAGCCATGTGAAACAAGGTGTAGAAATGGGGATTATCAAAATTGCAGATTTGCTTAACAAAGTCTTGCAACCAGAAACAAATACAAAAATATTGCTCGAAACCATGGCAGGAAAAGGAACAGAAGTGGGACGGAATTTTGAGGAACTGCGACAAATTATAGACCGTGTGGAATTATCGGATAAAATTGGTGTTTGTATGGATACTTGCCATGTGTTTGATGGAGGATATAATATTGTGGAATGTTTGGACGATGTGTTGCAGGAATTTGATGATATTGTTGATTTGCAACGGTTGCAGGCAATTCATTTGAATGACAGCAAAAATCATATGGGTAGTCACAAAGACAGACATGCTTGTTTAGATGATGGGGAAATCGGTATTTCTGCATTGGCTCGTATCATCAATCACCCCAAATTATCCCATGTTCCTTTTTATTTGGAAACCCCGAATGAATTGGAAGGATATGCAAGGGAAATTGCATGGCTAAAATCATTACGAAAATAAATGAAAAACGATATCAAAAGAAAATACCAAAAAATATGAAACATTTTGGTTTTGACGAGGCGGCGTAGAGCAGATTACGCCGTTCTTTTTTCATAAAAGAAAAGCAAAGAACCAGAAAGCTCTTTGCTTGATATGTTGTTTTAGAACATGCAGTATGCATTATATTATCGTTTTAATATAAATTCTTGAACAGGACTTCCAAATTCTTCTGTTTGTTTTCCTGCAACAAAGCCGAACCGCTTATAAAATGCTCTTGCAGCCATTCCTTCTGGTACGCCCTCACGATATGTTGTAACAACAACATCTTTTGTAGAATCCATGAATGTAAGCATATAAGATACCATTTTTTCAGCAATATGCTGTCTACGATTATCCGGATCAACAGCTAAAAAACAGAGCATATGATTTTCTTTTGAAAATAGTAGTATACCAACAATACAATCATTCTTTTTTGCACAAATTGCGGATTGTTTGTTTATAAAATCTAAAACGACATTTTTATGTGCATCTAGTGCTTGTTGTGTTTCTAATCCAGGGAAATTTTGTTTTACTTTATCAACAAGTTTGAGCCAATGTTCTATATCACAATTTGTAGCAAGTTTTATTTCCACGTTTTTCACCTCTAAATATTAAGCATTGACAATATATGAAAGATAGACAATGATGTTCAACGGCATTTGTAAGCAATGATTGTGACAGTCCCTTTACCACTATAACGATGTATTTCATAAAGTTCCGGGAATGCTTCTATTAACTCAGGTAATTTGCTGTAACCATATGTGCGAGAGTCAAAATCTGGTTTTGCACGCTTAATATAAGACCCAGCCGAAGAAACATTTGTATAACCATCTTCATCTTGATATTTGAATGATGCGATTTGTAAAAGATAGTGAATTTCTTCAATATTGGAAGTGGGGGGTTTGTTTTCTTCTACATTTTCGATATATGTGGTTATTTCGGATATAGTGTCGGAATGTCCCAAATATTCTAAGAATATGAATTCATCACAAGCATTGCGGAATGCTTCCAATGTCTTTTTTTCACCCACACCAATGATGTGTACACCAGATTCTCGCAGACGTATGGCAAGCGGTGTGAAATCACTGTCACTAGATACCAATACAAAGCAATCATACATTTTGGTATGCAACATATCCATAGCGTCTATGGTGATGGCAATATCGGTTGTGTTTTTACCAGAAGTATAATCAAACTGTTGCTCTGCACGTATGGCAAGGCGTTTGACTTCGTTCTCCCAATGTTTTAATGTGGGTTTTTTCCAGTTTCCATATGCTTTTTTGGCAACGATACGCCCATAAGCAGACAATTCATGCAATACACTTTCGATTTTGCTTAGTTGTGTGTTGTCAGCGTCAATCAATACAGCAATTGATTTTAATGTATCCATATTTATAATCCTTTCTTTATGATTTTGATAATTTTATTGTAGCCAAAAAATCAAGTTTTGTACAGAAAAAAAACCACACTTTGAGCGTAAGTGTGGTTTTGGTGTGTTAGGCTGTATGTTTTCGCAGTGTAGGGGTATAGCTGACAATCAAACGAATGACAACACATTTTACGATTGTCATAACGCCTGCTTGTACCAAACGTGGTGGTAGGATTGCCCAATAGGGAGAGCCAAATAACAAAGAAATCCACAAAGAATTGAGCAGTACACTACCAATCAGTTCTGTCAATATTACAACACAAATAATACGAGACAGTGTTTGCTTTTTATTTAAAAATATGCCATAAGCAATGCCAGTGCAAAAGGCAACCAATGTGAAACCAGGGAAATACCGTGCGATGGGAAATAACATTGCACCAATAAAATCACCCATGCCAGCCACAATACCTGCTTGCCATGTGCCAAAATATAATGCAGCAATCACAACAGGTACAAAAGAAAATCCAATTTTGAAATTCCATGCAGATATGGAAAGAAAACGGGATAATATAATATTGATGGCAATCAATACAGCCATGAAAACGATTTGTTGTGTTTTTGTTTTTTGGGAATTTGTCATAAAAAAAGATCCTCCTTCATTATCGAAAAAATTGTTTAATAGAAACAATGCAAATACACCTGTT
>CAJMNV010000007.1 GCA_905214825.1 uncultured bacterium | reverse complement strand
TATCTCGTTGTTGGGAGATATATATCTCGTTGTTGGGAGATATATATCTCGTTGTTGGGAGATATATATCTAAATCTCTCAAATGTTATGTTTTTGTTATGTTTTATGCTATAATTTCAAAGAAGAGGTGTTGTTGTTATGAATAATCACGAAAAAAAAATAATTGAGCAATCTAGGAACTACACTGTTGTGAAATCCAACAAATTAGCATTAAATTCTAGGTACAAATATTCTATAGGGCAGCAAAAAATGATTGCATATATCTGTTCTAAAATCAGGCCCATAGACGAAAAAAATAATGGTGACTATCAATTAGAATATGAATTTGAAATTGTGGATTACATCAATTTGCTAGGGAATGAAAGAACGGGAGAAGCTTACAATGAAATAAAAAAAACATTGCAAGATTTGAGAGACAAAAGTTGCTGGATTTACGATGAAAAAACAGGAGATGAAGTATTAGTTGCCTGGCTGTCAAAAGTCAGAACGAATAAAAAAAGCGGGCATGTATTTTACAGATTAGATGAAGACTTAGTGCCATATTTGTTTGAGTTAAAAGAAAAATACTTGTCATATGGTCTTTACAATATACTGAATTTTCGCAGCAAGTATTCCATTCGTTTCTACGAAATGCTAAAAGCACATTATGATTTGAGACGTAGCCAATATAGAAAAAAAAGATACGAAACACCCATGATTGAGTGGGAACTTGAGATTGATAAGTTAAGGCACATGTTAATGTTGGATACAGATGAAGATAAAAATAAGTACAAAAATTTCAAGGATTTTAGAAAATATGTTATTGAGGCCGCACAACGGGAAATCAATACATTTTCCAATATGTACTTCACTTTTGAGGCGATAACCAAAGGACGAAAAACGGTTAAGGTGAAATTTTTGGTGCAATTTAAAGATATTGCAGAACGAATAGAAAGCGAAATTAAAAATAACGAACGGTTTCTGTAAATGCCCACAAATCATGTGTTTCTGTGGACAAATCTGTGGATAACCATTATAATATCTGTAGAATTGTTGTGGAATTCCAAATTTTCTTGTATTTCTATCCTTTGTGTGCTGGGTTGGAATTTGGTGCTGATGGCTATGGGAATACAGTAGAACCAACAGAACCAACAACACAACAGACGCAAAAACAGGAAGAATAACATATGTTTAGCACTCTGAAAACAGAGTGCCTTTTTTTTGTTGTGAAAAAAATGGAAAAATATATTTGATTGAGGTGTGGGGGGGTGTGGCTTTGCCACACTCTCTTTTTATATTTATGTTTTTCAATGTGTTTACTATTTGGTATCGGTTCGCCCAAAAGTACAAATACATTTTGCCAAAAGGGCAAATGTTGAAATTTCGGGGTTTTCTCGGCTAGGAATAAAAATAGGCAACAAAAAAGCGATTGGCAGCCATCGCCTTTTTTATTTGTTTTAAATTGTAGATTGTCATTTTTTGTGATATGATGGTAGTGGAGGTGTATGATTATGAAAAAATGGTTATGTTTATGTTTGTGTGCAGGCTTGACGTTTGGTGCTAGTGGCTGTGGGAACACCACAGAACCAACAGAACAGACCGCACAGCAGACGCAGGAAGAAGAACAAAAAACAGAACAGGAAGAAACGAAAGAAGAAACAGTTGACCAAGAAATAGAAAGACTGGACGACAAAGAAATAGAAGAAATCAAAGAACGACAAAACAACGCTCTGAAAGAATATTATGAGATATGTTTTACTGGTGAAGATGAGCCAATTTGGGCAAAATATATCAATGATGTATCTGTTCAGGTTACGGAAACAGGTATACAAACATTAGTAATTGAAGCAGAAAAAGGAACAGAAAAAAGTATTGCACAAAGTATGGCAACTGTGTTGATTGGATTTGATGAAAACAACGAAGTGTATGCTGTATATGTAGTATCACCAGATGGACAGGAGATTTTTTGGTATCAAAATCCAGTATATCAGAAACAATAAAATATTTTAATATCCGAAACGAAGGATTACGCCTACTTAGTGAAGTAGCATAAACAAAATATATAGTAGGGATGGAATTAGCCCAAACTTATACGCCTGTGGACATTGTGTAAGACATTGAGTTGCGTAACATCGTAGCCAACGCAGTAGTGGTTGAAGCAGGAAGCTCCGACTTCTATAAGTCGGAGTAGTTCACAGAAATTCATTTCATAAAGACAGAAAGTAAAAAAGCGATGGGAAACCATCGCTTTTTTTATTGGTCGATATTTGCAAGAGATTTTGCCAATTTTTTCAACAACGCCCTTTCGTCATCAGGCAGTTTCAATATAGAAACAATCAACTGTTTGATTGCTATGTCATCGGTCTTTATGGTTTGTTCGACCAACGCAGACAATTCTTCGTCAATATTGTTAGATGAACGATATATCTCACCAGTACCAAACCGCAACCATTCCTCATTGATAGAAAACACTCTGCAAATATCTGCAATGGTGCGGTCTGTTAATTCCCTTCTATTTTGTTCATAATTAGCAATCGTTGACCTTGTTAAATTTAGCTTTAACGCCAATTCGGATTGTGTCAAACCCATTTCTTTTCTTAAATATAGCAATCTTTCATTTGTAGTCAGCATAATCACCACCCTTCAAAAAAAGAATATCACGAAAAAGATAAAAAAGCAACAGAAAAACGACACAAAGAAACAAAAATGTATTGACAAACGTTTTTTTGTGTCGTAATATTGACACATAGAAAAAAATTAAAAGGAGTGAAAAGCAATGACGAAACAGAAAAAAGAACAAACACAAGAATACATTACTGAAATTTTTGAAGCACTGCAAAACATGAGTGTTGTAGATTTAGCCTATATCAAAGGCTATGTTGCAAGGGCAGAAATTGAAAATCAGAACAAACAAGCAAGCTAAGAAAGGGGAACGACATGAACCAAACAGAACAGCAAGAGTTTATAAAACAAATGGATATGGCAGATGAACGCCTGCGAAATGCGGGCGTTCGGATAGAAATTGTACAAGATTTTGCAATATTTTTCAGAAAAAAAATAGAAGAACTGTGGTTAGATGTATCAACATATGTTGGTGATTTGCACGAAAAACACAATTTAACACATGAAGAAATGTTGTTAATGTGTATACAGATTGAAAAAAATATAAAAGAAATGCCCCGACCTGAGCGAATATAACAGCAATATAATGCAGAAATGGCATTTGCTGTCAAAATTTAGCTATAATAGCCATAGAAAGAAAGAACTTCCGAATACTGGAAAATATGGCAATTTGTACAACAAAATGATGCAGTGCTTGCATGATATTTGTTGCAAAATTTTTGTAAAAATAAATTAAAATATTGAAAAAAAAGGGAGCGAATGTCATGGAATCAACTTTGCATTATTTTGATAAGGAGCTGGCAACAAAATATGGTGTGGTAGAAGCAATTATTTTGAACAATTTTCGATACTGGATACAGAAAAATACCGAAGAAAACAAAAATTATCATGACGGCAAATACTGGACATTCAACAGTGTTCAGTCTTTTTGTAAATTGTTTCCATATTTGACAGCAAAGAAAATCAGAAATGCTATTAAACGATTGGAGGACGCAAAAATATTGTTAAAGGGCAATTTCAACAAGATGAAATACGACCGTACTACATGGTATACATTTACCGAGTTGGGATTGCGTTTGTTTCCATGCTTCCAAAAAACAGAACAGCAAGAACAACCAGAATTAAAAACAGAACAAAAAGTAGAAGAACGGAAAGAACCAGCAGAACAGAACAATACTGTATCACAAAAAAACAGCACAAAGAAAAATACAATGCAGGTGCCACCAACTATGCAGGAAGTGCAAGCGTATTGTACAGAACGCAATAGCTGTATCAGCGTGAAGCGTTTTGTGGCGTACTATACGGCAAATGGTTGGTACTTTGGCAGAAAAAAAATGAAAAAAACAAAAGATTGGCAAGCGGCCGTCAGATATTGGGAAGAAACAGAAAAACCAGTTGCAAATTTTGGAAGCCAGGGAAAAACAACTCAAAATCGTAATCGTTTTTGTAATTACACTCAACGGGAATGGGATTTTGCCGAAATAGAGCGTCTGGAACAGGAACTGCAAAACAATGGCGGTTGGTGATTGGTGATTGGAAAGGGTGATGATTTTGGACGCAGAAGAATTGTGGTGCTATGGGCAAAGTGTTATGAATATTGGTAGTACTGTCACCATATTACGGATAAAAGATAATGGATGTACAAAAGAAACTATAAAAGGTGTCGTGATTGGTATGTATCCATATGGCTTTTTGTGCCACATGAAAGGAAAAAGTTATAACGAGTTTTTTCGCTATAATCTGTTGCGGTGTCGTGAAAGCGGTATCCAAATTTCTGTAAAAAAGAAAGGTGGGGTATGATGCCGATGTATTTTGGTAGTCGATATGGTCGGACAGTGGCAGATAGTCCGTGTAAGAATTGCAAAGACAGATATGAAGCCTGTTGGGGGAGTTGCCTGTCTTATCAAAAATGGAAAGAAAACAGAGACAATACCATCAATGAGCAGAGAAAACGTGACAAAGATGTAAAACATGAAATTGTCAGAAATCATTAAAATTGCGAAAAAACAAAATATACAAATTGGAAGGTGCCGTTAAAAGCATACTGAAACTATAAAAAAAGCACACCTTTATAGGTGTGCTGTATCATATTTAGTATATCAAACGAGGAAAATATGATAAAAAATATGCTTTTTTAGTATATCAAAAATACTGAAAAAAATCAAGAAAATAAAACAGAAATAAAAAAGGGGGCAATACCCCTTGGGCTGTCCATATACCAATTATTTTAATGGACATGTATGGACATGTACCAGTAATATTTTGTACAATAAGAGGAAGGGTAAAAAATATGCCAAAATACAGAAAAAAGATATGGTCGGGAGATGTGTACGAAGTGGAAGAATTTTATTGCCCACGAAGTATCGGGAAAAAATATGAAAGGGGTATGAACGAAAATTTAACCAGTGAAGAACAGGAAAAAAGAAATTTAAAACTGGCACGAAAAAAAATGACAAGGTTGGTCAATGCAAATTTTGGCGGGGAAGATTATTTTGTACTTCTAACGTTCAGCAAAGAAGTAAGTAGAGATGAAGCGAAAAAAGATGTGGGAAATTTTTGGAAACGGCTGGGCAGATGGAAGAAGAAACGTGGAGAAGAATTAAAGTACATCTGGGTGATTGAAGAGCAGGGTAAAGTGCATTTTCACATCATCATGAACGCAATTAAAAATATGAGCATGAAAGAAGCATGGGAAGTGTTGCAAAAAAAATGGGGGAATGGTCTTGTTTTAATGAAACGGTTAAAGAAAAATCAACCTGATATGAAGCTGGCTAACTATTTGACAAAAGAGAAAGTTAAAAAGGGCGAACGTAGATGGAAGTCAAGCCGAAATTTAAAGCAGCCCAAAATAAAAATTCAGCAAGTCAAAGAAAGTGCATCATACTCATACAGAAAATTAAAAATTCCAAAAGGCTATATTTTGGTTGCTCATTTTGAAAGTTTTTTTGCAGAAATAGGCTGGATACGATACCTGAAAGCAATTCGCAAAGGCGGTATGGATTATGGAGAAGATGTCAGTTGCAGAGCAAGTTGAAATTGTTATGGCTGAAACTGCGACAAGGCTGTTGGAAATTATGAAAAAAATAAGGTGATTGGCGATGAATGAAGCGGAAGCACGAGAGTATTTGTATCTGTTGGAACGCAGAGGCAAGGCATTGGCACTACCTATGCAAATAAGGGAAAAATTTCAAGATGAATTTCAAAGTATCAATGCAAAATTGGTTTCTGGGTTGTGGGACTTTTTGTTGTATAAAATTTGTGATTACACACCAAAACAACAGGTGACAGCAGCAGGCGGCACGATACCAGACCAGAACAAACCATCGCAAGAAGCTTTAACGGCATTGGTGTTGATGGCAGTCCATACAGGTGTAGCAATCGGCATACAACAAGCATTTGAAAATGGCGATAAAAAGTTACTGATGAAAGCGTGTACAGACATGAGAAAGATTTGGAGAAATATATGATTTTTTTTATGAAAATGTGGAATTAATCATTTATTTATGATATAAAAAGAAGTAAATCTAATGTTATATAGAAAGGCTGTGTTGATTTTGTTAAACTTAAATTCATTGCGAATATATGTAACACACGTAGAAGAAATAGCAGTACTTATAAAAAAACAATATGAAGAAATTGAAAAAATATTAAAAGAAGAAAATAAAAACACAGTAGATGAATTAATTAATTTTTATGGAAAAGACGAAAACTATTTTGATCAAATATTAGAGATATACAGAATGTCAGAATTTCAAAAGAATAATGTAGATAATCTTTTACAATATATCGATAAAAACATATAATACAATTCGTTTAGAGGTTTATGAACCGAACTTCAACAAGATAATTTTCGAAGAGATTACTGGTATTTATGTTGATGATGGAAAATATGATGGAAAATATGATGGAAAATAAAGAAAAATCGCCATAGAACGTCTAAAATTGGCTAACGCAAGGAGTGAGAAAAATAACAGATGTATAAGCTGATACAAGGTGACTGCTTAGAAAAAATGAAAGATATACAAGACGGTAGTGTTGATTTGATTTTGACTGACCCTCCATATGGGCTTACAGATTGTAAGTGGGATAGCGTTATTCAACTTGAACCGATGTGGGCACAATTAAATAGAATAATTAAACCTAATGGGGCTATTGTACTATTTGGTTCTGAACCATTTTCTAGCACTTTACGAATGAGTAATATCAATGATTATAAATATGACTGGATTTGGGAAAAAGAGTATGGCACAGGGGCTTTACACTCAAAAAATATGCCACTGAAAAATCATGAAAACATAAGTGTATTTTCAAAAGGAAAAATAGGGCATAAAGGAAAAGTTAAAAATAGAATGGTTTACATGCCACAAGGTTTAAAAAAATGTGATAAGACGTATAAGCGTAAAAACTGGGGAATGGAAGGGACACTGGAAAGAAAGTCGCAGTCAAATTCTGTTAGAACGTTTTTTCAAAATTATCCAAAAACAATATTAAAATACAATAGGGATACAGAAAAATATCATCCAACACAGAAACCAGTTGCATTGCTCGAATATCTAATAAAAACGTATACGAATAAAAGAGAAACAGTTTTAGACTTCACAATGGGAAGTGGTTCTACAGGTGTAGCCTGTGCAAATACAAACCGAAACTTTATAGGAATTGATTCGCACGAACGGTATTTCAATATTGCGAAACAGCGAATATATAACGCTTTGTTGGATAGTAAACAAGAATTTGATTTTGATGTAAGTGAGCTGGTAGAACGAGTAAAAATTAGGCATAAAAAACGAGGAGAATTAATTTATATATGACCGATAAGAAAAATTATCTAAAAAGATATTTGGTGGCAAAACGAAAAGTAAGGTTGCTATTATCTGAAGTTGCAGAATTGCGTGACTCACAAACAAGTCCTATAATACTGGGTGATGGTATGCCAAAAGGTAATCAAAAATCGGATTTGTCTGGATATATGGCGAAGTTAGATGCACTGTTGCGGGAATTGGAAGCGGAACAAGAAATACAGATGATTAAATATCAAGAAATTAGAAATGCCATAAAAAACATGGAAAATGATACAGAACAAGAAATTTTGATTAGGCGGTATATATTGGGGCAAAGTTGGGAGAAAATTGCAATAGAGATGCGATATAGTCAAGGTCACATTCTGAAAATGCATGGAAAAGCGTTACAAAATTTTTCTGTAAAATAAAAGATGATACTAAATGCGACTAAATGATACTAGATAATATAGTATTATGTGTTATAATGCTATTATGGAAAGAGAAAAAAGTACATACACCTTCTTTATGTACCATGGTACTATCATTTGATAGTACCTTTTTTATTGAGAGGTGATAAAATGCGTAAAACATGCAGGTATTGTGGTCAAGTACATAAAACAGGGGAAATTTGCCCTAAAAGACCACCAAAAAGAATTAAAAAACAGCAATCTTTTGATGGATTTCAAAAGAAATATGTAGAATTTACGTCAAGTTTTACATGGCAAAAGATGCGTGAAATAACAAAAAAAAGGGATTTATATTTGTGTGCGATTTGCAGACAAGAAATAAAAAACAATCCCAATATACGATATGATGATGTCATATTATATGTCCATCATATTATACCAGTTAAAGAGGCGTGGGCATTACGACTATGCCTAGATAACTTAATAACACTATGCGATAAACACCACAAGCAGGCAGAACGTGGTGAGATACCGCGAGAGGTATTACAAAAAATTGTAAAAAGTATCCCCCCTATGTAAATAGGGGCTTTTTTTATACAAAATTCCCACACGACACTGGCCCATTTGCGTATAAATTTTTTTAGAAATGGGGTGAATTTATGGGCAGACCAGCGAAACCAATAAGTTTGGCGACAGGTGCAAGAACAAAAGAAGAAAAAGAAGGGCGACAAAAAGCAGAGGAAAAATTGCGGGGAGTTGGAAAACCAAAACCGCCCACCTATTTGACAAAAACACAGAAAAAAATATTCAAAGATTTGGTCAAACGAATGGCAGGGGCAGAGGGCTTGCTGTGTGACTTAGACGATTGGCTAATTGCAAAAACGGCTGTTGCCATTGAAAAATTAGCACAGATTGACAAGGACATCGAAAACACACCAGCACTTTTATATGATAAAGATGTTATGAACACAAGGGCGAAGTACACACAAGATTTCTATCGTGGTTGCAATGAATTGGGATTGTCGCCACAAGCAAGGGCAAAACTGGCAATCTCACTCACAGAAAATACGATAGATCCTTTGCTTGAAGCACTGGCAGATGATGACGAATGATAAAAAAAACAAAAGCTTACCAATATGCTATGAACGTTTTGGAAAATGTTACATCTGCCCCAATGTATGTGAAAAAAGCAGCCAAAGAGTTTTTGGAGATTGCAGACGATAAAAACAAAAAATATATGATACATCAACAGAAGTTGAAAAAAATATATAAAATTACAAAATTGATTATCATGCCAAAAGGTCAAAAAAGAGGGAAAACTGCATTTGAAGCGTTGGCAGGTTTTCAGTGGTTATTATTGATTGCAGCGTTGTGTGTTGTATGGCGTGAAAATCCAAAAAAACGGCGATATGAAACAATTATTTTGGAAATTGCAAGAAAAAATGGGAAAACTTTTTTAGTTGGACTAATTTTTCTGTTATTGATGATGACAGAACCAAAGTTTGCAAAGTTATATAGTGTTGCACCAGATGGAGTAATCAGCAGAGAAATTAAAACGCAGATAGAGGAAATTATTAAAAGCAGTCCTGCATTGTGTGGAAGTTTTAATGGGCGTGCAAAATTCAAGGTGTTGCGTGACTATATTTATTGCAATTTGACAGATATTAAATACACACCTTTGAATACGTCACGAAATCGGATGGACAGTAGAGAACCATCAGCATATGTGGCAGACGAGGTAGGAGCATTACCAGTAGTATATCCATTGGAAGCGATGGCTTCTGGACAAAGCAATATAGATAACCCGTTAGGCTTTATTATTTCAACAAAATATCCAACAACAAACAATCCATTCGAGGAACAAGTAGATTATTTGAAAAGAGTTTTAGACGGATTGACGGAAGATGAAACTATATTTGGGCTATTATATGAACCCGACGACAAAAAAAACTGGACAACAAACGATATGATATTACAACACGCCAATCCTTTGGCGATAGATGTGAATAAAATTATGTTAGATTTATTCAAAAAGCGAAAACGTGCCATAGAAATACCATCAGCACGACAAAACTTTTTGACAAAACATTGTAACATAATTTATCAAGGCGTGGGGACAGAAAACTATGTTTCTGTAAGCGAACTACAAAAATGTAAGGTCCAACAAATTGATTGGACAGGAAAGCGGCTATATGTTGGAATGGATTTAGCTATATCCAATGACAACTGTGCTGTAGGTTGGGTATCGTATGATGAACAAACTGACTACGTAGAAGCTGGTGTCATGATATTTTTCCCAGAAGGAAAAATGGAAGAAAAAACACAAGAAGAAAAAGTGGATTATAAACAAATGGTTGAAGATGGTTTGGCGATTGCCTGTGGCGACATGATAGTTGATTACAGTGTAATAGAAAATTATGTGATGCAGTTAGAGGAAAAAACAGGTGGAAAAATTGTTGCAGTTGGTTTTGATAGATTTAATGCTATGTCAACCGCACAAAAGTTGGAGGCAAGCGGATTGGAATTGATAGAGATTACACAACATTCATCTGTATTACATGCTCCGACAAAATTATTATATGAAAAAATCACAGAAGGTAAATTTCGGTATGAAGAAAATAAATTGCTGGAAATTAACTTTGAAAATGCAAAATGCACTTTTGACACAAACAAAAATAGATATGTCAATAAAAAGAAATCATCTGGAAAGATAGATGCCGTTTTTAGCATTATCAATGCGATATATTTGATGGAACAAAATGAAATTTTGGGACAAATGCAAAACTGGGGTGCAATTGAAATATAAGGGGGGGGAAGTATATTGGGTATATGGAATTTTGTGAAAAGAAACACGCCAAGAGAACCACCAGAAGTAGAACAAAGGGCATTTACAATTGATATGTTAGCAAATATTTTGTCTGGTGATGAAATTACAGAAGATAAAGCAATGGAGATACCAGCGGTGGCAGCATGTGTAGATTATATTGCAAAAAAAATTGGAATATTGCCTGTGAAATTATACAAAAGACTAGATGACAATACCCCAATAGAAGTAAAGGCAGACAAAAGAACAAACATTTTGAACAAAGAACCATCAGAACTATTTGATGGTATGCTATTCAAAAAAATGATGGTACAAGATTATCTCTTGCATGGTGTGTGTTATGCGTATATTTCAAAAAAAGGCAATGATATCAAATGTATTACTTATATCCCACCAACCAATATACAAAAACTATATTCTATTGATGTTATTGATAGGACAGTGAGGTATTGGATACAAGGAAAAGAAGTACCTGAATTTTTGCTTTTACGTGCTATTCGTAGAAGTAAAGATGGTGTAAATGCTAGAGGAATTTTACACGAAAACAAAGAAGAATTAGCAATCGCATACAATGAGATACAATTTGGCAAAAAAATTTTGAAACGAAATGGTAGAAAATCTGGCTATTTAAGTGCAAAAAATAAATTATCAGACAATTCCTTAAAGGATTTGAAAGCAAAATGGGCAAAGTTATATAATGGCGATGATGATGTTTCTATGGTATTGAATGATGGTGTAGATTTTGTGGAATTGTCATCAAGTTTGCAAGAAATGCAGGTTGTAGAAAACAAAAAGTTTACAAAAGAAAGTCTGTATAGTATTTTTGGTGTTCCACAGACTGTAATTGATGGGACAGCAACAGAAGAACAAGCAGCGGAGGCTTTTGAAAATGCGGTATTGCCTGTGGTAAAGGCATTAGAAAATGCATTAAATAAGTATTTACTATTGGAACGAGAAAAAGAAGATATGTTCTTTGCATTTGATACAGATGAGGCATTAAAAGCAAATGCAGAAAAACGATACCGTATTTATGATATGGCTATTAAAGGCGGTATTATGCAGGTGGATGAGGTTAGAGAAAAAGAAAACATGCCCAAATTGGGATTGGATTTTATACGGCTGGGATTACAAGATGTATTGTATAACCCTGAAACAAAAGAAATTATTGTACCAAACATGGCAGCAAAAATGGATACTGCAAAGGGGGTTACCAAAAGTGAAGATTGAGGTCAGAGCAAAAGATGTTGTTGTTGAAGGTTATGTCAATGCAATTTGCAGAGATAGCAGGATTTTAGAGTTGCAAGACGGGACAAGATATGTGGAACAAGTCCAAGAGGGGACTTTTGCAAGAGCGATACAAAATAATCCAGAAATATTCTTACAAGTAAACCATAACAGAAAAATTGGCAGCACAAAAGATGGCGTATTAGAATTAAAAGAAGATAATATTGGTCTATATGCGAAAGCAAAATTTCAAGATGATGAGATATTGCAGGCAGCAGAGGCGGGCAAAATTACTGGTTGGTCATTCGGATTTGTCAGTATTGAGGATAGCTGGGAATATACAAACGAAAACTATAAGCGAAGAATATTAAAAGATATTCGATTGGATGAAGTGTCAATTCTAATTGGATCTACGCCTGCATATGCTGGCACATCATATGAATTGCGTGGAAAAGAAAACAAACTTTTGGAAACACGAAGTTTTACAGACATTATAGTGGAAAAAGAGCAAACAGCAGAAAAGCTGTTTTTTTGTTTGCAAAACAAAAGAAAAAAACTGGAACTGAAAAAAAGAATGTGTAAATAAAGGAGAATGAAATTATGTCAAAAATCAAAGAATTACAAGAAAAATTAAATGACTGTTTACAGGAAATGACAGAGATGTTGGACAAAGCGGAAACAGAAACAAGGGCATTGACAACAGAAGAAGATGCACGATATGGAGAGCTAGAAACAGAAATAGATGCACTGACAAAAACCATTGACAGATTGGAACACCGCACAAAACAAGAGGCAACAAGCAAACCAAAAGAAGAAGGGGAAGCTGAAACAGAAGAACAAAAAGAAGTCAGAACATTTGAACAATATTGTCGTGGTGAACGAAGAGCGTTGAAAGTGGGTACAAATGGAGATATTATGCCAAGAACTGTGGTGAACAATATTATTACCCAAATAAAAGAAACCTGTCCAATTATGGATTTGGCAACAGTATATCATACCAATGGGGAATTGGTAATTCCATATTATGATGAAAGTACCAATACCATAGAGGTAACATATATTGATGAATTGCAAGATACTGGAGACGAAAAAACTGGTGAGTTGAAAAGTATTAAATTACAGGGGAACATTACAAGAGCAGAAGCAGTAATTTCCAAAAAATTGATCAACAATACTGATATTGATATTGTTGGTTTTGTAGAAACAGAAATCACCAATAAAATGCGAAAATTTATCGAAAAAGAAGCATTAACGGGTAAAACTGGAAAAGTAAAGGGTATTTTTGAAAATGCTACGAATAAGAAAACAGCAGCAACAGGCGTATTGACAGCAGATGATTTAATTGCTACACAGCTACTTGTAAAGACTGCATATCAAGAAAATGCAGTATGGATAATGGATACTAGTACATTTGAACAAGTGAGAAAATTGAAAGATGCAGAGGGTCGATATTTATTGATACCAGATGTGATCAATGGTAGCGGTTTTTTGTTATTGGGGAAAAAAGTATATTTGTCTGAAAGTGTACCGAAATTTGCCGATAATGCAAAAGTATTGGCTTATGGTGATTTCAAAGGATATACAATTAAAATTGGTAAAGATATTGAAATGCAAGTGTTGCAAGAAAAATTTGCGAAAAGTTATGCTGTTGGAATATTGTCATTTATGGAATTAGACGGTGCTATCACAAACCAACAAATGATTGCAGTATTGGAAATGGGGACAGGTGCAGCGGCAGCATTGCGAAAAAATAAGGAATGATAAGATATGGAAGGTATCAAACATAAGGTTTCTGAAATCAGCATAGAAAATTTGTTATGGTATTGTCGTCTGGATGATGATGCAGAAACAAGAGGTTTTTTGGAACTTGCAAAACAGGCAGTCATCAGCTACATAAAACGGCGTTGTAATGTAAATATGGATTATATAGACGAACATTCAGAATTTGCTATTGTGGTTTATAAAATGGTATCTGATTATTATGACAACCGTAGTGCGACAGTTGAAAAAGCAATGCAACCAGACAGAACAACAGAAACGATACTACATTTACACGACCATAACTTTCTTGGTGAATTATTAGTGGATGGTGAATGTGATGAAAATACAAGCAGGTGATTTGCGACATAGAATAGAAATACAGCGATTGCAAAAATATGAAACCGATGACGGATTCACAGAAATGATATACCAGCCCTTTAGAAAAACATGGGCGGCAGTCAACAATTTGTTTGGAAAAGAATACTGGCGGGCAAAAGAATATGGAGCAGAAAATACAGTAGTATTCACAGTGAGATATACAGCTGGGGCAGATATTAAACCACAAGACCGTATTTTGTATCGTGGCAACTTGTATAACATACAACACGTGGATAATGTCAAGCATTTGGACGAGTTTGTGAAAATTAGAGCAACAGCAGAGGAAGGTGGCAAAGCATATGGAAACGGAACTGAACAGCCTTTTACAGGATTTTGACCGTATGCTTACCCGTTTTCCGGAACAGCGGCGTATATTGGTACGCCGTATGGGCGATAAAATGCAAGAAGAAGTAATGCGAAACATCGACAGAGATACAAAAACAAAAAACGGATATTTGCGAAATGCCATGTCCCTCAAATTGGGCAGTGGTGGTGGATATGCGGCAGTCAGAAATAGCAACCGCATTGCCCCACATGGGCATCTTGTGGAAAACGGTCATGCTGTGGTAGACAAAAACGGTCGTCGTGTTGGTTGGGTTGCTGGCAAACATATGTACCGTAACGCATTAAACACCGTAGCAGATGAAATGGAAGAAGAAGCACAACGCATGACGGAAGAAATGGTGGGTGGTATTTTTGGTACATGAGGAAACTATCATGCAGGCAATACAAAAACAGGTGAACGCCTGCGTGCCAAGTGCAGAACATTACAAATACAAATTGCGTGAGGGATTTCAAACGCCTGCGTTTTTGTACATTCCGACATTTCACAAAGAAACACAAATCAATCCATTTTTACGGAAAATCACATTGGAAATACAGGTCATTTGCTTTTGCAAACAGGACAAAAGCGGCAATATTGACCTGCAAGACGTATCCAAAACAAAAGCACAATTAGAACCGTTTTTATCTGCTTTTTGTTTGGACGTGGCTGACAGGCATTTACATTTTTCCAGCGAATGGCAGACCATAGACGGGCAACCGTCTTTCTTTTTGTCCATTTCCTACATGGAAACTGTGACACGCACAGAAGAACAGGCAGAAATGACGCAAGAAGTACGTTACAAAATAAAGAAAGGGTGATGGATATATGGGATTACCCAATATATTGATTGAATTTAAGTCCAAAGCATCTACCGCAATCAAACGGGGCAATGTTGGTGTGGTTGCGGTGATTGTGGTGGAAACAGAGAAAAAAGGTGTATTCAAATTATCAGATGTTACAGCCATACCAAAGGATTTGACGGCAGACAACAAGGCATATGTGGAACGCACATTTTTGGGCGGGCAAAAGCCTGTCAAATATGTGCAACTGATTTGTGCAGATAGCATTGACAATGCATTGCCATTATTGGAAACAACACATTTTGACTATGTTGCTGCTCCGCATGATATCAGCAGCGAAGATGCAACAAAAATTGCAACACTAATAAAATCCATGCGTGATAACAAAAACATTAAAGTGAAAGCGGTGTTACCCAATACAAAAGCAGACCATGAGGGGATTATCAATTTTACGACAACGGATATTGTGGTGGGAGAGCATACATATACAACAGCGGAATATTGTTCTAGAATTGCAGGGCTATTGGCTGGCACACCATTGACAGTCAGTGCAACCTACTATGTAATTCCGGAAATTGATGATGTGCCCAAATTCACAAAAGACGAATTGGACAAAAAAATAGATGCGGGCGAATTTGTTATTTTCCATGATGGTGTGAAAATCAAAACAGGACGTGCAGTCAATAGTTTAACGACAATTGGACAAGAAAAAAGTGAAGACTACAAATCTGTTAAAATTGTGGATATTATGGATTTGATTTACAGAGATGTCCGCACAACCTGTGAAGATAGCTATATCGGGAAATATGCAAACAGCTACGACAACAAATGTTTGCTGATTACTGCAATACAAGCATACTTGGAAGCGTTGCGGAATGATGATTTGCTTGACCAAAATATCGAAACCGGCATTGATATGCAGGCACAGACCAACTATTTGAAGGGCAAAGGCGAACCAGTGGAAGAAATGTCAGAGTACGAAATCAAATCGGCAAATACACAAACATTTGTGTTCTTGCAGTCCAAATTTAAAATACTAAATGCAATCGAAGATATTTCTGTGAAATTCTTTATTTAATGATGGAGAGTGAAAACATGTTTAATAAGCAAGCATTATATGACGAGAGACGTGCGATAAACGGTACATTTGGGTATGTGTATTTGGAAGGAGAGCTTGTGAGGGAAGCAACCGCACTGAAAGCCACCATAGAGCTGGAATTTTTAAAGGTACCTATGTGCGGTGACTTGGCGGAACACCAGAAAGTCAGTGGGATGAAAGGGAAAGGGAGTATTACCATGACGAAGGTTAATAGCCGCATGGCAAAACTGTTATCCGAATATATCAAGGCAGGTAAGACACCAAAATTCACTATCATTTCAAAACTAGACGACCCTGATGCATACGGTGCAGAACGTGTTGTTGTAAAGGGTGTGCAATTTGACAGTTTGACATTGGCAGACTGGGGCACAAACAAAATTGGTGAAATCAATCAACCATTCACGTTCACAGATTGGGAATTTTTAGATTTTATCGAGCCGACGTTTTGAGCGTTTTGAGGAGGAACATTTGAGGAGGAACAGAAGAATGAATATTTTTGAAAAATTGCTGGAAACAGATGCAGAAAAAATCAGCAAACGAGAAGGAAAAAAAGTAGAGGTCAAACGTTTGACTGCATTATTGGGTGAGCCGTTTGTGGTAGAGTGCAGACCACTGAACAGCGAGCAATTTGAACATATTAGCGAAATCAGCAAGACAAATGCTGATATTCGTGAAAATGTTATTATGGAAGGCTGTACCATAGAAGGAAAGAAATTCAACTGCAAAGAATTGTTGGATAAATTCCAAGTAGTGACAGGACGAGAGGTTTTGCACAAATTATTTTTGATTGGTGAACTTTCTGTGTTATATGATAATGTAAATAAAATCAGCGGCTATAACAATGATACTGTTACAGAAATAAAAAACTGATTTTGGAAGGAGATGGGCAGGCGGTCATGCTATATGAGGCATATCGCCGTCATGGTATCCTTCCACATGAATTTTACAAATTACGAAAAGAAGAACAGTTGATTTTGCGGGCGTTTATTGAAATGGAACTGGAAGAAGGTGCACGCCGATGAGTAGAGATGTCAGTGTTGTGTTTAAGGCATCTGACCGCCTATCGGAAAGTATTCGCAGCATGCGACAAAATGTCAATGGGTTATCAAGAGATATTACAGAGTATCGCAAAATACAAGATAGGGCGTTTCGTGAAAAAGCAAAAATCAGCCTGGACATTACGCAAGCAAAGCAAAACCTCAAAGAACTGGAAAAAGCTGTCAAACAAGGTACAGATGGGGCGAGAGAAGCGTTTACAGAAAAACGTCTGGAATTAGAACGGTTAAACGAAGAATACCGTCGTATGGGCGAAGTTGCAAAAGAAGCGGCAAAGGCAGAACGGCAGCTTGCCCAAGACATCAGCAGAACAAGTAACGCCAATGCCACAAGAAACCCATCAGCAGATATGGCAGCAAATGCTCGTTCTGGTTCTATGGAAAATTCTATGATGATGATGCGAGGCCTTGCAACGGCAGGGCTTGGGCAGATGGTTGGCGGTGCAGTGCAAAACTACTTATATGCGTCTGTTGGTTCCATGTATGGGCAAAATGTTGGCTCTGCAGTTTCCTCTGTTGGCGGTGGTGTTATCAGTGGTGCGGCGATGGGTTCTATGTTTGGTCCTGCAGGTGCCGGGCTTGGTGCGGCGATTGGTGGTTTGACAGGGGCAATCAATGCCATGACTGACAAACAAAATCGGGAGGATGATATATTCCGAAATGAGGTGCAAAACCTACACACCACAGCATTACAAGACATGGAAACCACAAAAGAAAAAGGTAGTGCAGAAGCAGCTGTCAGAGAAAAATATCAGCGGAATTATCAATCTATGACCGATGAAAAAACCGGTAAAGAATTATATGATGCACTTATTCAATATGGTGATGCTACACCATACGATACCACAGATATGCTGGGTAAGGGTATGGAAATGTTGACTTATGGTGTGGACTCGTCTATGGTTATGGATTTAACGGATATGGTTGGTAACATCGCTATGGGTGATAAGAATAAATTTTCTGGTTTGTCCTATGCGGTAGCACAATCGTTAGGGTCTGGAACATTGAACGGACAGGACGCAAGGCAAATGATGAACTGGGGATTTAATCCCTTGGAATACATCGCAAAAAATGAAGGCAAATCTATGGCAGATACCAAAAAAATGATGTCTGATGGCCAAATAACAGCAGATATGCTCATCAAAGCAATGCAAACAGCGACCAGTGAGGGGGAACGCTACCACAATGCAGTAAATGCAATGTCCGATACATTTGATGGATTGCTGGGCCAGTTGGAAAGTGCCCATAACAATATTGATATTGTCATGGGGGAAGGGTTCAACGAAAAACGAAAAGAAGGTATGACTGCCGAAATCACAGCATATACAGGCGAATTAGGCGAACAGATGAAAACAGCTTATAAGCAAATTGGTGCATATGAAGCGGAAATGGAAAACCAATACCAACAAAGCATTATCAACGCCATTCAAAATGTATATAACAGTGATGCATACAAAAAAGCAATCGCAAATGGTGATGGGTTGGAAGCAGAGCGTTTGATGTGGGAAGCAAAAACAAATGCAGAAATAGAATATAAAAATGGCCCTGAATATCAAAAAAAATTAGCAGCAGAACAAAACTTGATACAAAGTATTCAGACAGGATTGGTGCAAAGTGGTGATTATTTACAATTTGGCACAGCGATGGCAAATGAATTTTCCAAAGGTTGGTCTAGTGGAGTTCGACAAACCATTCAATCCGATGTCACAGAAGCAGCCAAAACAGCGGCAATACAAAAACATGGTAATTTTTTCCAAAAAGCAGAGTTACATCTCAAAAATGCATTACAAAAAAGTGCTGTTGCTCACCCACACGCTGACGGGATTGCCCGTGTGCCATTTGACAACTACCCTGCTATGTTGCACGAGGGAGAGCGTGTGTTGACAAGAGCAGAAGTGAACCAACAACAAAATGGTGGTGGTTCTGTGTCAATTGCCAAAATTGCGGATAGTGTCGTTATTCGCGAAGATGCGGATATTGACAAAATCGCAAGGGCCTTTGCACAAAAATTGCAACACGCAGCATTGACATATGGGGGTGATTATGGTTGAAGTATGAATTTTGGCTCAAAAATGAAAGCATTGGTGGAGAAATCCTATTGCCTGTCACACCCAATGGCTATGAAATTAACTATGGTGTCGAGATTGAAACAGTGCGTGCAACCAACATCGGTGACATCAATGTATATGGGCGTAGGAAACCGCAAAGCATCAAAATTGAAGGGTTTTTCACAGTGCAAGACTATGATTTCAAAAATAGCAGTGGCGGGGGCGTTGCACCCACCCATGTCATGGCATATGTCAATTTGATACGCAACTGGATTACACTGAAATGTATTGTGCGGTTGATTATTGCAGAACAGACAGGAGCACGAATCAATGAACGGTTCTATATTGAAAGTTTGACTGTCACGGAAAAGAAAGAAGACAACGGCGATATTCCATTTTCACTACAATTACGGCAATACACACCATTGCAAGAGGAACAGCCAAAAGGGAAAAAGGCAGAAAATAACACCAAACGGGCAGATGTTCCACAAAAGAAACTGCACACACCAAAGACATATACTGTGAAAAAAGGCGACTGTCTGTATAATATCGCAAGACAATTTTACGGAAATCCTAATGAATGGAAAAAAATATACAATGCAAACAAAAGTCTGATTGGGAAAAATCCAAATCTGATTCATCCCGGACAGACATACACAATACCTTAATAGGAGTGGGAAAGATGAGAGCGTTTCACATGAAACCACATGGCGAAAAAAAAGAAATTACAAACTATCTCACAAATTTAACCATTTCGGGTGAATATCGTGATTGTAGCCGTTCCTGCAATTTCGGGATTATACATGGACATGGTGACAAACGCACACAGCAGGTACAGATACAGACGGGTGACCATATTCGTGTGATTGATGGTGGAAACGTATTGTTTCACGGCGTTGTGTGGACAAAAAACAAGGCAACAGAAACCAATGATATTGATTTTACTTGTCAAGATTTTGGCATTTATTTGAAAAAAAACAAAGCAAGCTACAATTTCAAAAACACCACAGCAATGGCAATCACAAAACAGGTATGTGCTGATTTTGGCATTGCTGTTGGCAGTCTTGCTCCCGCAGGTGGCAGGATAAAACGCACATTCATGGGGGTGTCATTATACGACATTATTATGACGGCGTACACATTGGCAGATGACAAAAAATATTATGTGTTTTTTGATGGCCCGCAACTGTATGTGCATGAAAAGGGCAAATATGAAGTGCCAAAGCTGGAAAGCGGTAAAAACCTACTGACAGCAAACGTCAGCGAAAGTCTGGCAAATATGGTAAACAGAGTCCGTATTTACAACAAAGAAGATAAATTCGTGGAACAGATAGCCAAAGAGGTAGATGCCAAAAAATACGGCTATATGACCGAAGTCTTACGCATTTCTAAAGATGGAGAAGATTACAAGAAAAAAGCAAATGAGATATTACAAGGTATAGAGAGAAAAATCAGTGTCACCAATTTCGGTAACCCTGCATATCGTACAGGGAAAAAAGTACAGGTTGTAGAACCATATACCGGTTTGACAGGTATTTTTTACATTGATGCAGACGAACACAACTGGAAAAACGGCATTTATACAAACAAATTGACATTGAATTTTGAAAATATCATGGACGAAAAAGAAGGTGGTACTGATGGCGACAAAAGAAGATGACCCATTCCGTTCTATGGTTGGTATGATACAAAAAGAGGGCAGTGTACACAATCCCACGCCTTTTTTTATTGGGATTGTGAAACAGGCAAAGCCGTTGCGTGTATTGGTCGGGGATATAGAAATCGGACGGGAAGAAATGAAAGTTTGTTCGTCTTTGCTGGGCGGTTTTTCGCAACGGTTGAGCATGGGACAAACCAATGCAAGTGGGAACACGCAAAACATGGCACAACATCAAAATCAATCGGAGGATTTTGCATCACACAGCCATGATATTGTTTCGGTGGGTATCCCAAACGGCACATTTACACTATTGGACGATTTGAAAGTCGGTGATGAGGTGTTGATACTGATGTCCCAAGACCAACAGCAATTTGTATGCGTATGCAAGGTAGAATGAGGTGAGGCTATGGCATTATTTCCGTTTTTTGGCGACACCATCGATGAAGAACAACAAAATGACACCATGCCATTATACAAAGAAGTGGCATGGGATTTTACAGAAAATATCCCAATATTGGAAAATGGCGATTATAAAATCGTTTCCGGAAAAGAGGCTGTCAAAACATGGGCGTACAAGGCACTGAAAACAGAGCGTTTTCGCTATTTGATTTATAGTTTTGACTATGGTACAGACCTACAAAATTTGATTGGGAAAAATTATACACCAAGTTTGACAAAGGCAGAAAGCATCCGATATGTTGAAGAATGTTTGCTGGTCAATCCATACATACAAAACATATCCGATGTGGAAGTAAATTTTGATGGGACAACACTGTTTATCACAGGGGTATTACATACGATTTACGGTGATACAGAAATGGGGGTGAGCGTTTGAACAGCTATGAAGAAATCAAAGAACGCATATTGTCCGATGTGTCATTGACAGACCGGCGAGAAGGTTCATTTATCAATGATATGGTTTCGCCAATGGCTTTGGAATTGGAAAAGGTATATCAATCCATTGTTGCCGCACAAGACACGATGTTTGTAAATACCAGTACTGGCATATGGTTGGACAAAAGAGGGGCAGAGTACGCCATACACAGAAAAGAAGGGACATATGCAAATGGGATTTGTACGTTTACAGGGCAAAAAAATTCCCTCGTTTCTGCTGGAAGTATTTGTTCCACGTTATCTGGTTTGATATTCATTGTACAAAAAGATTATATCATTGGGGAAAATGGTACAGTAGATGTTGACGTGAAAGCACAGGAAATTGGCGGGAAATATAATGTGTTACCCAATAGCATCATCCTACTACCAGTTGGTATAAACGGTGTTTCTGGTGTGACAAACAAAGAAAAAATATTGGGTGGTTCAGATGTTGAAACAGATGACGAACTGGCACAACGCATATTGGAAAAATTACAAAAACCTGCAACTAGCGGGAATATATATCACTACCGACACTGGGCAAAAGAGGTCAACGGCGTTGGAGAGGTGAAGGTATTTCCGTTAGACAATGGCCCTGGTACGGTGACTGTGATGCCGATTACAAACACAGGACGCAGTCCAGACACCGAAATCATACAAAAAGTGAAAGAACATATTGAGCAAAACAGACCGATTGGGGCAACTGTAACGGTGACTGCACCAACAGAAAAACTGATTGCCGTAGATGCGGTTTTGACCATATCGCCGTCTACTTCCATAGATACCGTGAAAACGGCATATGAAAAATCATTTCAAAAATATATCCGCAATACGGCGTTTCGTTCTTCCATGGTGGATTTTTATCGTTGTTTATCTATGTTTTACGACATTGATGGTGTGGATGCTGTGCAAACATTTACGCTAAACCAAAAAACAGAAAATATACACATTGCAGAACGAGAAGTGCAGGTTGCAGGCACGATACAAATCAAGAAAGCAGGTGCAGAAACATGAGCGTCAAACTGATTGACTATTTACCGGAAAATTATAAGAAATCTGTTCCTGTTGTGGAACTGCAAGAAGTATTCGATAATGAAGCAAAAAAGGTGACAAACACGGCAGAAGATATGCAAAAACAGTTGCATTTGAATACTGCAACATGGGGTCTTGCGGCATGGGAAATCATGTATGGATTAGCTGTAGATACAACAAAAAACGAGACAACCAGACGTGCAACAATCATGGCACGTATGGGCGGAACAGACACAACACGCCCTATCACAGTTAAAGAAGTTTCCGAAAAATTTTTGCAAGGAAAAGTTGCGGTATTTGAAGTCAATGCAGAATATCGCTTTGAAGTCCATTTTTTGGAGGTTTTGCAACAGGGACAAGATATTGATGACTTAAAAAGAGTTCTTGAAGAAATCAAACCTGCACATTTGGCGTATACCATCATACTAAAATACAACACATGGGGAGATTTAAAAAACAAATGTAAAACCTGGCAAACAGTCAAAACAAAAACATGGGGACAACGAAAAGGCGAACGCATAGAAAGCCTATTACAATCTACAACTGATGGAAAAAGAAATGGAATTTGCGTGCATGAAACAAAAGAAACAAAAGGTGAAATGGCAATTACACCAAATTATCATTTGAATTTGCCATCATTGGACGATGAGGCAGATATCACAAAATTAAATGAAAATTTTACAAAAATTGATGAAGTGTTGAAAGAAAATGAAAACAATCATATTGCAAAAAAAATTATATATACAGACAATCAAAAATTAAATGCAACAAATGTGCAAGATGCCATTGATAATGTGGCAATCAAAGCAGCAAAGGCATTGGAAATAGCGGAGAAAGCATTGGAAACGATGGACAATTTGTTTTATGTCATTGGTGTGCTGCCATCACAAAGCGGCAGTTTGACCTACACCGGTTCTGTACAGTCCCCAACATGGGATAACTACAACAGCGAAAAATTGACATTGGGTGGGACGACTTCCGGCACGAACGCAGCCACATACACGGCAACATTTACACCAAAAGGAAAATACAAATGGAGCAATGGCACACAAACGCCTGCTTCCGTACCATGGACGATTGGCAGGGTCGTTGTGGCATTGCCTACACAAAGCGGTAGTTTGCGATATACTGGTTCTACGCTATCACCATCATGGAACAACTATGACAGTCAAAAATTGACACTTGGCGGTACGACTTCCGCCATAAATGTGGGTACATATACAGCAACGTTTACACCAAAAGACAACTACAAGTGGAGTGATGGCAGTACAACGGCAAAAAATGTTTCTTGGACAATTCAAAATGAAACAATTACATTGCCTACACAAAACGGCAGTTTAGTATATAACGGTTCTGGTCTTTCACCAAAATGGAACAATTATGACAGCCAAAAATTGACATTGGGCGGTACGACTGATGGCATAGATGCTGGAACATATACGGCAACATTTACGCCAAAAGCAGGCTATGCGTGGAGTGATGGTAGCACATCTGCGAAAAACGTTTCCTGGACGATTGAAAGAGCCGTTGTGGCTGTGCCTGCACAAAGTGGCAGTTTGAAATATACTGGCTCTACGTTATCACCATCATGGAGCAACTACGACAGTCAAAAATTGATACCAGGTGGTACGACTTACGCCGTAAATGCAGGTACATATACAGCAACATTTACGCCAAAATCAAACTACAAGTGGAGTGATGGCGTGACAACGGCAAAAATTGTATATTGGAATATCGCAAAAGCAGAATGCAATTTGTCGTTGAGTAAAACACAAATCAGTGTCAACAACGTATATGGTGAAAAAACCGTTACAGTATCCCGTACAGGCGATGGGGCTATCCGTGCAACATCGCAACATTCCAACATTGCCACATGCAGTGTCAGCGGAACAACCATCACTATACAACCAAAAACAACCGGACATACAACCATTACGGTCAGTGTGGCAGACGGTACAAATCATAATGCACCAGAGAATAAAAAGATTAGCGTTGTATCCAAAGTGTATAATCCGACCCTTTCAGCAAATAGCTGGGCACAAATTGCAGAAGCTTCTGCAACTGGAAAAGCCTCGACAATCTGGAAAGTTGGCGATACAAAAGATATTGTTATCAATGGCAAAACATTTACTTTCGCTATTATGGGTTTTGATCATGATGATCTGCAATCTGGTGGCAAAGCTGGTATCACGTTTGGGATGAAAAATGCCATGGATAATAAACTTGATCATGGTATGAATTACTCAGCTTCAAACAAAGGTGGATTTACAGGTTCTGCAATGTATACATTTTTGCAAAATACCATGTTTAACAGTCTGCCTGCTGATCTACAGTCGGTTATTAAGATGGTGAATAAGAAAACTGCAACAGATGGTTATTCAAATCATGAGATTGTAACAACTGCAATGAAATTGTTCTTGTTTTCAGAACAAGAAATATTTGGGTCAAAGATTGAGTCATACGGAAACGAAGGGACGCAGTATAAATATTTCGCTACCGCAGGCAATCGGATTAAGGAAAACGACGCAGGGGATAAGTCGGCTTGGTGGCAACGTTCTCTCGGTCCTGGTTCAAGAAGTTTTTGCTTCGTCGACATCAAAGGAGAAGGCGACGCCAATAATGCCAGCTATCTTTACGATATTTGCTTCGGATTTTGTGTATGATATAAGGAATTGACAGGGATGTTACAAAATCAAGCATAAACAAACAACATGGCAAAAAACTATGTTGTTTTTTTATACCCCAAAAATAGGAGAAAGGGGGTGGAGGTTATGAGTTGGGAAATTGTGGTCGGGATTGGGACACTCGCAAGTTTTGTGGTTGGTGCAATTAAATTTCTTACACCATTAACAGATGCATTAACCAGATTGACAGAAGAATGTAACAATCTAAATAAAAACATGGAACGGTTGGAAAAGGAAAACAACGAAAAAGAAAAAGAATTGAAAGAAATTATTCAAAAATTAGAAAATCATATCAATGATTTCAAAAAAGAAATTGATGAGGAATTGAAAACAGAACAAGACCGACGTTTGAATGGAACAACACGTCTTGGAGAACGAGTTACAACGCTGGAAGCAAAGATACATGATATTGAAAAAGAACTGATACTTTTGCAAAAAGCACCATAAACAAGGTGTTTTTGATACATAACGAAAATTTTTTAAAAAAGAAAGGAAGATATCGTATGACAAAAAAAGATTTTGCAGTAAGAGAATGTAAAAAATACGGAAATGTGTATCGTATCGAGCAGAACGGCACATTGACAAAAAACGGAAAACCAGATGCAAATTTGCACGTTGAAGCACACGTGAACGGGCAGAATATCTACAGCTTTTGGGACGGTTCCGCATTTGTTGGCGAATTGCAAAAAGATTTTGGTTGGACAAGTAATTCGTATCCATTTGAACGTATTGGCAGCGGGCAAAGGGTATTGTCAAACGGAAACATTGAGAAATTTACAAGAGATATTTTCAGAACAAAAGACAAGGGTATGTATTGTGTGGATGTGTGCAGAGAATGGCTTTCTGATGGCGTGCGTCATGCCCCTGGCAAAGAAAGCTATACCAGACCTGCACCGTTTGAAAGACCGTAAGGCGGTGATGAAATGAATAAAGACAGATTTAAAAACCCTTGGTTTTGGGTAGGATTGGTTGGTGTAGTGTTGACTGCCACAGGCATGAAAGCAGAAATGTTCACAGATTGGGGGATTTTGATGCAGTCTATTTTGGATGTGCTGAAAAATCCTTTTTTATTGGGAACAACAGCATTGGCTGTGCTGGGTGTGTTTGTAGAACCGACCAGCAAAGGGTTAAAAGATAATCATAAATTATAATGAAAAAAGGGACAGTATCTTCTGTCCCTTTTTTTATATTATAAAAAATTGGATTGGAAAGGAGAGAAAATGTGATAAAAATATCTATTGATGATGGGCATGGTGCAGAAACGCCCGGAAAACGCACGCCGAAATTTGCTGATGGCAGCGTCATGAAAGAAAATGCATTTAATAAAATTGTGGCAGGGTATTTGGAAGTTGCATTGAAACGGTGTGGGTTTGCGGTTGTGCAAACATCACCAGAGAACAATGATATTCCGCTTTCTGTAAGAGCCAAACGGGCAAACCATGCAAACAGTGATTTACATATTAGCGTCCATGCAAATGCCTATGGCAACAGCTGGAACGGTGCGAATGGCATAGAAACATTTGTTTGTACGATGAAAGACAAAAAGACGTTTTCGGCAGCGAAAGCCATTCAAAAAGAACTGGTAAAAGCAACTGGATTACATGACAGAGGCGTGAAAGAAAATCCAAATTTGTATATCCTAAACAGCACAAAAATGCCTGCGGTATTGGTGGAATGTGGATTTATGACAAACAAAAAAGAAGCCGAATTGTTGCGTTCGGACAGTTACCGCAGAACGATTGCAGAAGCAATTTGCAAAGGTGTTTGTTCGTATTTTGGGCAGAATTATAAACAACCAAAACAACCACAGAAAGAGGGGTACAAGGTGGAACAAAGTAAAATCATTGTAGATGGGAAAACGCATGAAATACAGCGTATTTTGTATAAGGGAAACAATTATATCAAAATTCGTGATGTTGCAGAATTGTTAGGGTATTGCGTGACTTTTCAGGGCAGTATCCCAGTACTGGTAAAAAAATAAAAAATGCGGGAGAAATCCCGCTTTTTTTCTGCTTAATCTTTTTTCAGCTTGTCATATTGTTTTAATTTGTCATTATTCTCTTTTAAATATTTTTCAAGACATTCTGCAATAATCTCGCTAATACTTCGACGTTCCACATAGGCAACACACCTTATCTTTTCGTACAAACTAGGCAATAGCATAGCATTATATCGTTTTTTTATTTCTCTTTCTGATTTTGGCCTACCTTCATTGGTATCTTGTTTTGGTTGTTCTGAAATCATAGCTCTTGCAACACCCATTGTTTTTCGTTTTTCTTCTCTATCTGCAAACCCCATTATTGTTCTCCTTTCGACAAAATATAATCGCTGATTTTATTATATTCTACTGCAACATCATTATGTGGATTTTGTTGGCTAACGCTTCGACCGTCATATACACCTCGTTTTACAATCGCCATTTTTTTGATAACACCAATCACATTGTAATTTTTATCCAATGCTTGCAAAATTTCATTATCATCTTTCACTCGTTTTTCATACATTGTGGCAATTACACCCAGAACCGACAATTTTGGATTGATTAAATCCTTTGTATCTGCAATGCTATCCATTAACAATTCTACACCACGATAAGCCAAATAATCTGTTTTAACAGGAATAATTACATAATCACAACACGCCAAAGCGTTGATGGTCAATATGCTGAGCTGTGGTGGACAATCAACAAGAATAAAATCATATTGTTCTTGAATGGATTGTAAGGCACGTTTTAGTACTGTTTCTCTCATAGTACGCCCAATCATTTCCATTTCTAATTGTGCCAACTCTAATCTGGAAGTACAAATATCTAAATTGTGTTGCAATGGTTGGATACATTTTGTAATTGGTGTACCTTCTTTTTTGAGCAATGTCACAATCGTTTTTTCATATGCAAATGGTTCTAAGCCTGCACTGATTGTTAAACTTGCCTGACTGTCCAGGTCAATCAAAAGCACTTTTTTTCCCTTTTGGGCTAGTGTAACTCCTATGTTGTATGTACTGGTTGTTTTGGCGACACCGCCTTTTTGATTTGCGAAAGATATGATTTTTCCCATGCTTTCCAACTCCTTAGAATAATAGTGTGTATAATATATACAATGTGTATAGTATGTATATTATACTTACTATACACATCATACACACTGTACACACAATAATATAATATTCCATTTTTGTCAATATGACGTGTAATGAAAAAAGTATTCCCAAAAATATTTGCAGATGGGATAGATTAAATTAAAATTAAATTATGGATTGTGTTCTATTTTGCGTTTTATGTGGCAAATAAGGCAGTTTTTGTGTTAGACAATGATTTCCATTTCTTTGTTACTAAAATTGCTTATATGGGGCATAATGGACGAATTTGAGATATATACAATGGTGTATTGTTGTTAAGTGGTTAGATTGGTGTCTTTTGTATTGTATTTAAAAACAGAAACATATTCCAAATTAACGTACAAAACAAAAAAAGAAGAGAAATTGAGTTACTTTTTTTACTTCTTTTTTTTCTTCTTATTTGTGTAATATTTTTAATTATTTAAAATACTTAGTAGGTACAAAAATATTGATTTTTTAACGGTTTTTGACGGTTTTATTGGGAGGAACGTATCTCGTTGTTGGGAGATATATATCTCGTTGTTGGGAGATATATATCTCGTTGT
>CAJMNV010000006.1 GCA_905214825.1 uncultured bacterium | reverse complement strand
AAAATTGCGTGATGCTGGCTATTTGGTAGACTCTCTGGCTGTCATCACAAAAGTAGAAAACGGCAAAATTTATTTCAAAGATTAAATGGCAAAAACAAATGCCGCACACGAAAACATAATTTTCGTATGCGGCATTTGTTTGTTCTATATTGTTTTTATCCAATTATTTGAGGGAAAGAATTGCAAAACATATCATTTTTTTGTATCATAGCAAAAAAGCACATTTTTGTAGATAGGAGGGATACATTTTGAATGAAATATTACTGCTTTGTGGTGTTGTGATGGTTGTTTGTATTCTCATACACCGTTTCACGCATATTTTGGGGGTACCATCATTATTGGTATTTTTGCTTTTGGGTATGTTGTTTGGTGTTGACGGCATTTTCAATATCGCCTATGACAATTATCGTATATCTGAAGTATTATGTTCTGCCAGCTTAATATTCATTATGTTTTATGGTGGTTTTGGCACCAATATCAAAACGGCAAAACCTGTTGTCGCAAAATCCATATTATTATCCACGGGTGGTGTCATATTGACTGCTGTCGTTGTTGGGAGTTTTGTGCATATTGTTTTACACATCGGCTGGATAGAAAGTATGCTGATTGGCTCTGTCATGTCCTCCACAGACGCTGCTTCTGTGTTTAGCATACTACGCTCCAAAAAATTAAATCTCAAAGATGGCACTGCCTCCATGCTGGAATTGGAATCCGGCTCCAACGACCCCGTATCTTATATGTTGACACTGCTTTTTCTGAGCATGTTATCAAATAATGCAATTTCTGTACCGATTTTATTGTTAAAACAAATTGTGATTGGTGTTTTATGTGGTTTTTTGATTGCTCGGTTGACAGTATGGATATTAAACCGTTTTACATTTTATGTTGCACAAGGCAATACCATATTTCTATTTGCTTGTGCCATACTGGCTTATGCCATACCATCGGTATTGGGTGGTAATGGCTATTTGAGTGTATATTTGTGCGGAATTGTGTTGGGAAATTCTTATTTGCCAAAAAAACGGGATTTGGTGTTATTTTTTGATGTTTTGACAGGTGTTGCACAAATACTGATATTCTTTTTGCTGGGACTTTTGGTGACACCATCGGAATTGCCTGTCGTATTTTTTCCGTCTTTGTGTATCATGTTGTGCTTGACATTTCTTGCAAGACCCCTTGCCATTTCTGCTGTCTTATTGCCTTTTCGCTCATCTGCCTCACAGATTGGTTTGGTTTGCTGGGCAGGTTTGCGTGGTGCTGCTTCCATCGTATTTGCCATACAAGCCATGTTAAGTGGTATTTCTATGGAATACAATTTATTCAATTTGGTGTTTTGTGTGGTATTACTTTCCATATTGTTGCAAGGAACACTCCTGCCTGTTGTTGCCCGTCGTTTGCATATGATTGATGATACTATCGATGTACGAAAAACATTCACAGACTATCAAGAAGAAAGCGACATCACGTTTATCAAAATTAGTATGACAAAAGACCACCATTGGGTCAACCACGCATTAAAAGATATTGTCACACCCAAAGAACTTTTGATTGTACTGATATTACGCAATGGCACTTCTTTAATCCCAAACGGCAACACCACCATATTATCTGGTGATTTGCTGGTATTGTCAGGGCAGGCTTTCCAAGACCGTGAAAATATGACGCTGTATGAAATTGTGATTGACAAAAACCATAAGTGGAACTGCAAAAAACTAAAAGATTTGTCTTTGCCGCCCAATATGTTGATTGTGATGATACGTCATCAAAAACGAACCATTATCCCGGATGGCAACACAACCATTGCAGAAAATGATACATTGGTCATTGCAAAATTTTAGAACACCATATAAAAAAGTATGATGAAACCAAGTTTCATCATACTTTTTTATTAAAACTTCAATTCGTCCAAATCAATGGTTCCCATCGGAATTGCATTGCCACAACCAGGACAGGCAATTTCCCGTTCTGCTTCCATCGTTTCTTCGTCTACGTCGATTTCCTCCCCGCAGCTTGGGCAGATAAAAGAGTAAAAGTATACAGGTTCTTCCGCATCATCTTCATCATCTATCTGCATTTCTTCCAAATCTTCGTCGTCCAAAAAAGTTTCCAACATAAACGCCATATCTTCCAAAATATCCATCACGCCATGCAGTATTTTTCCTTCTTTGGTGTCAGGGTCAAAACCACTGCCGTCACAAAGACCCCGCAAATATGTGATTTTTTTTTCAAAATATTCCATGGTTTATGCCCCTTTCTGATACTACATCGAAAAAATCAGCTATTTACTCTACCCAAGTATTCCCCTGTACGAGTATCAATTTTGATAATTTCATTTTGGTTGATGAACAAAGGTACTTGTACAGAAGCAACTGTTTCCACAATCGCAGGTTTTGTTGCACCTTGTGCAGTATTGCCTGCAAAACCGGGTTCTGTTTGTGTGATTTCCAATTCTACAAACAGAGGGGGCTCAATACCGAAAATTTTGCCATTATGGGACAAAATTTTAACTGTTTCATTTTCTTTTACAAATTCCAATGCATCGCCCACATCGCTTGCATTGATTGCAATTTGGTCAAATGTTTCGTTGTTCATGAAATGGAACAATTCGCCATCGCTGTACAGATATTGCATATCCTGTCTGTCGATATGTGCTTTGGACATTTTTTCAGTAGGACGGAATGTTTTTTCAACTACCGCACCTGTTTTCAAGTTTTTCAATCTTGTACGTACAAAAGCCGCACCTTTACCGGGTTTTACGTGCTGGAATTCCAATACGCTGTATACGTCGCCTTCGTATTCCATGGTTACGCCATTTCTAAGTTCACCTGCAGAAATCATGTATATTTTCCTCCTCAAAATTTTGTTGCAGAAATTTTCTCTGCAAACATTTACTTGTTTATTTTATACCTTATTCTGAAAAATAAGCATATCCTTTTTTATTTTAATGGAAAATGTTTCATTTTTCAATACACAAATTACGAAAAAAACAGATTTTGCTTATTTTATGCCGTTTCTTTTGAAATATACACGCATGACACAACGTTCCAAACCTCTTTTGATTTTTGTCACAAACTGATCACGTTCACAAATAGGGGCTGTCATAATACAATACATCCCCGCCTGATGTCCACACCACATATCTGTAAACACTTGGTCACCCACAATGGCAGCATTTTGTGGAGAAATATAGAGTTTTTCCAATGCCCGCTTTACTTTTTTTGTACCCGGTTTTCCTGCTTTGTATACAGCCAATGTTTTCAAATTACGGTTAAACAACTGCACACGTGCTTTATTGTTATTAGAAAGAATACAAATCCGAAAACCCATTTTTCTTAATTTTGCAAAAAAATCTATCAATGCCTCATCTGGTTCTGCCACATCAAAAGGGGCAATGGTATTATCAATATCAAACACAAGCCCTTTAATTCCTTTTTGTTGTAATACTTCCAAAGGCAATTCATACACCGATTTGATATACAAATCGGGAAAAAAACGTTCCAGTATCATATATCCTCCTTTATCTTTCCATCTAATTCCAGACGCAACCATGCATTTTCTTCTACTGTGCCAAGTGCCTCTCCACTCAAATATCGCACCATCACATCATCTGTAATCCCTGTTACACCATATATTAGTTCAATCCGTTTGGTACGCAAAAGTACTTTTCCTGCGGAACGAATATCGGCACAAATCACGGCATTGATATGTTGTGTTTCCAAAAAATCTGATATTTGCATATCCTCCAAAAGCACAATTTCTTTGGATTTTACCAACTCAATCTCCACATCATATATTGTAAATTCTTTTGCTTTATCATATTGCAAAAAAATCTGACCATCTTTTGTGGGCAAAGCCACACGCATATGACCACACCGCCTTTCTTTTTACTCATTGTATCTACCCTTTTTTACATTGTCAAATTTTTGTTGAAAAAATTTTGCGTATTTCCGAAAAAAAGGGTAAAATAAATAATGTAGTATTCAGAAGCAACAGAAAGGAGTAAATCAAATGGACCCTAGATTAGAACAATTAGCATATAATTTGGTACATCATTCTTGCCGTTTGCAAAAAGGCGAAAAATTGATGATACACCAAAACGGTATACACCCTGCACCATTGGTGAAAGCCATTATCAAAGAAACATACAAAATCGGTGCCACACCATTTTTACAGTTGATGACCAATTCTTTGGAGCGTGAGCTTTTGCTGGGTGCCACAGAAGAACAAATGAAACTGATGGCAGAAGCAGATAGCCTTTTGATGAAACAAATGGACGCTTTTATCGGTGTCAGAGGAGAAGACAACATCACAGAACAAGCAGATGTCCCCATGGAAAAACAAGATTTATACAATCGTTTGTATTCTTCTCCCGTACACCATGACATACGTGTGCCACATACAAAATGGGTGGTATTGCGTTATCCAACAAATAGCATGGCACAGTCTGCACATACCAGTTTAGAAGATTTTGAAGATTTTTATTTCAATGTCTGCAATTTAGATTATGGCAAAATGTCAAACGCCATGGATAGTTTGGTAGATTTGATGAACCGCACAGATAAAGTGCGTTTGATTGCAAAAGGCACAGATTTGACATTCTCTATCAAAGACATTCCTGCTGTCAAATGTGCAGGCAGTTGCAACATTCCAGATGGTGAAGTATACACCGCCCCTGTCAAAAATTCTGTAAACGGCGTCATCACATACAACACACCATCAGAACAAAACAGCTTTACATTTGAAAATGTCAAGTTGACATTTGAAAATGGCAAAATCATAGACTGTGACGGAAACGATAAAGAACGTCTGAAAAAAATATTTGCTATAGACGAAGGTGCAAGATATGTCGGCGAATTTGCCATCGGTGTCAATCCCTATATCACAAAACCCATGAACAACATATTGTTTGATGAAAAAATCATGGGTAGTATTCACTTTACACCAGGAAATTGTTATGACGATGCCCCCAATGGTAACAAATCCGCACTCCATTGGGATTTGGTATTGATTATGACGCCAGAATATGGTGGTGGTGAAATTTGGTTTGATGATGTGTTAATTCGCAAAGACGGACGTTTTGTCATACCTGCATTGGAATGTTTAAATCCCGAAAATTTAAAATAACCCATCAAAAAGGTGTAATGGAAAAAACCATTACACCTTTGTAATTTGTGCCATAACCGCCGCTACACCGTCTTTTTGTGTACTTTCTGCCATTGCCTTGCAATATTGTTGTCTATTTTCATATAAATTTCGCACAGCTTGCTCCATGGCTTCTCCTGTTAGATTTTCTTCTTCCAATACCATAGCAAACCCTTGTTTTTGATAAGACGCAGCATTTAATATCTGGTCGCCTCTGCTGGCTTTTGCAGAAAGTGGAATGAGCAAATGCGGCTTTTGCAATGCTGCAAATTCTGATATGGAATTGCTGCCTGCACGAGATATCAAAACATCTGCTGCCGCAAACAAATCTGCCAAACCTTCTGAAATATATTCAAATTGGCAATACCCTTGCTGTTTTTTCAATTTTGGCTCCAAATGCCCTTTGCCACACAAATGAATGACATCAAAATCTTGACATAATTTTGGCAGTATTTCCCGCAAGCAATCATTCAATTTCACAGAACCCAAAGAGCCCCCCATCAACATCACAACGGGCTTTTGCCCTGTAAAACCACATTTTTGCAAGCCTTTTTCTTTTTGTCCTTCAAACAATTCTTTTCTAATGGGCGTTCCTGTATGCACACCTTTTCCTTTTGTATATTGCACCGTTTCTGGAAATGTGGTACAAACCACTTTTGCAAACGGCATAGCAATTTTATTTGCCAAACCAGGCGTAATATCTGACTCATGTATGATGACAGGAATACCATTTCTTTTTGCCCCCAACACCACAGGTACAGCCACAAAACCACCTTTTGAAAATACAACATCTGGTTTTAGTTTTTTGAGTAGTTTTGTTGCTTCTTGTACCCCTTTTACCACACGAAACATATCGGTGATATTTTGTTTTGACAAATACCGTCTTAATTTTCCTGTTGCAATGCTGTAATATGGCACACCTGCATCTTCCATCAAGCTTTTTTCAATGCCGTTTTCAGAACCAATATAAATGACTTCCCAGCCTTCTGCCTGCAACACGGGCAAAAGTGCCAAATTCGGTGTCACATGTCCTGCTGTGCCGCCGCCTGTCAATACAATTCGTCTCATATATTTTCACCCAATCCATATTCTTTTTGTTATTTTTATACCATTTTGTATTGTTTCATACAACACTTGTATCATAACAAAAAAATGTAAATACGAAAAGAAGTATTTGCAAAAGAATATTCCAAAAACAAGAAAGTATTTTACCTTTTTTGCATATCCATATAAAAAACATATTTGCATAAAAAGGAGCGACAACATCATGTATCCATATAACCGCAATCCACAAAAAAATATTTCCATAAGAGAAGATGTGGCACAAAATCCCTCTGTAACAGAATTGGCATCTGACAAACGTTTATTGTCGTTGTTGGAATTGGCTTTGCAAGACACCACACAACTAATGGAGCGTTACCATCATATTATGACAGAAATCGATATATTGCAGCCTGCTGAAAACATCCTCAAATCCATGTATTTAGATGAAAAAAAACACTGCAAACAGTTACGAGAAGCATACTATATCATCACAGGCAAAGCACCAAAAATGCCTGATATACAACATGCATACACCCACACACAAATCACAGACCCCAAAAACTATATAGAAGAAACATTTTTACAGGAATTGGATTGTTGTGATTTTTACTGCAATTTTTTGCTTTGTGTACCACATAATGATTTACGAGATATCTTTTTTGAAATATTGACAGACAAACAAAGTCATGCAAATGTTTTTCCCTATTTACACAGCAAATATTTTTGTTAAAAATCTGTGCAATACACTTTCTTTCGTGCTATACTGTAACAAAAGTATATTCAGAAAGGAAGATTCATGATGGACGACTGTATTTTTTGCAACATTGTTTCTGGTAAATTTGGCTCTGCCACATTATATGAAAATGATGAGTTCAAAGTCATATTAGACCGTTTTCCTGCCAATGAAGGGCACGTTTTGATATTGGTAAAAGAACATGTTGCCAATATTTTTGAAATCGACCCTGACAAAGCAAGCAGATTGTTCAAATTGGCAGCACAAATCGCAAGACAGATGAAAGATATTTTAGGGTTTTCACACATGAATGTCATGCAAAATAATGGTACCATTGCAGGACAAACCGTATTCCATTTCCATTTGCATCTCATTCCACGTTATGAAAACGATGGCATTACCATTGCATACAACCCACTTGATTTAACCGATGCACAAATCGAAGCAATGCGTCAAAAACTTGTATTATCTCTTTAATGCAAAACCCCTTTTTTTGAAAAAGGGGTATTTGTTTGTCTTTTTGCATAAAAACAGCCCTTCTGGGAAACACTGGATACAAAAGCCTATGAAAGGAGCTGTTTTGTATGTATCAAAAAAATGATATTGTCATATATCATCATACAGGTGCTTGTCGTATCACAGACATCTCCACCTTGTCACAAACAAACAACCAAGATAAAAAATATTATACATTGGAACCTTTATTTTCTGCCGCACAAACCATACATGTTTTTATACATTCACAAGCATTCATGCGTCCCCTTATATCTATTGCAGAAGCAAAATCTTGTTTGCAACACATTGCAGAATTGCCTGCCACCACATACATTACCAAAGATGCCAGACAAAATGCTGCACAATATACCAAAATATTGGAAACACATGACTTTGTACAATGTCTGCAACTGGTCAAAACATTGTATCTTAAAACAGAACAATTACGCAAAGATGGAAAACCCATTCCCCAAACAGAACAAAAATTTTTGAAACAAGCAGAACAATTTGTGTATGGAGAATTGGCAGTCGTATTGGGACAAACACCAGATGACATTCGCAATATAATATACACAGCATTATGTGCTTGTTAAATATCGAAATTTCCAGACACAATATCATCAATAGTAATCTGTAACTGTTGCAACATATCTTTTTTATTTTTGGTATGTATTTTTATTTTTGGATTTTCCCAACAAAAATCTACAATCACATAGATGATATACGCTTTTTTTGTATCATACCAACCCAAGTCCAATAACACATGTGGCCCATATTTGACTTGTAACAAATCCTCTTTTTTTATGTCTTCCCATTCGCAATATGTGATGACACCATTTTTGAAATCAATTTCTGAAAACATATATAGCCTCTATTTTCTATGATATTTTGACAACAAAAAAGGACTACAAAAATGTAGTCCTTTTTTGTTTGATGCGGATGACAGGACTTGAACCTGCACGGACGTAATGTCCACTAGAACCTGAATCTAGCGCGTCTGCCAATTCCGCCACATCCGCATATGCTTTTGACTTGCCCGATTATCATACTACAAAAAAAAGTGTTTGTCAACACCTTTTTGTATTACATTTTATAAAATATGAATATCTGATAAAATGACTTTCAAAAAATCTCCATCATACAAAAATTCCATCTGCAATGTCCAATCGTTCCAATCTCCATCTGTTGTCAAATCATAATCCACAGCAAAACCAGTATCGTCATCAAATTCATACAATGCACACTGGTCATATGTGCCTGCTTTTTCCACATGATGTAACGGTGTGCCAAATTTATCAATAGCCATTTCTAAATTCAGCTCTGCAAATTCTTTCAAGTCTTCCAAAGTCCAAACAGACGCATCCAACAATGCATAAAATCCATCATAGTCTTTTTCTGATAATGCATTCACCAATTTTTTCATACATTCTATAATGTCATGTTCTATGGTGTCTAATGTGTATGGTATCATCATATTCCCCCTGTTTTTTTGCAAAAGTGCTTCATCAAATCTTTATCATTCAGTATATCTGTAAATAAACATTTTTACAACATCATTTTTATCCATTTATCAAACAAATTTCTATATCCATATTTCATAAGTTTTATCAAAAATATAGAAATCCCATAACGAATTACTATATGGTTTACAAAATGCAGAAATATTGTGTTTTCTATAAAAATCATATGCAAAATATATCACTATTGCTTTATTTTTCGGGAGATTTTTTTTCAAATTTTTCTCGTCACAAAACGACACAAAACAGATACTTTTGGTATAATGTGAAATTACAAAATGACACATACTTTTCGTATGTGTCATTTTTGTATTGTATGATATATTTGTGCTCACACTGATTCACCCAAATCTGCCAAATCTTCATGCAATTTTTCAAATGCGGCTTCATTTGTTGCACCATACAACATCTGCCACTGCCCACCCAAATCCCAAACATTGACCAAATGGTCTGGGGCATAATAATAACAAACAATCTTCTCAGCACTGAGCCAATTTTGGAACATAAAAGGATATCTTTCAAATTTTTCCTCTAATTTTTCAAAATTTTCTTGGTCGAGCCATAAAATATCATCAAATACATATTTCATGGCAAAGGAGGCTTGATACAACAATACGGCTGCTATAAATTCACTTGTCGTTTGTGCAGATAAAAAATATTGTTTGTTATCTTCTGTCACATACACAGGCGGATTATCCAAATGCAAATCTTCCTTTTTGATACCTGCACAACAAACCCATTGATTTTCTGCAAGCAACAACAACATATCTTCTTGATGCCATGTTTCTGGGTGTTTCTGATAATATTCTGGTGTTATCCATTTATCTTGTACACAATGAAAAGCGGGCGTCTTTGCCACTGTTTGATAAAATTCTTCCAATACTTTTGGCAATGTGCCACACATTTTTTGCATCGCTTGGATTTCTTGTACTGTGTATCCTTGTAATGTTTCTACATTATATAATGTTTTGATTGTTTGCCAAAATTCATCTGTAAAATACATAATCTTCCTCCATAAAAAAGATATATGGATGCCAATCATGGCATACAATACAGCATCAAACGCTTGCTTTTTTCATCAATTCCACAACTTTGTCAATTTCTTCTTTGGATACATATTTGTGTGTCACAAAACGCATCACACCATTATCTTCACCATTGATTATCACATCATGTTTTGCCAAATAAGCGACCAACTCCGCAGATGTCAAAGGATAATCTTGTAAACAAAAAAATACCATACTGATTTGTTGACGTTCTGCCAAAACGGTAATTCCTTTGATTTCTTTCATTCTTTCTACCATATATGCCGCATTGTCATGGTCTTGTTGCAGACGTTTTGTCATTTCAGTCAATGCAATTTTACCTGCTGCTGCCAATATTCCCACTTGCCGCATACCACCACCAATGATTTTACGTTTTCTTCTTGCTTGTGCAATAAAGTCTGCACTACCTACCAAAACAGAACCAACAGGGGCACACAAACCTTTGGAAAGACATACAGAAACCGTATCCACATATTGTGTCATTTCCTTGACATCTACACCCAAATAAGTTGCCGCATTGAATATTCTTGCCCCGTCCAAATGAATCGGCAAATGATATTTATCCGCCAATGCTTTGACATTTTTCATATATGCCAAATCTCTCACCTGTCCATCAGAGTCTGCATTTTCATATGTAATCAATACTGTTTTGGGTTGGTGAATATCATTTGCATCTTTGCGGATATAACTTTCCAAAATATCCAAAGGCATTTCACCAGCCACATTTTGCACAGTACGCAGTTGTACTCCTGCAATAATTGCCGCTGCTCCTGCTTCATGAGAAACAATATGACAATTATCGGGCAATATCACCTCATCGCCACGGTTTGCATGTGTAAACAATGCAAGTTGATTGCTCATCACACCACTTGGCACAAAAAGTCCTGCCTCTTTGCCCATCATTTCTGCCGCCAATGCTTCTAACGCATTCACAGTGACATCATCACCATACACATCATCACCCACAACTGCGGTACACATAGCTTGTCGCATTTCATCGGTTGGCACAGTTACCGTATCACTTCTCAAATCAATTTTTCCGTTTATCATGATGTTTACGCCTCCCCACTCATTTTTGCACGCAATGCGTCAATGTCTTCATTTTCGATATATTCATCAAATGTCATTTCTCTATCAATGATACCATTTGGCAGAATTTCAATAATTCTATTTGCAATGGTTTGTGTAAACTGATGGTCATGAGAGTCAAACAGCAATGTTCCTTTATATTCCATCAAACCTTCATTGACTGCGGTAATGGATTCCAAATCCAAATGGTTTGTTGGTTCGTCCAATATCATCACATTTGCACCACTCATCATCATTTTACACAGCATACAACGCACACGTTCACCACCAGAAAGGACTTTTGCTTTTTTCAATGCTTCTTCGCCACTGAACAACATTCTGCCCAGCCAACCACGAATATCGGCGTCATACTGTTCACCTTCTTTTGCAAATGGTCTGAGCCATTCAATCAAAGAATCATCACAATCCACAAAATATTTTGTGTTATCTTTGGGGAAGTATGCTGTTTTTGTGGTAATACCCCATTTGAAAGACCCTGCGTCAGGTTCCATTTCTCCCATCAATATGCGGAACAATGTGGTTCTTGCAATTTCATCTTTTCCCACAAATGCAATTTTATCATTGGGGCGTACCATAAAGCTGACATTATCCAACACTTTTTTCCCATCAATGGTTTTAGAAATACCTTCCACAAGCAAAACATCATTGCCCACTTCTCTATCTTGTTTGAAACTACAAAACGGATAACGGCGGGAAGAAGGTTTTATGGTATCCATTTGTAAATTGTCCAGCAATTTTTTACGACTGGTTGCCTGTTTTGCTTTGGAAGCATTGGCACTGAAACGTTGTATAAATTCCTGCAATTCTTTCATTTTTTGTTCGACACGTTTGTTTTGGTCTTTCAACTGTCTTTGTGTCATTTGTGTATAGCTGTACCAAAAATCATAGTTTCCGACAAACATCGTAATTTTACCATAATCAATATCTGCAATATTGGTACAAATTTTGTTCAAAAAGTGTCTATCATGTGATACCACAATGACGGTATTTTCAAAATCCATCAAAAAGCTTTCCAGCCATTTGATGGCGTGCAAATCCAAATGGTTTGTTGGTTCGTCCAAAAGCAAAATATCCGGATTGCCGAACAAAGCCTGTGCCAACAGTACTTTCACTTTTTGTGTACCAGTCAATTCTTTCATTTTTAAATAGTGATATTCATTTGTCACACCCAAACCATTTAACAATATTTCTGCATTGGACTCCGCAGACCAACCGTCAAGCTCTGCAAATTCACCTTCCAATTCAGAAACTTTGATGCCGTCTTCATCACTGAAATCTTCTTTTGCATATAATATTTCTTTTTCTTTCATGATATCAAACAGTCTTTTGTGTCCATACAATACCGTTTCCACAACACCAAATTCGTCAAACATGAAATGGTCTTGTTTTAACACTGCCATTCTTTCCCCAGGTGTAATAAACACAGAGCCTTTGTTTGGCTCCAATTCTCCTGCCAATATTTTTAAAAATGTAGATTTTCCGGCACCATTTGCACCAATCAAACCATAACAATTCCCTTTTGTAAAATTGATGTTTACATCATTAAACAGTACACGTCCGCCATACTGCAAACTTACGTCTTGTGCTGCAATCATGTTGTATTCTCTCCTTTTTTGTTTTTTTCACGAAATTGATTCAAATCTTTCCTATTATATCGCATATTTGCTTGAAATCATAGTCTTTGCCAATTCTTTTTTCTGAATTTTGTCATTTTTGTTCTTTCCCATAAAAAAAGACCAAATTGGTCTTTTTTTATGCTGCTGCATCTTTTTGCATGTCTGTAATTTCTTGTTCATAATTGATGGCAGTTTGTGCCTCTTTTGGAATTTCAATGGTTGGTGTTTCATTCCATTTTGACAACTCCATAATCACGTCATATTTTTCAACAGTAATTTTTGTACCTTCATTGTTGAGTTCCTGCAACACATTGTTTGTCACCACTTGCAATGTATTTGCCAAATCCATGGTACAAGCGATTGGTCTTCCTGTTTGACTGTCTATGGTAAATGTTACAGGAATATCGTTCACATTCGCATAATATTTTTCTGCCATACCACTCATACCTGCCAACTGCAACAACCGACCACCTTCCACAACGGCAAAGGCATCTTTTGCGGACAATTTACCGTGGAACACAATTTCTTCTTTGTCGCTTTTTTCATCTTCTGTCCATTCTGTGCCATATTCCAGAACCAACTGCATATTTTCTTGTATATTATAAATTTTTACCGATGCCATTGCTGCATCTTGTCCAAATGACATTTCCGTCCATTGGTCACCATAATTGCGATAGATATCTGCACCACTTTCTGTGCCTTTCAAATATGTGACATTTTTTGTGGTTTGTTCGCCATATGTCATGGTTTCTTCAATTTTCATACACAATGGGTCTTTATTCATTTCCATATTTGCTTCAATATTTGTGTTATCGTTTTCCAGATTAGAAACCACTTGCAAATGCCCCGTATAATTTTGTGTTTCTTGCAATTCTTGTTGTGTTGTTTCTAGGGTCACACCCTGTTGTGGTGTTGCTGGTTCTACTTCTTTTTCCCCACTACCGCAAGCGGACAGACAAATCACTGTCAACACCGACAGTATGATTTTTGTCCATTTTTGATTTTTTTTCATATAAATTTAACCCCCTATGGTAATCCTGTTTGGTCAGGTTCTTTTCGTTTTCATTTTATCGAAAACTGATATTGTTTTCAAGCATATTCCCAATGTTTCAGAAAAATATAAGAATTTATATGATATTCTTGTAATATTTGTTTGATTTTTTTTGCATTTTGTCATAAAAATAAGTTTGTATATCTATACAAACCTATTTTTTCCAAATCTATAATATTTGATACATCATTTTCAAACAATCTTGTTGTTCTGTCATATAATAAAACCCAACTGCACGCTTTTTGCAATACTCTGCCAATGTAGTACGATGTTTTTGCAATGCTTTTTCATACAATGCCAACACATCTCCTGTCAGTTCCACATCTAGTATATGGTTTGTTTCACTGTCTGTCAAACGCAGTGCTTGCCCACCTTTTGGTTTTTCTTCTTCTTGCGAAAGCACTTGTAGCAATATGACATCTTGTCGTTTTTGTTGCAACAATGCAACACCTTGTTCGATTTGGCTGTCCGTCATAAAATCCGATATGACAACGGAAATGCCTCTACGCAAATTGCCGCAAGTTTTGATTGCATCATAAAAATAGGTATCACCTTTTGGTGTTTGTTCGTCCAAAAAAGAAACCAGTTCCAAAAAACGCCCTTTTTGCATGACATTTTGTTTTTTTGCAATCACACCTTGCCCCCACAAGAACAAATTGACATTATCACCGCCTTGTAATCCAATATATGCAAAAGAGGCTGCCATTTTTTTTGCAGTCAAAAATTTATCATCTTGTTGCATAGAACCACTGACATCTAAAAACACATTGACCGCCCCTTGTTTTTCTTCCAAAAATAATTTCAAGTACAATTTGCCAAATCGTGCATAATTGTTCCAATCCACACGCCGCAAATCATCGCCTGCCACATAATTTCGATAATCCGAAAATTCCAAAGAACTGCCTTTTGCACTGGAACGCCTTGCCCCACTATACCCATTGACAGAAAGTTTTTGTCGCAATGCAATGGAAATTGCCCCAAGTTTTGCCAGATACTCTTTTGTCAATGCTTCTTTCAAATCTTTCATATCACAACAACGCCTCTATGATTTCATCTGCTGTTTTACCTTCTGCAATGCCCTCAAAGTTTAAAAATACTCTATGCCGCAACGCAGGTTTTGCAACTTGTTTCACATCTTCATATGCCACATGATACCGCTTTGCTAATAATGCCAACACCCTTGCCGCTTTCATCAAAGACTGTGCCCCACGAGGACTTGCACCATATCGCACATACTGTTTGACAACTTCTGGGGCATTTTCATATTCTGGGTGTGTCTGCAATATGACATCCATCATATATTCTGCAACCGGTTCTGCAATGGGCACTTGTTCTGCAATTTTTCGCATACGCAACAATTTTTCACCACTACAAACCGTTTCCAATGTTTGTGTTTCTTCTTTTGTGGTTGCCATCACAATCTGTATCAATTCTGATTTATTGGGAAACGGCACATCTAATTTCAACAAAAAACGGTCCATTTGTGCCTCTGGCAAAGGATATGTTCCTTCTGTTTCTAGTGGGTTTTGTGTTGCCAATACAAAAAATGGTTCTTCCAATGTATATGTGTGATTGCCACCTGTCACCGTATGCTCCTGCATGGCTTCCAAAAGTGCTGATTGTGTTTTGGGTGTTGCTCTGTTGATTTCGTCTGCCAACACAACATTGGAAAACACAGGCCCTTTGCGAAATGAAAAAGATTGTCTGCACTGTTCATCTGTAGTCAATATGGTAGTACCTGTCACATCGGCAGGCATCAAATCGGGTGTAAACTGTATACGAGAAAATACCAAACCCATTGTTTTGCCAATGGCTTTGACAAGCTGTGTTTTGCCAAGCCCCGGCATACCTTCCAGCAACACATTGCCACCTGCTACCATTGCCACCAAAACATGACGTATCAATTCTTTTTGCCCAATGATAACTTTTCCGATTTCTTTTTCAATGGTTTCAAAATCTGTTACAAATTGTTGTATTTCTTTTTCTTCCATGTGTGCATACCTCCCAAAAATCCATTTTTCATTTTTTATTATAAACAACCAAAAAATATAGGTCAATGTACAATGCAAAATGTAATGCTTTGGTATGAAAATATTATGTTTTTCTTAATAAATAATTATTTTTTATTCTTTACAAATTTTTAAGGAAAATATTATAGCACTTTTTTATTTTTCATAGTATGATAAAAGAACAATGAAACCATTACAAAGGAGAACACCATATTGAGAAAGTGGAATTTCAACAAAACCGACAAATTTTATTTCAAAATTGCAGTATATGTATTTTTGGTATTGGCAGCAACAGTGCTTTTTGAAAAAATTATAGGCAATTTGCCTGCCATCAGTAGCAGCATACACAGATTTTTTATTGTATTACAAACATTATGTTTGCCGTTTTTATTGGGATTTATGATTGCGTATATACTCAATCCGTTTATCAACTTTTTTGAGCGACATACCAAAAAAGCGAATTCTTGGTTCGCAAAACACCCTGGTGCTACCCGTACCATTGCCATATTATTGATATATACCATTGTCATTGGTGGTATGGTATGGATTGTCATTTATTTGATACCAGAAGTCAAATCTTCTGTCATTACATTTGCAAAACAACTGCCTGCCTATACAGAGGCATTGAATAACAAAATTGAAATATTGTTTTCACAAGTGGATTTTATTGATGGGGAAGATGTCAATCAGCTCATCGACTATATATTACAACCTCTACTGGGTGCAACACAAGATATGTCATTGATATTAGAAACAATCATTGGCAATGTGTTCAGCGTGGGACGTGCTGCATTCAATGGCATTATGGCAATATTTATTGCATTTTATATGCTGTATGACAAAGAAGGCTTCAAAAACCAAATGCAAAAAATCACATATGCTTTGACAAATGCTACAGTTGCAAAACGTATTTTTTATAATTGCAGTCGTATCCACCATATTTTCCAAAGCTTCATTGTTGGCAAAGCGTTAGATTCCTTGATTATTGGTATACTGGCATTTATTGGTTTGACAATCATAAAAGCACCTCTTGTTTTGGTGTTGAGCTTGATCATCGGTGTTACAAATATGATACCTTATTTCGGGCCGTTTTTGGGCGGTATCCCTGCTGTCATACTGACATTACTCATCAGTCCTTTACACGCTGTTTGGGTTGGATTGTTCATACTTGCATTACAGCAATTTGATGGCAATTTCTTGGGTCCAAAAATTTTGGGAAACTCTTTGGACGTCAGTCCTTTGTGGATTATATTGGCAGTCATCATTGGTGGCGCTTTAATCGGGCCTTTGGGTATGTTTATTGGTGTGCCTATATTCGCTGCAATCAAAATGTTTTGCAATGAATATATTGACCGCAAATATCAAAAAAAATATCACAACACAGATACATCCACAGAACCATAAAACCGTATCCCCTTTGTCCATTTGGATACAGGGGATATTTTTTCTTTATAGAAAGTAGTAGGAGGTATTTTATGACAAGAAGAACCAATCAATATTTTTTATTTGTATTTTTGTATTTTATCGTTTGTTCTCATGTATTATCATGGTTGTTGCCCAATATTTTTCCATTTATTCCAGCAATATTATTAAACATCATGATACAGTGTATTATATTTATACCATTGCTTGTGATTTATCCCATTACCGAAAAGAAATCTATCAAAGACTGTTATTCTTTGTATCCTTTGCATTGGAAAGATGCTTTTATCTCCATTGGGATTGCTTTTTTCTCACTGCCTTTTTTGGCTTTTGTGGTTGTTTTGACATCACCTCTGCAACCAAATGTTGCAGAAGAAGCTATGGCATCGCTTAGCAACAACAGTATTTGGTTATCTTTGCTTTTTATTGCAGTACAGCCTGCATTATTTGAAGAATTGTTGTTTCGTGGGGCAGCATTGACAGGTTATCGGCATTTGGGCTGGATCAAAGCCATTGTAATGAGTTCTTTTTTGTTTGCACTATTGCACTTAAATTTACAACAAGGATTATATGCCTTTTTATTTGGTGGTATATTTGCCTTTTTGGTACAACGCACAGGGTCTATATTTGCTTCTATGCTGCCACATTTTTTTGTCAATGGCATGAATTGTATTGCCATGTATTGGATGCCGAACCAAATTGGTACAACAGAACCTGTTTCTATATTTACCCAGCTGTTTCAAACAGGTGTACAATGTTTGACATATTTTCCATTTTTGCTGGGGTTGTTTTATTGGTTCATTCGTCGTCACCCTGCCCCTGTGCCACGCATGGCACAACCTGCTGTATCCGGCAAAAAAATATGGAGTGCCTCTTTGATGATTATGGTTGTCATATTTTTGATATTTTCCGCATTGTTTATACTATCTACATTATTACAATAAAAAATATCCCTGCACAAGCAGGGATATTCTTATTTATTGACGGGAAAAAAAATCCATTGCTGACATTCCTGTCCTACACGAAACACAGATAACAGAAATCCAATCAATATACTATTAAGCAAAATTCCTGTATCTCCCCATGAAATCAATGGCAATGAAAATGATGTAAGAACCGGAATACCAAACTGAAAAATCACAGAAAATAAGAACTGCAACACCAATATCAAAAATATCACTTTTGCTGTCATATTTGCCAAAATCGCTTTTTGTTTTCTAATTTGCAACCAACATTTGATAAAAAATATCACAAATAAAGCTAATGTCAGTCCAACAAATACCTTGCCATATCGAAAACCAATTTCTAATAATATTGCAGAATCATTTGACAAATCCCAATTTCCATTTGTTTTTTCCAAAATATCTAACAAAAACGGATTTTGTGGAATCCCCTCTCCAATCCATTGGCTATCTTGCCAAAATCCTGCAAACAAATAACGCAAAAATCCACTACCCATAGGGTCACTTTGATCCAAACGATGCATAAAATATGGAAATATTCTGAAAAACAAACATATCCCCATAACCAAAATCGCCACAACACCCATCATCAGCCATTTTCGTCCTCGTTGTTTTCCAATCCCAAACCAATCTTGCTCAACTGCCAGAAATAAAGCAAATCCCGCAGAAATTGCAAATATAATGGTATTTGAAAACAAAGCACAAGGAATTAAAAAACAAACCCCACCAATATATCCTATAATGGCAATCCAAAAACGAAATTGTTTTCCTTCGCAAGGAATGGAAAAACATTTTTCTCCCATACATCCATGAATTGCAAACCAAGAATCATGTTGCTTTTTTTGTCGCAATACACACAAAAGCGAAATATACGATAATGGCAACCACAATGCAAAAGATGTCATAGGAAACAACAAAAATTGTGGCTTGCCATTGATACTAGGTGTTTGGCATAAAAAACTCAATACCAAAATAATGGTTGTCACACAAACAATGCTTTTTGCACGTCGCATCAATATAGAAAAATCTAAAAAATATGCCCCCAAAAACAATACAATGCCCAAACCAACCACAGGCACAACTTCTCTCCACGTCCTATCATCGTATAAAAATAATCTGCAACACATACCCACCAAAAACAGCATTGCTGTCAACAACAACAATCCCCATTGTGGTACAGGACGATGTGCTTTATCCAAAGCCAAACCCACAACCATTGCATCTCCCATTTCTGCAATGGCTTTTTGCTCTGCTTCTTTTTCTTGCATACCCTCTGACAAAAAGGCATCTTTTTGGTCTTGCAAATGCCACTCCAATTCTTGGTATACTGCTTGTCTTGCTTTTTTCCATCTAATTTGCTCACATACACTTTGCAAATAACTGGCAATCGTTTCATATTTGTTCAAAGGAAACACCACCTTTCAACACTTTGCTGACGGCTTTTGCATAATGGTTCCACCATGTAGTTTGTTGTACAAGTTGTTGTTTTCCATTTTCTGTAATATGATAATATTTTCTTTTTCTTCCTTTTTCTTCTTGTTCATATGATGTAACAAAACCGTCTTTTTCCATACCATGCAACAAAGGATATAACGTACCTGCTTTCAAACAAAATGTATCATCAGAACGTTTTGCCAATGTTTCTATGATTTCATAACCATAGCGGTCTTTTTCTTCCAATAATTTCAATAACAACAATGTCAAATTTGCTTTTTCGTGTGCCATGTTGCCGCCTCCTTATATATAGATTATCTATCTATAAATATATATAGATAATCTATATATGTCAAGCATTTCCAAACAAAAAAGAAGAATACTTTTTTCAAAGTATTCTTCAACATTTTATTATTCTGTTTTTTTGCCAAATCTTGCTTCCAAACGATAAATGGGCATACCTTGTGCCGAAAATTTTTCTTCATATTCAGTCATGATATTTCCCTCAAAATCGCTGTTGTGCAAATCCAATGAAATATTGGATAACTGCCAATGGTCTGCACAAAATTCATTCAATGAAAATTCAAAAAGCCCTCGATTATCTGTTTTAAAAAAAATTTCTCCTTTTTCACCAAACACTTCTCGATAACTTTGCAAATATCCACGATATGTCAAACGTCTTTTATACAGTCTTTTTTTGGGCCAAGGATCACTAAAATTCAAATACAATCTTTGAAACTCACCCACAGCAAAAAAATCAGACAATTTTTTTGCTTCGTCCCAAACCAAAGCCAAATTCGGCATTTTTTCCTGTGTACGTCTTGCCGCCACAGCCACAACACTCAAATTTCGCTCAATACCGATAAAATTGATGTTGGGAAATGTTTTTGCATTTTGGCGGATAAAACCACCTTTTCCACAACCAATTTCTACATAAATGGGATTGTCATTGCCAAAATATTCTGCCCATCTGCCTTTCCATTGTTCTGCTTTTTGCATCACATGGCTGTTTTGTGACAATTCTTGTTCTGCCAAGGTTTTTTTCGTATTCTCATGCCATTGCTCCTTTATTGTAAAACATATAGCATTATCATACTATCGAAACCCTTTTCCTGCAATAGATTTTTCAATCTGCAGGTATCTTTCCAATCCAATATCCCATACCATTTTTTTGTTCAATAGGAAGGAATTCCGAAAACCCCAAATTTTCTCCACGCAATTTTTCTTGCGAATCATAAATATCAGGCAAACCAAACCAAATATCCTTATTTTCCTGTCGCAGTATCAAATGCCCATACCGATGATATGGCAACAAGAAAAAAGCATCTTTTTGCCATGACAATGGCGATGTATCAAAAAACAATAACTCTTTTAACGAAATACGATACCACGCTTTTCCATCTCCAAAAGGATACAGTATTTCATGATTTTTGAAAAAATCATTGGTTGTCATATCTATATATGTTGCGATTGCATCATCATATGCATGTTCTGTTTCTTCTGGCACTCTGTTTTGCAACGCATCTGCACGGTCTGCAACCCATTCTTCTTCTTTTGTTTGTGTATTGCCCAATATTTTATTTTTTTCTTCTGCACGAAATATCCCCATTTCCTCCAATGTTTCCATTTCTTCCCGAAATTTTTTCAACAGCCCTCGAAAATTCCCATGATAAGAAACATCTGGTTGTTCCACAGTTTCTGCACACGCTTCTGGCTCTGGTTCTTTTTTTGTTTTTGGCTCTTGTTGTACAATGGGTGGTATTGTCATTGTGGGTGCTTTGCATTCTTCTTGTGCAGGTTGCAATAACACCGCTTCTGCCGCTTGTATATCCGCTTTTTGTTTCATTGGACAAAATACAGACAGCCACTCTCTTTTTTGCCCAAAATATGCTACCAATGGTGCAATTTGTCTGCCTTGTTGTTCTGTGATAATTGCCACAGCAAATAAATCCTCCACTTGATACCCGTCCCCCATATCATCGGGGTCAAATGCCCAAGTCAAATCACATTGTCCTTTTTGGCTCAATGCCAAATTTCCACAAAAAATGCCTGTACACTCCATATCCTTTGCCAAAAGTCCATACACTTTATAACAAAGACCTTTTTGGGGCAACAAGCCTTGTACAGAAATCTGCAACGTTCCTTGTCCATTTTTGATTTCCATGACACAACTGCCCCATGCTGTACTATATCCTGTGGTTTCTTGTTTCAACATCAAATACACCTTATCATATCGCCTTTGATACACGTCTGTTCCCCCTCTTTTGTTTGTCCATGCTTTTCTATTTCTACTTTATGACAGGTACAATCAAAAAAGAACTGCATTTCAATCGGCATCTGGTATGCCATATTTCGATAAATGTGTATTTTTATAACGAATATCTTCTGTAATTTCTTTGCCAAACCACGCAGGCGGTACAAAAGCCGCTGCTTGTGCCACGGAAGAAAATTCCACTTCTGTTGTCATCAACCCTTGCAAATGTCCTTTATAAATATCCAATTCTGCTGTCAAACCGTTTTCTAGTGGAATTTTATACCGCACTTTTTCCAAAACAGGCGTTTCTGCTTTTTGCATCAAATGTATATATTCTTGTTGTGTCAGCAAAAGCTCAAATTCCTCTTTTGCCATATGGCCTTTGCCTTTTACTGTCAATATATATTGTGTATCCATTTGCCGCAATCGAATGGTGGGCAACACACTGATATAACATTGGCTGATTTTTTGATTTGGATATACCTCCCATACAAAAGGCACTGTTTTTGTCAAAAATTTTCTTTCAATCTCCATATTTTTCACTCCTTGTTTTTTCAGCATATCCACAACATATTGCTTTGTCAAGTTGCACAACACAACAAAAACATTTATAATAAACAAAAACAAACATGGAGGGCATAAATCATGAAAAAAGCATTGATATTTTTGGCAGAAGGTTTTGAAGAAATCGAAGCCGTTACCCCATTAGACCTTTTGCGTCGTGCTGGTGTAGACGCAAAATTTGTATCCTTGACAGGGAATTTGGCTGTTACTGGTGCACATGGCGTCACTTATCAGGCAGATATGCTGTTTTCACACAGCGTTGTACAAAATGTAGATATGCTGATATTACCTGGTGGTATGCCTGGTGCAGAACATTTGCAAAATCACGTTGCACTTGGGAAATTACTTTTGGAATTTCATATCGCCCAAAAATTTGTATGTGCCATCTGTGCTGCCCCTATGGTATTGGGACATTTGGGCATACTCAAAGGCAAAAAAGCCACCATATACCCCGGCATGGAAAGTCGTTTAATTGGTGCGGAAGCTGTCAAAGACAAAGTATGTCGTGATGGGCATATCATCACATCACAATCCCCTGCAACTGCTATGCCTTTTGCATTGGCACTCATTGCCGCATTGGAAGGCGAAGAAGCCGCTGACCGTATCAAAGCCGATATTGTGTTTGGCTAATATCCACCGCAGAAAATAAAAATGGCAGCAGGCGTTCAGAACAGCGGAACAATCCTGTTTGTTGTGCCGCCTGCTCCACCAATGCAATATCCAAATCGTATATGTATGAAATTTGTGCAGGTGTGTAATACTCTGGAAAACCAGACTTCAACTGTCTGGCAAGCAATGTTCCAAAGAATGTTTTGCTGTTTTTCAGTAGTGTCACACATTCTATTTTTGATACAGATTTTGTATCACACTGTTTTATCAAATCTTCTGGCAGACAAAATTGTTTTGCCACTTTTTGCAAATCATATGGTTCTTGTTCTGTCCGAAAAAAAACATCAGCCAACATAACTTGTGGCTGTATTTTTTTTTGATAATAATCCCAAAATGTTGTCATATCTGTTCCTCCCTATACTCATTGCATCTATTGTAACAATATATCCAAAACATAGCCACAGGAAATGGGTGGAAAGACACAAAAAACAACCCTTGCAAAACACAAAGGTTGTTTGATGGATTATTTTAAAAATTTATCAATTTCTGTCCACAATTCTTGCACACCGGTTTTCTTTTCACCACTAAATGGTATCAACACATCATTTTGTCCCAATCCCAATGTTTTTCTGATGACAGATAAATGTTTTTGTATTTGACTGCGATTGATTTTATCGGATTTTGTTGCGGCAATGATAATATCATAGCCGTAATGTTTCAACCACTCATACATCATAATGTCATTTTTTCCCGGTTCATGGCGAATATCAATCAACAATATGATTGCTTTTAATTCTTGTCTTTTTTCCAAGTATTCTTCAATCATAGCCCCCCATTTTGCAATTTCTGTTTTGGGGGCTTTTGCATATCCATATCCGGGCAAATCCACCACATACATAGCATCATTGACATCATAAAAATTAATGGTTCTTGTTTTCCCTGGTTGTGAGCTGGTTCTTGCCAATGCTTTTCTGCCAAGCATGGCATTGATGAGTGTAGACTTTCCAACATTAGACTTGCCAGCAAATGCGATTTCTGTTTTACCATCGGTGGGATAATGCGAAAAATTTGTACCGATTGCCGCCAATGATGATTGTTTTACTTCCATATGTTTTCCCCTTTCGCCAATGCATGACGCAACACATCGTCCATGGTTTTTGCCAACACAAATGTCATACCTGACTTGATTTCTTCGGATATTTCGTCCAAATCTTTTTCATTTTGTTTTGGTAATATGACTGTTTTTACACCTGCTTTTTTTGCTGCCAATACTTTTTCTTGCAATCCGCCAATGGCAAGCACACGTCCCCGAATGGTGACTTCTCCTGTCATGGCAACATCATGCTGTATTTTTGCCCCTGTCAATGCAGAAATCATCGCTGTTGTCATGGTAACACCTGCGGAAGGGCCATCTTTTGGTGTTGCCCCTTCTGGAATATGGATATGCAAATCCGTCGTTTTGTAAAAATCAGGTTTGATATTCCATATATCACTTTGGGAACGAATGAATGTCATTGCCGCTTCTGCGGACTCTTTCATGACTTTGCCCAAATTACCTGTCAAACGTAATTTGCCATCGCCTGTCATGGCATTGACTTCCACAGAAAGTGTCGTACCACCTACGGCTGTCCAAGCCAGCCCCCTGACAATACCCACTTGTGGTTCATCGTATATTTTATCTGTGCTAAATTGTGGTTTTCCCAACAATTCTTCCAAATTTTTTACTGTCACTGTCAAAGATTTCTTTTCCTCATTAACAATGGCTTTGACTGTCTTTCTGCAAATTTGTCCAATGGTACGTTCCAACTGTCGTACACCTGCTTCTTTTGTATAGCCATCAATGATTTGTTCCAAAGCATCTGGCTTGATTTTCAACTGGCTGCCTTTTAAGCCATGTCGTTTCATCTGTTTTTTGAGCAAATGTTCTGCTGCAATATGTTCTTTTTCTTTTACGGTATAACTACCTAATTGGATAATTTCCATTCTGTCAAGCAATGGTTTGGGTATGGTATTTGTATCATTTGCTGTACACATAAACAACACTTTTGATAAATCATATGGCAATTCAATGTAATGGTCACGGAATGTAAAATTTTGCTCTCCATCCAACACTTCCAAAAGTGCCGCCGCAGGGTCACCATTGTAAGAAGCCCCCAGCTTATCCACCTCGTCCAACAACATCAAAGGATTGATTGTGCCAGCCTGTTTCATAGCATTGATGATACGTCCCGGCATTGCCCCCACATACGTTCTGCGGTGTCCACGAATTTCTGCTTCATCTTTGACACCCCCCAATGACATACGCACATACTTTCTATGCAAAGCATTTGCCACAGAACGTGCAATGGAAGTTTTTCCCACACCAGGAGGCCCTACCAAACAAAGTATGGTTGCTTTTTCTTCGGGGGCATTTTTGCGTACTGCCAAATATTCCAATATACGCTCTTTGACTTTTTCCAACCCATAATGTTCTTGATTTAATATTTTTTCTGCCGCTTGCAAATCAAAACTTTCTTTTGTCTGCTCATTCCAAGGCAGGTTTAACACTGTATCAATATAATTTCTTGCCACATTGGACTCCGGAGAAGTTACAGGAATTTTCATCATGCGGTCAATTTCTTTTTCCAATACTTTCTGCACTTCTATGGGTGGATTTTTTTCCTGCAAACGACGACGAAACTCTGCCGCATCTGCACCAATACCATCTTTGTCACCCAATTCTTCTTGTATGACTTTCATTTGTTCCCGCAAAAAATATTCTTTTTGACTGCGGTCAATATTGGCTTTTGTTTTGCTTTCGATTTCTCTTTTCAACTGCAATACTTTCTGTTCATATTGCATAATTTCTATGACTGTCCGCATACGATCATACGGATTTAACATTTCCAATAAACGTTGTTTTTGTTCAAAAGGAATTTCCAATCCAGATGCAATAATATCTGCCAAACGCCCCGGTTTTGTTGCCGCCATAATGCTTGACATCAAATCTACTGCTGATGTATTTGGCACCAATTTTGTATATGCTTCATACAAATCTTGTGCCATTCTCATTTCTGCTGCTGTGTGAATATCCGGAAGACCCGGAATATCTTGTGCAATGGTTGTGACATTTGCATATTCACACTTTCTTTTTTTCTGTACAGTTTCCAATCTGCCTCTTTCTTCACCTTCCACAATGACATGTGTCAGATTTCCCGGTAATTTCAAAATCTGTTTGACAACTGCCACAACACCGAATTCATACAAACCAGCTTGTTTTGGGCTTGTATCTTCTGTGTCACGCTGTGCCACCAAAAACACCCTTTTATCTGTTTCATCAGCGGTTTCCAATGCATCTAAAGACTGTTGTCTGCCTACCGGAAAACTGACCGCCATATTCGGAAAAACCGTCAACCCACGCAATGCAATCAACGGTAGTTGTATTCTTTCTTTTTTTTCTATCATATTTTCTATTCACCTCTATCAAACGGCGATACGCCTAATTTGATTATTATACAACAGAACAAGCACACGGTCAATTCCCAGTAATGCACAAGGTTATATTTTACAAAAAGCAAATACTGCTTTATGATACCCCTTTTGCAGAAAGCACTTCTGTCTGTTGTTGCGGCAATGGTATATGTTGCTCTGCAAACACACCACAAAGCAAATCTTCCACACATTCCACACAACAAATATCCATTGCCAGATGTTCATATCGTTTTTGCCAATTTGCCTTTGGTATAAACACTTGTCGCACACCAGCCTCTTTTGCTGCCTGCAATTTTTCTGTCACACCACCCACAGGCATCACTTGCCCTGTCAATGAAATTTCACCTGTCAAAGCAATATCGCCAGCAATCGGTTTTTGCTGCCAGGCAGAATACACTGCCAAAAACATGGCAATGCCTGCTGACGGTCCATCTACGGGCATACCACTTGGAAAATTGATATGCACTCTGTATTGATTGCGTTCAAATCCATATTGCTCCAATACAGTCAACACATTTTCTGCAGAACTGCGTGCATTGCTTTTTCTGCGGCTGACACCATTTGTACTACGGATTTCCTCTTCCTCTACAATCCCCGTTACTTCCAAATGGGCATTTGTACTTTTTTTCATTTGCACTTCCACAGTCAGCAACAAACCACCCACACTACCTGTCACAGCCAAACCATGCACCACACCCACACGAGGCGTTGCATTACTTTTTTGTCTTAAAAACGATTGATACCTGCCACTTTCTGCCACTTGCTCCAATTCTGCACTCCCCACATATTTTTTGCCTTTCATTTCTGCCAATGTTGCCATAGACTGCACAATATTGATGGTATCCCGCCCACCCCCTGCGTATGTTGCAATTTTTTCACACAATCCATCTTCATATTGCAATCCTGCTTGTTTCATACCATTTGCGGCAATTTGTTCTATGGCATTTTGATTTAAACCATCGAAAAAAATTTCTGTACAACGAGAACGCAATGCTGGTGGCAATTCTGATGGGTTTCTGGTTGTTGCACCAATCAAACGAAAATCCGCAGGCATACCATTTTGAAAAATATCATGGATATAAGGCGGTATTCTGCTATTGGATTTGCTGTAATAACTGCTTTGAAATTTTGCTACCCTGTCCTCCAACACTTTCAAAAGGCGATTCATCTGCATGGGGTGCAACTCCCCAATTTCATCAATAAACAATACACCACCATGTGCTTCACATACTGCACCGATTTGCGGTTTTGGAATACCTGCCTGTCCCAACGCTCCTGCCCCTTGATAAATGGGGTCATGCACAGAACCCAGCAAAGGGTCAGCAATACTGCGTTCATCAAATTGCAATGTGGTGGCATCAATTTCTACAAATTTTGCATTTTTCCCAAAAGGAGAACATTGTCTTTTTTTTGCTTCTTCCAATACCAAACGTGCCGCTGCGGTTTTGCCAACCCCCGGTGGACCGTATATCAAAATATGTTGTGGATTTGTACCACACAATGCCGCACGCAATGCACGAATGCCTTTTTCTTGTCCCACCACATCATCTAATGATTTTGGGCGTGTTTGTTCTGACAAAGGTTCTGTCAATTTTGTCTGTCGCATTTCATACAATTTTTGCATTTCTTTTTCATTTTCTTCCATAGAAATGCTTGTTTTGTGCTGTTTCCCTTTTGTGCTATTTCTCAAAAAATACCATGCTCCAAATGTAAAAAACAATATTTGTGCAAAAAACAAAAACCATTGGCTCATATACATTTCCTCCTTTTTCATATAGAGGTAGTATGTACCAAATAGTTTTGTTTATGTAAATCCTTTTCTTTTTTATAAAATCTTCACACCATTTTCCTCTATCAAAATTGGTTTGATATGCGTGTCAACAGTTGAAAACGACTCATCTGGCAATTCCATGTTATGCCACCACTCTTCTTCTGGCACAGCATAATGATAATCATTATAATTTTGATATTCTTGATATATATCATATAAATCATATTTATGTATGCCATATGCAATACCATGCCATATCATCTGAAACCAGAATACCACAAACACCAAACCCACGACCATACCAATACCAACAAATATCAATGCCGCTTTTGCAAAATTTTTACAGTTTTGGTTTTTTTCGTGCCCAAAAGCCCAAATACATAATACAATGATATTGACAATCGGGATACCCGTAATCAAAAACATCAACAAATACTTGCCCAATGATAACGGGCTTGTATCTATTTGTTCTGTTTGTGTTGTATGATCATTTTGTTGTTCTCGCTGTTGTAATACCGCACCACACACTGTGCAATATTTATCATTTTCGTTTCCCATTGCACCACATTTTACACATTGTTTTTGCATATCATTCCCCCCTTATCTTTTGTAATTTATTTTTTATTATATCATAAAAAATAAATTTTTTTTATTTTGAAATTGTTACAAAAATTTTTCTTTTATTGTAAACCATATTTATTTATACTGGTTGACTTTTTACAAAAAATAGATTATGCTCAAAAACAAAAATATATCGGGAGGACTTTTTTATGACAAAAACATACACCACCACAGCATTGATGACAGCACTCATTTGTATTATGGCACCTATCAGCATTCCCATACCCATAAGCCCTGTGGCATTGACACTTTGCACATTTGCATTGTATCTATGCTGTTATGTATTGCCACCACGACAAGCTTTGGCAAGTGTTGGATTGTATTTACTTTTGGGAGCAATCGGCTTGCCTGTATTTTCTGGTTATGCAGGTGGTATCTCTCGTTTTGCATCTCCTGGTGGCGGGTATTTGATTGGCTATTTATTTTTGGTTGCAATCAGTAGTTTTTTTATCAACCATTTTCCAAAATGCCCTTTGTATCAAATTGGTGGCATGTTTGCTGGCACACTTGTTACATACACTATCGGTACAGCATACATGGCATATCTGACAAATGCAACATTTTTGCAAACACTGCCAATGGGTGCGTTGGTATTTTTACCTTTGGATATTGTCAAAATCATTTGTGCCTACATACTGGGCAATCAAATACAATCTCATATCACTTTATAACACATTGCTTGCAAAAAATATTTTTTTCTCAAATAAGGACTTGACGGTCATTTTTGTAGCACATATATTTAAAGGTGAGAAAATAAATGCAACGGAGGT
>CAJMNV010000005.1 GCA_905214825.1 uncultured bacterium | reverse complement strand
TAAGGGCGGTGCTTGGGAAATTTATGAATTATTGCCTGCATTTGTAGCAGCTTGCTTGGCAAATGTGATTGTCAGAGTAGCAACTCCTGCACCTTCTCAAGAAATCATTTCCGAATTTGAATTGGTGCAAAAATTATACAAAGAAAAAGCATAAGCAAAATCGTTTTACTCGTTTGGGGGTATTCATCAACATATTAGAAAAGGCATATTCTTCTCTCACAAAGAATATGCCTTTTCTTTATATCCATATTTTTTTATAATTCTCGTCTACCTTCCAATGCACGAGATAATGTAATTTCATCTACATATTCCAAATCGCCACCCACAGGCACACCATTTGCAATGCGTGTCACTTTTATACCCAATGGTTTTAACAAACGACTGATATACATTGCCGTTGCCTCGCCTTCCACATTTGGATTGGTTGCCAATATGACTTCTTGTACATCTTCTGTCATTCTGGAAACCAATTCTTTGATATGAATATCGGCAGGAGTAACACCTGTCATGGGAGAAATTGCCCCATGCAACACATGATACACGCCATGATACTGTTTTGTGCGTTCATATGCTGCCATATCTCTAGGGTCTTCCACAACCATAATTGTGGTATGGTCTCTTTTGGGATTTTCACAAACAGGGCAAGGGTCTTCATCTGTCAAATTACAACAAACAGAGCAATATTTGATTTCTTTTTTTGCGTCCAATATTGCATTTGCCAATGCTGTTACTTTTTCCTCTGGCATATGAATGATATAAAATGCCAAACGTTGTGCCGATTTTCCACCGATACCGGGCAAACCTGCCAACTGTTCTATCAATTTTGTAATGGGATTTCCATAATAATTCATAATATCCCCTCTTGTTTAGAATAAGCCACCCATACCACCAGTCAATTTGCCCATCGCATTATTGTACATTTCATCTGCCTGACGAATTGCTTCGTTGACTGCTGACAATATCAAATCTTCCAACATTTCCACATCATCAGGGTCTACCACATCAGGATTGATTTTCAGTTCTTTGATTTCTTTTTTACCGGAAATCACAACTTTCACAGCCCCACCGCCGCTTGTCATTTCCAATGTTTTGTCATTGAGTTCTTCTTGCATCTCCACCATTTGTTTTTGCATTTTCTGGGCTTGTTTCATCAAATTGTTCATGTTCATACCGCCCATGCCGCCAAATCCACCTTTTGCCATATTATATAACCTCCTAAAAGTATATTTTTATTTTATTCTTATTCTTTTCTATTTTATATAAAACTGCGTGTTCCCGCAAGAGTATTTTATGGCTCCATATCTGCCTCCGGAAAATAACCAGACATCAAGCTTTCAAATTCCGGGTCACTTATGCCGTTTTGTGGTTGTTGTTCTTCTTTGCCATATGTCATTTCTCGCCATTGTTCATATTCATCTTTAACAATAGTTTGAAATTGAAATATTTTTTCTGTATGTTTTGCAATGGTTTCTGTAATCACGTCTAAATATTTGTTTAATATGGTTGCCAAAACATCATACCCACACACCAGATACACGTTATCATCTTCTTTGAAACCGATTTCCACTTGTGAAAGCATACCTTTCAAATTGCCGTCAAAATGTGCATTACAAAGCGATTGCCAATTTTTTTGCAAATTTTGTTTATCTTCTTCCAATGCCGGCGGGTGTTTTTTGGGTTTTTGTTGTGTTTGCTGTGGCTGTTGTTGTGATATGGTTTGCACTACGGTGACACCTTGTGCAACCTTTCTTTCCAAACCTGCCAATCTTGCTGCAAGTGCTGTCATATCGTTATCTGCCCATTGCGAACAAAGCCGCAACAATTCTACTTCTAACAATATCCTTATGTTTGCCACATATTTGATGTCATTTTGCAATGTGGAAAAACGCCCAATCCAATATATCAATTCCTCCGCAGAAAGTGTGTTTGCTTGTATTTGCAATCGTTCTGTGTTTTCCACAGACAAATCCAAAATCCGTTGTGGTTGTGCCACTGTTGCTGTAATCAATAAATTACGCAAATGCTCCAAAAATTCAGAAACAAATTGTTTGACATCTCGCCCGTCCAACAATATTTTTTCTATCAATTCCATTGCTTTTTGTGCATCTTTTTGTGAAAGTGCATCTGTCATATCAAAAAACACGCTTTTGTCAACCGCCCCAACCACTTTTTGCACTTTTTCCAATGTCACATCTTCGCCACTGTAAAAAGCAAGACATTGGTCTAATATACTGAGAGAATCACGCAAAGAACCATCTGCCAGCTGTGCCACATAACGCAAGGCATCTTTTGTGGCAAACAATCCTTCTGTTTGCAAATATCCTGCCAATGTGTCGGCAATATCTTCTGTTGTGATACGATGAAAATCAAACCGCTGACAACGGGATAATATGGTCACAGGGACTTTTTGTGGGTCTGTGGTTGCCAATATAAATATGACGTGTGCAGGTGGTTCTTCCAATGTTTTCAACAATGCATTGAATGCACTGCCAGAAAGCATATGCACTTCGTCTATGATAAATACTTTGTAAATGCCCTCCGTGGGTGGATACTTGACTTCTTCTCGTATTTCCCGAATATTTTCCACACTATTATTAGAAGCTGCGTCAATTTCCATCACATTGACACTATGTCCAGCCAATATTGCCTCACACATACGACACACATTGCACGGCTCGCCATCGTTTGTAGGGTGCAGGCAGTTGATTGCCCTTGCAAATATTTTTGCAGTAGAAGTTTTCCCCGTCCCCCTCGTACCACAAAACAGATACGCATGAGAAACCCGCTTTGTCTGCATTTGATTTTTCAATGTCTTGACAATATGTTCTTGCCCAACCACACCCGAAAATGTATGTGGGCGAAATTTTCGATACAATGCTGTATACGACATGACAACAACCTCCCTTGTCCGTCATACAAAAAAGACGGGAAAAATACTTTCTCCCGTCCTTGTGTTTTATAGAAATCCGTGCATTTGCTGTTGTCACAGCCAACCATGCGTTACCTTGTTCCAAAGCTCCATACAGGCACCCTTGCGACACACGAGAAGTGGACTGCTTAGTGCTGCTGTCTTCCGACCCTGACACGGTTCACAGGCTCCTGTTGTGCAAGACCTGTACTTCAACACCCTTTCCCAAGGGCAGGCCATATTTGGCTATGCCGAAAGCAAACGTCACCCCCACTGTAGCGGATTGTGGGTACAGGGTACCGCTGACCCCCCGGCTAGCACGGAAATATCAACCGATTTTCATGCTATTATAGTATACATAACAATATCTTTGCTGTCAACACCAAAAATATGACATATGATACCACTCATATATTTTAAAACAATATGGCAATGTATTCCATTACCAGTATGATACAAAATATGTTTTTCTGCATTGTGTTACCATTATATATAAATGCATGCATTTTGCAGATAATGGGCAAACCATAATCTCATTTTTTCCATTTCAAATAATCTGCAATCACATCATGTAATTCTATAAATGGCTCTTGCTTGAGAGCTTGCCCTGTACGCATATTCACAATATCCATTTTATCCGTACAAAAATTTCCATATCCATCTATCCATGTCATCAGTTCTGCCAATACATCATATGTGACTTCATAAAGCAAATCTTCCACATTATCATCAGATTTATATTTACATAGGGCTATTTGCACTGTTTCTTCCTGTATGTAAGCTAATTTTTCAAAAAAATCTTTTTGATAAGCATTTCTCATCTCATTTACACCTACTTTACTTTGCGAAACCGTTTGAAAAACCGTTTCATGATTTCACTGCATTGTTCTTGTAACAACCCCTCTGTTACTTCTACTTGATGGTTAAATCTTGGCTCCTGCAAAATATCCAATATCGAGCCTGCACAACCTGCTTTGCTATTTCTTGCACCAAATACCACCCGTGGTATTCTTGCTTGCACAATAGCACCTGCACACATGGGACAAGGCTCTATTGTCACATACAATGTACAATCCTCCAAACGCCAATCTTCCACAATTTTTGCCGCAATATGAATAACATCCATTTCTGCATGCCGCAAAGGGTTTTTTGCAGTATTTCGCATATTATGCCCACGTGCTATGATTTCGTTTTCTCGCACCATCACAGCACCAATCGGCACTTCACCTGCCTGTAACGCTTTTTCTGCTTCCGCCAATGCTTGTTGCATATAATACAAATCTTGTTCTTGTGTCATGCAATCATTCCCCCTTTGCGATACACAAAGAACCGTTTCTTGCTTCAATATCTGTAACCAGCCAATAATCATCTAAACCATCGACATTCAAATCAACAGGATAAATACATTGTGCATATACAATATCTTCATTCGAGGAACGCAAGCCTTTTTTTGTCAATATATAACGAATGGTTGTGCCTGTCATATCACAAATATAAATTTCTTTGATACCATCTTGGTTCAAATCTCCGCTTGTAATCACACCATACAAACTTTCTACACCCAAATGGGTAGACCATAATTTCCGAAAATTGGTATCATTTTTTTGATATAAATACAAATCCAAACCATCGCTCATCAAATATTCTTTTGTACCATTATTATCTAAATCTGTAATATGGATATACTGTACGCCATGCTTCAAACGAGTATATCCTGTGTTCTGCCAGCCTTCTTCTGTGTTTTGATAATATTGTATGGTTTTATCCACCGAAAGAAATAATGTGTCACCATCTGCTGCCAAAGCCCCTGCATTTCCTGTTTCCAAAGGAATTTCTACATTTGTTTTTTTCATATTCACATCATAAAATACAATTTTTTTTGATTTTGTGAATGTATACTCTCCTTCACCGCTTCCATGTTCTTCTACACTGGAAAGCAACACTGCCAGTTCGCTGCCAGATTGCCCATCAAAAAATGTGGCAGAAGTTGCCTCCAATCCATTCCCAAATGTTAATGTTTTCCATAATCGCAACACATTTTTCTGGTAACGATATATACGTACACTCCCATTTTGTATAGATGCCATCAATACATTCCCTTTACTATCTTTACCAACCGTCAAAAAACCTTCTTTCGGAAAAGCTGCGGACGTAGACGAGAATGCTTTTTCCATACCATTCCAGTTTTCATACTTTGCAAAATCCACATCTGTCAAAAAAGAATTTCTTTCTGTCAAACCATAATATCCATTATCATAACCACCTTGATAACAAGCACCTATCACATGGTTACCACTAAAATAACACAATAACTGTCCTGCATCATCACCATTATAATGTACCAAATTCGCTGTACCAATCACAACATTTTCATTTTGATGTGCAGATAAATCATATTCGCTCATCAAAGATGCCGCAAATAAATCTTCTGTTTCTTTTGACTTTTTGGGTATTGTACCACTCATAAACTGCAAACTATCTTTATCAAAATCCCAGTAATATTTGTCTGCCACAGACGCCATCAACGCTATATATTGTTCTTGTTGTTCTGATGTGAGTGTGAATGTTGTTTCTTTTGCTGCACAACCACACAAACCCAATACTGTCAACAAAAGCCAACAAAATTTTGTTTTTTTCATGTTTGTCCCTTCCCTCTTTTGTAATGCTTGTTTGCACACAACTGTTTTTATTATATATGAGAGAAACAGTTTTTTCAAATATTATCTACCGAATATCCGTTCCACAAGTATTACGGCCATAAAAACGCCTGCAATATTTGCCATCAATGCACAAAAAAGCGTGTGTCTTGTTTTTGTTATTTTGATAGACATAAAATATAAACTCATGGTATAAAACACAGTTTCTGTACAACTCATCATCACCGAAGCCACACGCCCCAAAAAAGAGTCTGGTCCAAACTGCATAAAAATATCTGTCAAAAGCCCCAATGCTGCCGACGAAGAAACCAAACGCACCAATGTCAATGGTGCCAATTCTGCAGGAAATCCCAAAGCCACCTCCAAAGGTTTCAACAAATTTGTCAGACATTCCAATAAACCACCTGCTCTTACCACTTCCACTGCCACCAACAACCCAATCAACGTCGGCAATATTTCCACAACCGTTTTCAAACCTTCTTTTGCCCCATCTGAAAACGCTTCATATAAATTGACACGTTTCAAACACCCAAACACCACAATCAAAAGCACTATCACGGGAATGATAAAATCTGAAACCAAAAGCAGTATCTTCACATTTTTTCTCTCCCCTCTAAACATTTTGCAAGTACCATGCCAATCACAGTTGTCACAAGTGTTGCAACAATCCCAATACCCACAATTTCCGCAGGTGCTGCCGATCCATATTCTGTGCGGTATGCAATGATATTCACAGTGACCAGTTGTAATGATGACATATTGACTACCAAAAACATACACATGGCATTTGATGCAGTTCCCTTTTCACGTTTATTCAATTTTGCCAATTCTTTCATTGCCAAAAGCCCAGCAGGTGTTGCCGCCCAGCCCAACCCCAAAAAATTTGCCACAAAATTTGTAGCTATGTATTTTCTTGCTTTATGATTTTTTGGCACAGATGGAAACAAAAAAGATAAAAACGGATCCATCTTATCTGACAATATATCAATCATACCACCACGCTCTGCAATTTTTAATATCCCCGACCACGTTGCAATGACACCTGCCATTGTAATGCCTAACTGGATTGCTCCCTTTCCTCCATCAAGCACTGCATTGGTAACTAAATCCATACGTCCCAAAAATGCACCAACCAAAATACCACCAATTAAAAAAAATCCCCATATCATATTCAGCATATTGTATCCCTCCTGTTGCGTAATATATGATTTTTTTTAGTAGAATAGCATTATTTTCATATACAATATAACTTCGTTTTTCACATTATTTCCATATTTTTGTTTTTTTGTATTTTTTTGTTGCATTTTAGAAATACACGTGTTAAAATTTCGTTAAGAAATGAAAACCAACCAATGTAGTATGAAAGGAGGAAATAAAATGAAATCCACAGGTATTGTAAGAAAAGTTGACGAATTGGGAAGAGTGGTTCTGCCTATTGAACTCAGAAGAAACATGGGAATTGCTATCAAAGATTCTTTGGAAATCTTTGTAGAAGAAAATACAATCATTCTAAAGAAATATGAACCTGCTGATATTTTTTCTGGTAGCATGGAAGATTTAATTGACTACAAAGGCAAAAAAGTATCAAAAGCCTCCATTTTGGAAATGGCGAAACTTGCCAAATTAGATATTCGATAAAACAAAAAGACACTCACTTTTTTATAAAGTCTGTGTCTTTTTTTATTGACAGGCTTTTTTCCCTATTTTACAATAATACTCGATATTAAAAAAAATTGACACAAGAAAGGCGGTATTATTTATGAATACATTTCAAGGCAGTAGCAATTATGTTGCAAGCGAAGATTTGATGCGTTCTATGAACATTGCAATGGCGTTGCAAAAACCTTTGCTCATCAAAGGCGAACCCGGTACAGGCAAAACCATGCTTGCGGAAGCAGTATCTCAGGCACTTGGCAAAAAATTGGTCATCTGGAATATCAAATCCACCACAAAAGCACAAGATGGCTTATATGTATATGACGTTGTACAACGTTTGTATGACAGCCAATTTGGCAATGAAGGTGTTGACGATATTGCAAAATATGTCAAAATGGGAAAATTGGGTGAAGCATTTTCCGCTGACGAACAAGTCATACTATTGATTGACGAAATCGACAAAGCCGATTTGGAATTCCCAAATGACTTACTTTGGGAATTGGACAAAATGGAATTTTATATCCCAGAAACAAAACAAACCATAAAAGCAAAACAACGTCCTATTGTTATCATCACATCTAACGCAGAAAAAGAACTGCCTGATGCCTTTTTGCGTCGTTGTATTTTCCATTATATTGAATTCCCAGATGCAGAACAAATGGAAGAAATCATAAATGTACACTTTGACAATCTGGACAAAACATTGTTGCAACAAGTTTTGGATACATTCTATTGGATTAGAGAAATGTACAACATACAGAAAAAACCCAGCACATCAGAAGTCATTGACTGGATACAAGCATTGGTTATCGGCGGTGTTTCTCCCGAAAAAATCAGAAAAACCATTCCTTTTGCTGGTGTGTTACTCAAAAAAAATGAAGACATTGAGACACTAAACCGTCATATTAGATAAGCAGGTGATACCATGTTTACGGCATTTTTCTATTTATTGCGTGCAAGAGGATTAAAAGTTTCTATGAATGAATGGATGACACTTTTGGAAGCCTTGCAAAAAGGATTGCACCAATCCTCTTTCACAGGTTTTTATTATCTTTGTCGCAGTATATTGGTCAAAAGTGAAACGGATTTCGATAAATTCGATGGTGCATTTTTGGAATTTTTCAAAGACATGGAATTTACTGATGAATTACCGCAAGAACTTTTAGATTGGTTGGAAAACCCCAAAGACACACCAGGTGATGAATTTGACATGGAACGTGCCATGCAAAACGAACGTCTTTCCCAACAAGAAATCCAACGTATGTTTTTGGAACGTTTGGAAGAACAAAAAGAAGAACATAATGGCGGCAGTTATTGGGTTGGTACAGGTGGTGTTTCTGTATTTGGCAACAGTGGTTTCAGCCCTCGTGGTATTCGTGTTGGCGGAGAAGGCGGTAAACGACGTGCATTCCAAGTAGCAAGCGAACGCAAATTCCGTGATTTTAGACAAGACAACACACTAGATACCAGACAATTCCAAATGGCATTTCGTCGTTTGCGTCAATTTTCTGCACAAATGGACGAAGCTAAAACAGAATTTGACATTGATGGTACCATACAAAAAACTTGTGACAATGCAGGTACATTAAAAATTGTATATGACCGTCCCAGAAAAAACACAGTCAAAGTCATGCTTTTGATGGACAGTGGCGGTTCTATGGACTATTACAGCCGTTTGTGTTCTGCACTGTTCCAAGCAGTGAACAAATCCAGCCATTTCAAAGATTTGCAGGTATTTTATTTCCACAACTGTATTTATTCCAAAATTTATACAGACCCTTATTTGCGTCCATCTTCCACAATATCCACAGAATGGATATTAAACAATATCAGCAGTGAATACAAAGTTATTATTGTTGGTGATGCACAAATGGAGCCTTCTGAGTTGCTGGATGGCAGTTATTACCATTATGGTGTACGAGATGAAATTTCGGGCATAGAATGGTTGACACGTTTCCGTGAAAAATATCCCCATTTGGTTTGGTTAAATCCTTCCGAAAGACCGTATTGGGGCGGTTGGTGGGCAAAAACATATGATATTATCAACAAAGATTTTGACATGTACGATTTGACGTTAGAAGGCATCAACAATGCTTTGAAAAAACTAATGGTAAATCGTTAAAAAAAGGAGAATGCTTTTCGCATTCTCCTTTACTTATTTTTTAATATTCAGGTTCAATCAAACCATAAGAACCATTTCTCCGTTTGTAAACTACATTTACTTCATCAGTTTCATCATTGCGGAATACAAAGAAATTATGTCCAATCAATTCCATTTCCATCACTGCTTCTTCTGCGTCCATAGGCTTGATTTCAAAATGTTTAATTTTTTCAATTTTATACAAAGGTTCTTCGTCCAAATCTTCTTCGGAAACCAGTATTGCATGATATTCTGCCATATAGCTATCGCCGCTTTGTCGTACTTTTGTACGCATACGTTTTTTATAGCGAACAACTTGTCTTTCCAAAATATCAACTGCTTTATCCATTGCCGCTGTCATATCAGGGTCTTGCACCTCTGCACGGATAATGCGTTTATTCAGGGGAATTGTCACTTCCACCGTGGAAACCAATTTTTCCAAGCTCAGTGTAATGGTTGCATTTGTTTCTTCGGGAAAGAGTTTTGTGATACGGTCCAGTTTTCGCTCTACCATTTCTTTTGTCTTGTCCCAAACGTCAATATTTTTCCCAATAATGTTGTAACGCATACAAAACAACTCCTTTCAAGGCTTTCTAAAACAGAAAACCCATTTGGTTCTAAAAACCATATTCCAAAAGAAAATATTTTTCTTTTGTATAAAGACTTATTCGCCATGATTTTGGAAAACCCTTTTTTTCATCAAAAAATTTTTGATAAACTTTCTATTTTTTACAATTTATCTATTGTGCTGTTTTTAGTTTACAGAATGTATCATTTTTCTTTGATTATTTTAGTTGTTTTTTCAAAAAAATACCTTTTTTTCATTTTATGCAAAGCCAACAAAAGGTAAATTGTATACAGTTTTTATATGACTTGTATCTGGGGATAATGAGGATAACTCTGTGTATAACTTCATTTTTCAACATTTTTACTGTGGATAGTTCATATAAGTTTTCCACAATATTTGTGTATATCTTTTTCAACATTGCTTATACATGTGATTGTTTATATTTTTCCAATGCTTGTACATAAGCTGCTTTGGTGTCATCATCAAAACATACCATAATGACTTGTTGCATCTGTGGGTGCAGTTCTAAATAAGACATAATTTCTTTGACGGCAATTTCAGCAGCCAATTTTACAGGAAAACGATATACCCCCGTACTGATAGATGGAAAAGCAATCGTCTGTATTTGGTATTGTTCTGCCAGCTGTAAACTGTTTTGGTAACAATTTGCCAAAAGGAATTCTTCGTCCCACCTACCACCACGCCAAATTGGCCCTGGTGTATGAATGACAAATTTTGCTTTCAGTTTATAACCTTTTGTAATTTTGGCTTCTCCTGTTTTGCAACCGCCCAATGTTTCACATTCTGCCAACAACTCTTTGCCTGCGGCCCGATGAATGGCACCATCTACGCCGCCGCCTCCTAAAAGGGAAGTATTTGCCGCATTTACGATTGCGTCTGTTTTGGCTTTCACAATATCTCCTTTTATTATAGAAAATCGTTCCATACCTGTACCCCCTAACCGAGAAATGGTTTTTTTATCATACACTACAACATATCAAAACGCATACATTTTTGATAGAGTAGTTATTTTTTATTGTAACTTGTTTCCAAAAATTCGTAAAGTCATTTTTACAAATTTTTCTATTATTCATGCAATTCTTTTTCTATTGTAATGTTTTTTTTATATATTATAAATAATACAAAGGAGAACACTTTGAAAATCAAAATATTCTCCTTCTTGTCTCTCACTTTGTTATTTTTTGTAAATTATGCGTGCCGTTCCAACTTTTCTTGTGGATTGACTTTTTGTCCATCATGTTCCAGAGAAAATTCCAGATGGCTACCCAACCCCACTTGATATTTTGTAGGTTTGTCCAATTTTCCGATAATTTGTCCTTTTGTAACTGTATCTCCTGCTTTTGGCAATTCTTGCTGGCTTAACGGACTGTATGTAGTCCGCCAACCATCAGCATGTTCTACCACAACGGTTTTTCCTGACTCTACATCATCTTTAACTTCCAGCACTTTGCCATCTGCTGCGGCAGATACTGCAGTACCTTCTTGTGCTGCAATACAAATGTTATCATTGGTTCTGTATTGCTCCAATGTTGGGTCATAAATTGCTTTGTCTACACTATAAGGCATCACAATTTCGCCACTGATTGGATATGCAAATGTCAATTCTGTTTTTTGTGTGGTTTGTTTTTCAGGTTTTGGCTCTGGTGCTTTTGAGGGTTCTTTTTTTGGTGATTGTTTTTGTTCTGCACTTTTGTCGGGTTCTTCCCCATCATCTTGACTCATTTTATCACGTTCCAACTGTGCCGTTTCTAAACTGGGGGTTTTGGGTGCAGTTGCAGGAGAAACCATATCTGTTTGCACAGATTGCTTTTGTGTTTCTTCTGTTTTTTGTGTGGGGGCTTTTTCTAAGGCATAATATGTCAAACCACCACCCAACGCAATCACGCAAAGTCCCATAGAAACCAATATTGTTACCATTTTTCGTTCATTTCTTTTTCCATTGTTCATTGTATTGACACCTCCAAGGCTAGTTTTGCCCATCGAACGGTGTTTTATGCAATATGGTCAAAAGAAATTCCCGTATAATAATGTTGTAATATTGCATGATATGTCATGCCTTCATCTGCTAGTGCTTTTGCACCATATTGGCTCATACCCGCACCATGTCCATACCCTTTTGTGGTAAACACAAAATCATCACCATTTCTGGTGACTGTAAAATCTGCACTTCGCAATCCCAATGCTTGCCGCACTTGTAAACCGGTCAATGTTTTTTTACCTACTTGTATCTGTTGTATGTATCCTGCATTACTGCGTACAATATTTTCAAAAGACAATGTTTCTGCCGAAACCCCCAAATCCCCATAGCAAGATAACGCTTGCTTGACGACCTTTGCACTTTTTGTAATGGTAACAGTATTATCTGGTGCTTGTAAATCTCCATAACTGTCTACACTTTTCAAATACGGAATTTCCTGTACCCAAACATTTTCGGAATTTTCTGTTTTGCCACAACTTTGTGCATGAAACACTGCCAATATTGGTTCTCCTTCATACACCATAATCTCACCTTTTGTTTGCGAAACCAAATCTTTTATTTTTTTTGCATATGTTTCATATTTTGCCCCCCATTTTTTTCTTTGTGCTGCCTCATCTGCATAGGCTTGTCCCACATCATATAACACTTTATCACTACCCGCTTCTTCCATTTTTCTAATTTGATATGTTCTTGCCGCCACAGCTTGTGCCTTCAATGCCTCATCAGGAAATGATGCCGGCATTTCTGCCGATACCACACCCACAACATATGTCTCCAATGCGTTTTGTTCTGGTATTGGTATTGGTTCTTGCTGTTCTGCCTGCATATAATCCTGTAAACCATACAATACTTTTGCTTCTTGTATATGTTCTTGGCGAAAACCACCCATCACTGCTGTTATAAATAAAGGTATCCCAATCATCGCCAAAAACAAATAACACAATATCACCCAAAATATTTTTTTGACCATGCTTGCCCACTTCCTCTCAAAAGATTGTATGCAAAACATGACACAAAAATACCATCAAAAAAAGAGAGCAAAGCTCTCTTTTTCATCAATATATCCAATATACCCAAACACCTGCCGCCATAACCAAACACAGCAACACAATACCAATTTTGGCATCACGGCGTTCTACTGCTTTGGCACGTTCCAACCATTCCTGTTTTTCCAACTCTTTGACATACAATCCGCCAAAAATACCTGTTTGTGTTTGCAAACAAATTCTTTCTTCTTTTTTTAATATATGGTACGACCTTCTGGTTAATTGAAAATAATATGTCACACCATTTTGTATCCCTTCCAGATAATAATTTTTCTGAAAACTATGCTCTGCCCCTGCTTCATTTGCACGAAAACAATGACAGTGTATCAACCGCAACTCTTGTTTTTTGCAATAAATACGGTCTAATGCAGTATACACCATACGAGTATATATATAATTCAGCCAACACAGAACAAGCACAATTCCTCCTATCATGTCTTTTTGCATGAATTCACTTTGTATCAAAGACAATGGCAAATATGCAACCATGCCATAAAAAACATACAACAGCAAAACCAAAAGCATCAAATAGATTGTCCAAAATAGTATGGGGTGTTTTTTTCTGCGATGTATATCCCATAATTTCACATCTGCCATACCACGCCTGCAAATCAAAAACTGCACCACACAAATCAATACCATCAAACCATTGATTTGTGTCCCCACATGATACCCGATTGTCATTGCGGCAATGGGAACAAGCCACCCTGTCAGCAACGCCCAGCCTTTTCTTCCTGTCACTGCTGTTGTAAATATGCAAATATATGCCGTCAGCCATATGCCAATTCCCAACCACTCCATAAAGCAAAACCTCTGTGGATATCAAATATCAAATGCCACGGAACATATCGGAACGGAAACGGCTACGCTTACGACTTTCTTCAATTTGTGCCAGTATGACATCTCTTTCTTTGTTCAATGTACCACCCAATGCAATATAATTTGATGCATGGTTTGCACGGAACATCGTACCTTCTGCATCAACATTACGGATAAACAATTCTGTTTCGTCCAATACTTCTTGTGGGTCTAATAATGTAAATTCACCACGGGCATGTTGTTCATACAATTCTGTTCCTGGTTCTATCATTAGTGTCAAAAATCCGATATATTCCGGTTTGATTGCAGAAACCACTCTTGCACTATTGCGTGCGTGTTCTTTCCATCTTTTTTTACCACCCAATCCAGAAATCAATGTCATAGACAATATCATATCTGCCTCTTTCACTTTTTTCCCTGCAGCAATCATTTCTTCTGCTGTCACGCCTTTTTTTGTTTCACGCAACACATCATCATCGCCACTTTCCAACCCCATATATACCATATCTAAGCCTGCGGCTTTGAGCTGACGCAATTCTTCTGGTGTTTTGCCCAATATATCTTTTGGTGCACCATATACAGAAATACGTTCCACCTCTGGAAAGTAAGCATGACATTTTTCCAAAATATACAACAAATCCTCTGTTTTTACAATCAAAGCGTCACCATCTGCCAAGAATATCCGACGTATCTGCACACGATTGTAATAATTTCTTGCCATTTCCAAATCTTCCACAACTTCTTCCAATGGACGAATACGAAAACTTTTGTCTTTATACATATTACAAAATGTACAAGTATTTCTGGCACAACCAATGGTCAACTGTATAATCAAGCTACCAGCTTCACTTGGTGGTCGGTAAACGGTTCCTTCATATCTCATATTTCATCTCTCCTATTTTTTGTTATATTTTCTTTTTTAAAAAGCACGCAAAGTATCTACGGCTATGCTCCATTATACTCATAAATGCATAAAATTATCAATACCCATTTCTTCCATTTGACAACACATTGTTTTTTGGCTATAATAAGTCATGAAATTTCATCAGGATTTGTTTTTGAAGCAGGCGAAAGGACGACGCTTTTGCAGGGGGAAAGGCAGCATCTGCGGCTGTTTTTTTCTTTGTTTTTGTTTCGGACGATTGTTTGTTTTCAAAATCCGAAGTGTTTTGCAAAAGCTGCATTTGTGCAGTCCCCATTCCTTTTACAAAACATGTCGTGGCATCAAATACGCTGATGAAATTGGCTGTTTTTCACAGCCAAAAAGGGACGGTAAACCGTCCCTTTTCTTGATTTTATTTGATTTTATCTACAACACCCTGACTGTCAAAAGAAAGTGTCACCTGCTGTCCTTTTTTATCATTGAGTTTTTCTATATCATTTACACCGCAAGCACTTGCCAAGCTTGATTTAGAAACTGTGTAAAATGCATATGTGTTACCTGATTTTGTGCGGATACTTACTTTCCCACTATCATATTCCACAAATTCGCCTTTTGCTTCTTTGACTATTGCTGTCATGTGTTCTACCTTATTGGTATCGCTTACACTCGCTTCAATATAAATTTTCATATCACTATCTTCAATCATATCTATCACAGTATATACAGAAGTATAATTGAAACTGGGGCTGCTGACAGATGTTGTGGAATCCATACGATATGTTTTGGAAGAACCCGACAATTTCAAACCATCTTTTGCACTTTCTGCATCACCCTTGATACGGTTTGTACCACCATTATATGCACCATCTTTGACAATGATTTTGTCAACTTCCCCACCATTGTTAAATTCCAATACAATACCAGAACCAATATATTTTGTTGTTGCAATATCCTCCGCAGTATAATCATCACTGTTTGTTTTGGGATTGCTGATTGTATTGAGCTTAAATTGAGAACCATCGGAAGCTTCCAATGTCAGCAATTTATCACCTTTGTTATATTCTATCAATTTCCCTTTTGCTGCGGTCAATTTTGCATCAATCTGTGTGATTTTGTTATCTGTATTTGCTTTGATTTCTGCATATAATTTCACATCATCGCAGTTTGCCATTCTGGTCAATACTGTCAAAGAAGAAGTTGGTACCCCTTGAATGGTCAAAGGATTTAATGTTTCTCCATCTTTTTCTATATTATAGCTATTCAACAATGTGTATTCTGTGGAAGATGTTTGGAATTTCAATTTACCATCTTTGATAGCACTTACAGTACCTTTGCGTTCTGATGCTTCCTCCTCATCCCAAGCACTTCTATCATCTGCCAAATACACTTCTGTCAATTTTCCACCTTTGTTCAAATTTAATTTTGCATATACACTGCCATCTGCATTGTCATAATAGCTTTCTGCAGTTTTGAATTTGACATTGCTGAATTTTTTACCGTCCCAAGTATAGAATGTCACATCACTTGTGGAAGTAAATTCATATGTTTTTGAATTTCCACCAAAATATACGATAATACGATCTCTGTTCAAGCCTTTTACTGTATAAGTAGAAGAAGATTTTGCATCATCCTGGAATGTGTCTTCTGACATCACAACCTTTGTTGCTTTTTCATTTTTATTTATGGTAATTTTGATATAAGTTGTACCACCATCTGCCAATTTTTTCAAATCAGAAATGCTTGATTTTTCATCTCCAATATAAAATTGACAACCAGAATCAAATTTTACCACTTTTGTTGTACTGCTACCAGTTGTTTTATATGACACATCGTCATTGCTAAAATCTGTGACTTCGCCTGTGCGGGTATATTCTTCTTGCAATGTTACATAAATTTCGGTTGCATATGTCACATCTTTTCTTGTACCATCTACCTTTTTGCTGTCGGTTCTTGTCATCAATCCCACATAAGCATATTTATCAGAATTTTCACCAATGACTTTTTTCAATTCTTTTTCTGTGACTTTTTTGCCATCTAAATAGAATTTACAATCATTGTCTATTTCATATTTTGTGGTATCGCCTGTGTTTTCACTTTCTACATTCACATAACTATCTTTGAATGTAATCACATACCCTGTAACATCATATTTTTCTTTTGCAAATACTTCATCTCCCAAAAGATATACTTTTGATATCACTTCACCATCAAACACCAAGCTGACTTTATCGTTTTTTGTCAAACTGCTTACTGGCAATTCTTTGCCATCTTTGTGATACACTTTGACTTTACCATCAATCAATGTCAATCTTTTGCGTTCACCATTATCCATTTTGACGTCCACATCATAATATATGCCATCATCATTGGTAATTGCGGTGATTTCTCCTTTATTTGCCAATTCATTTGTCAACAAATCATATGTTTTGTTCATCAAAACAGCCATTTCTGCACGTGTGATATTTGCAGTTGGATGAAAATTGTTTTCATTGTCACCAGAAACAATACCCAAACGTGTCATCAAATCCACATAAGGCATTGCCATATCAGCAATACCATATGCATCATTATATTTTACGCCAGTACCTGCCATAATATCATATTTTTCAGACAATGCTTTGCCAAATATCATCACAACATCTTGTCGTGTTGCTGCATTACCCTGATTGTTTGTTGTAAATTTTGCAACATCTGCTACAGTTAATATATTGGCTGCCAAACCATAAGATGTGCTGTATTGTGCCCACATGGGTACTTTATAAGAAGTCAACAAAGGTTGATACATCACTTGGGTATTTGGTGCAACAGATTTCAAATTGCCTGTTTTGCTCATCACATTGTAAAGCATCTGCATGGCTTCGCTGTATGTGACATTATTTTGCCCACGAAATGTACCATCTGTGTAACCACTAATCAGACCTTTTTCTGCCACAGATAATATGGTACTTGTTGCCCAAGGTTGGTCGTTTATATCCTGAAAGCTTGTTGCTGCATATGTATGCAGTGGCAAACTACTCGCTACAAGCATGGCTGCCAATGCCATTGTCATTTTACGTTTCACTTTTGCATACCTCCTAAAATATAAAATTAAAACTGATATTCTTGTTTTGTTTAGTGTAGCATATTTACATAATATTGCAAAGTACTTCCCCACGGAAACATTCTTACAGTTTTTGGAAGGCATTCCAAAAATTCGTCATATATCCTTTTAGAAAATGTATTTTTACAGAATTTCCCAAATTGCCCAAACAAAAAAGCAGGAGAATACTCCTGCCTTTTTCAAAATCATACTTGTTCTATTTTTGTATCAATGTCTTTTTCCAAAGAATCTGCTTTTGCTTTTGCCTCTGCCATGGTATCGCCTTTGACACCAATATAAAATTTCAGTTTCGGTTCTGTACCAGAAGGGCGTACACAAATCCAAGAACCATCTGCCAATGTGTAATATACCACATCAGAAGGTGGCAATGTGCTTTTTGTTTCTTCTCCTGTTTGCATATTTTTAATGGTCTGTGTTTTATAATCTTTTGCCAACACAACGTCTATACCTGCAAATGTTTTTGGAATATCTTTGCGGAAAGATTCCATAATGGCTTGTATTTTTTCCACACCATCTAAACCTTTTAATGTAATAGCCTTGACGTTATCTTGGTAACAACCATATGTTTCATACAATTTTTGCAAACCATCATACAATGTCATGCCTTTTTGTTTATAATATGCTGCCATTTCACAAATCAAAAGCGTTGCCACAACGGCATCTTTATCTCTTGCATATGTGCCAGCCAAACAACCATAACTTTCTTCAAAACCAAACAAAAATGTATGACTGCCTGTTTCTTCAAATGTTTTGATTTTTTCACCAATGAATTTAAAACCTGTCAAAACTTCCATTTCTTCCACATGGTATGCTTTACATATGGGGGCAATCAATTCTGTACTCACAATGGTTTTGATGACAACGCCATTATCCGGTAATGTACCATTTGCTTTTTTCTGAGAAAGAATATATTCTGTCAACAAAGCCCCTGTCATATTACCTGTCAATACCACAAATTCGCCTTTGTCATTACGCACCATTGCCCCCACACGGTCACAATCGGGATCTGTACCCACAATAATATCTGCCCCAACTTCTTCTGCCAATGCTTTTGCCAACGTAAACACTTTGGGGTCTTCTGGATTTGGATAGCCCACAGTGGTAAAATCTGCATCAGGCTGTTCTTGTTCTTTGACGATATATACATTGTGGAAACCTGCTTTTTCCAATGCACGACGCACCGGCAAATTACCAGAACCATGAATGGGTGTATAAACGATTTTCAAATCATCTGCCATTTTGGCAATCAGTGCTTTGTTTTGGCATTGTGCCAACACATTGGCATCATAAGCATCATCAATTTCTTGTCCGATATAGGAGAACAAACCTGCTTTTTGTGCTTCTTTCAAATCCATTTCTTTGATTTCGCCAAAACTGGATACTGCATTGACTTCTTGTATAATATTCTTATCTCTGGGGGCAACCACCTGTGCACCATCTGCCCAATACACTTTATAGCCATTGTATTCTGGTGGGTTGTGGCTTGCAGTAATCACAATCCCCGCAGTACAGCCCAATTCTCTGACTGCAAAAGAGAGCATCGGTGTTGGACGCAATGCAGGATAAACATAAGCAGGAATGCCATTACCTGCCAATACCAAACCTGCAATTTGTGCAAATTCGGGTGACATATGGCGGGAATCATAAGCAATCGCTACACCTTTTTGTTGTGTACCTTCTTTTAAAATATAATTGGCAAGTCCTTGTGTGGCACGTCCCACAGTATAGCGGTTCAAACGGTTGCTGCCTGCACCAATAATCCCTCTCAAACCACCAGTACCAAATTCCAATTCTTTATAAAATCTTTCTTTGATTTCTTTTGCATCATCTGCAATCTTTCTTAATTCTGCTTTTGTTGCTTCATCAATGGCGGGGTCAGCAAGCCATTGTTGATATCTTTGCATATCGTTCATTTGTGTTCCTCCCTTATATTTTCTTTATGATAATTTTATGCTGTTTGTCGGCATCAAAAACAACATACTGCCTAACATTAAAATGTCAAATCCGCAATGACATGGACAATGGGATTTTTGACATCCACTGTTTCTTGATATATGGGAAATCCCTCTTTTCGCACTTCTATGGTATACACACCATAAGGCAAATCAATTTGCATAGGTGTCACCCCTTTCTCCACACCATCTATACACACATAAGAGCCTTCTTCGTTGCATACAATGCTGACAGAACCATACTGTATATCTTCTTCCAATTCTGCCTGTATGGTCACAGTATCTTTGTCTATGGTAACGGTTTGGTTCCATTCTAAATAGCCATTTTTCAATATCACCACATCATATTCCCCCAATGGCAATACGGTTGGTGTAGTACTGTCCACCAAAGCCCCATTGATATACAATTTATAATCTGTCACATTGGTATTCACCACCAAAACACCTACTTTTTCTTGTGCTTTTGACAAATCATACTGATATTCTTCACCAGTTTCTACCAATATATTATCGGTACGTGTTTCAATATTATCTCCTGTTACCATAATGCTGTGACTGCCTTCTGCAACAGCAAGACGGCCGACTTCTGCCAATGGTATCGGTTTTTGTGTATCCAGTTGAAACATGCCATTTTTAATATTTTCTTTATTTACCACAGAAATATATCCATGATATTCCAAAACGTTTGCAGACCAAATTTTATCACCAATGGTGTTAATCTGCAATACATCGCATGGTTCTAATCTGCTTGGCTCAATGCTGTTTTGTTGATATAAAAACATAGTGTTTGTATCATATACATAATTTGTATCATTGATTTTTATGGTATGGGTTGCTGTATTGACTGTAACGTTTGTGACTTCTTTTTGTTTGATATTGCCACCATATTGTGCAGTCAGCACAATTTCCTCGTCTTTATCCAATGCCATCATCAAAACATCACCTTTTTGTATGGTGTCTGCAAACACACGTTCCTCTTTGTCATACACTTCTGTTTTTTCTGTACATACCACAGTTTTTTGTTTTTGTTGTTGTATATCATATACCAAAAGTTCGCCATCGTCCAACACAGCATATACCAACATGGGTTTTTGTTCTTGTGATGTTAGCATACTATCTTTTCCAACACCATCAAACAACAACTTGCCCAAGCCAAAACAAACCATCAACAATACAATACAGCCCAATGTTACAAAACCGATTGTTTTTTTATTCCAAAATGATTGCGGAGGTTGTTGGTCTTGTGTATGGACACTGGGTATATTCGGCAATTTGTTTTCCGTTTTTTGCTGTGCCCATATAGATGGTTGTATGGTATCTTGTTGTTCGGTTTCTTCTATTTCTTTTTCTTCTATATTTTCTAAATGTTCTGATTGGAACACATTCAAAAATTCATCTTTGTCCCCCAAATCATCTGTATGAGGCTGTGTTTTTCCTATTTGTTTTACTTTTTGGTTAATATCGTCCAAGCGAATAGTTTTATCAAATTCTTGATTATCGTTTTCAAAATGATAGTCTTTCATGCCCTTCCTTTCCTCCTTCGGGGAATGACTTTCTGACTTTCATTTTATACGTTTCTGTGTCAAGTTGCAAGAGAAAATCGGGAGGAGGTTTTTGTTTCCCCACTCCCGATTGTGTTTTTTTCAAAATTACCATATATTTTCCAAAATCTCCCATAAATCTGCCATTTGTTCTTCTTCTGCACCTGCCACTGCCAGACGCTCCAACATTGCTGGTGACACGCAGACTTGTCGTTTATTGTAATATTCATGCATCCACCGGAAAAATTTTTCTGGATATACAGTCAATGGGTATAATGCTTGTTTTTCTGCATTTGACAATGTTTTTTCCATTTGATAGGCTGCCAACATACGTGTCAGTACGTCTTTTTGTCTATCTGTTTTTCGCCAAAACCGTCGCAAATAAGATGCCAAATCTAATAAAAAACTATCCGCCGTACAATGCTCAAAACCGCCAATAAACAACTGCCCGTCTGCTTGCCGATACAAATTACTGCCTTTGACACGGTTATGACAAAACGTACCTTCTTTTTGATGTAATTTCCATAATTTGGTATAGTGCTCTTGTTGTAATATTGCGACTGCTTTTTTTGCCTGTTGTGAAAATGTTTGATAATGTTTCAATATCAACAAATCTAATGCCGAATAACTACCTTGTTTTTCAATACGACGTTTGATTTTCAAAAGTTCTACCCATCGTTTTTGCCATTGTGCAACCATTGTGGGTGTTTCTGCATTTTGTTGTTTTGTGTAAAACCCTTTTGCACAACGATGCATTTTGCCCATCAAAGCCGCCCCTGCTACAAAATCCTCTGTGGTTTCTTCTTCCAATACTGTTCCTGTCATACATTTTTCCAATAAATAAACTGTTCCATTCATTTCAAAATAAGGCTGTCCATTTGTGGTTTGTTCAAAAAGACAAAGCTGTGTAAAACCATTTTGATACAAACATGTTTTGACATCATGGGCAAATTTGATTTCTGCTTTTCGACTGCGTGCTTTTTTCAATTCCCACAAACCACAATCCGTTTTGCAAACAAGCCCTGTGCGGGTACGTGTGCCACCATGATACCGTAAACCATACCCTTCCCACAATATCTTGCTGTACATCTCCTCTGTCATGCTCCCCCATTCCCTTCCTCTTTTTTGGCAAAACTATTCTGTATCATTGTATGAGATGTATCGCACAAATATGAAAAAAGCCCTTTTGCACAAAAAAACAGCGTCCCCCAACCCATACTGTTGAAAAACACTGCTTTACACTGCACCCTTAGGGACTCGAACCCTAGACCCACTGATTAAGAGTCAGTTGCTCTACCAACTGAGCTAAGGGTGCATACAATATATAATTGCAAAGAATATGATAGCACGCTCTTTTGTGACTGTCAACCTTTTTTCGGCAAACAAAACATTTTTTCGAGCGATAAAAACCGCCCGAAAAAAATATTCAATTTTGAAAGCCCATTATATGACTTTTTTATCCCATATTTTATGGTTCAACCTTCTTGTAACATTTCCCATTCTTCCATCAACTGCTCTAATTTTTGTTCTGCAATCATTTTTTGCTCATAAATTTCTTGTGCTTTTGTGTAATCTGTGCTTGCTGCCGCCATATCTGCATCTGCTTTTGCAATTTCTGCTTCGGTTTTTTCAATTTCTTTTTCCACACGTGCAATTTTTGCTGCTAATTTTCTCTCTGCCGCCTGTTGTTCTTTTTGTTTGAGCCAATCGCTTTTTGTATCGCTGATTGTTTGTTGTGGTGCAATTTGCGGTTGTATTTGTTGTTCGCTTTCCTTTCTTTTGCGTTCTGCTTTTTTTTCTAAATAATAGTCGTAATTTCCCTCATACCGTGTGACACCTTCAGGAGAAAGTTCCAATATAATTTGTGCTGTTTTATTGATAAAATAACGGTCATGCGAAATATATACCACAGTACCCTCATACCGATTGATGGCATCTTCCAATATCTCTTTTGAAAACATATCCAAATGGTTTGTTGGTTCGTCAAGCATCAATAAATTTGCTTTGGAAAGCATAATTTTTGCCAATGACACACGTCCTTTTTCGCCGCCACTCAGTGCAGAAACCGGTTTAAACACATCATCTTCTGTAAACACAAATGCTGCCAACATATTACGAATTTCACCTGCAGTCAATGTGGGATATGTGTCTGAAATTTCGTCAAATATACTTTTGTTTGTATCCAGATTTTGTTGCTCTTGGTCATAATATCCAACGTGTACATTTGTACCAAAACGCATCAAACCACTATCAGAAGACACTTCACCCAAAAGCATTTTAAACAATGTGGATTTTCCGACACCATTTGGCCCAATGATTGCCACACTTTCCCCCCGTTTGATGTCCAAGTTGACATGCTGGAACAAACGATGCCCGCTATAAGATTTTGACAGTTCTTCTGCATGCAAAACATCGCTGCCGCTGATAATACGGGGTGTGAGCGTCAAACGCATATGATTTGGCAAAGCATCTGGGCGGTCTACCAATTCCATTTTTTCCAGTTGTTTTTCTCTGCTTTCGGCACGTTTGATAGACTTTTCTCTATTATAAGAACGTAGTGTGCGAATGACTTCTTCTTGTCTTTTCAATTCTTTTTGCTGATTGTCATATGCTTTTTGTTGAATTTCTCGATTGACTGCTTTTTGTTGGGTATAAAAAGAATAGTTACCATGATAAACAGTTGATTTTTTATTTTCAATTTCCACCACTTTTGTGACGATTTTATCCAAAAAATAGCGATCATGTGAAATGATTAAAACAGCCCCATCATATGTTTTCAAAAAATCTTCCAACCATTCAATAGATGCAATGTCCAAATGGTTTGTTGGTTCGTCCAATAAAAGCAAATCCGGTTTAGAAAGCAACAATTTGCCTAAATAAATTCTTGTCTTTTGTCCACCTGAAAGCTGTTGCAAAGGACGTTCAAACTCTGCTTCTGTAAAACCCAAACCTTTCAAAACACCTTTCATACGGCTTTTATAACCATAACCATCATTTTGCTCAAAAAAGTGTTGTAAATTTGCATATTCTTCCATTTTGTCTGACAACTCTTTGCCATTGAGTTGTGTCATTTGTTGTTCCATTTGGCGTAATTGTGTTTCAGCTGTTAAAATTTTTTCAAACACAGACAACATTTCTTCATAAATTGTGCGACTACTGTCAATCTGTTGGTTCTGTGCCATGTAACCCATCATGGCATCTTTTTTCAAGTAAATTTCACCGCTGTCTGCGGTTGTTTCTCCTGTCAAAATACGAAACAGTGTCGTCTTGCCAGCACCATTTACGCCTACAATCGCTGTTTTTTCTTTATCTTCCATACGAAATGTAATATCTTTGAGTATGGTATCCACACCATATGATTTTGCTATTTTTTGCAATCCAAGTATCATGCTTATTCCCTCCATCGCTTGTGCATGCATGTTTCTGTTTTCCTATCATACCAGAAAAAACATTAAAATAAAAGAGTTATTGTTGACAATAAAATAACAGGCGTGCTATACTGAAATCAAATTTGAGCAGGAGAGGACTTGGGTACTATGGATAGTGAAAAAAAAATTTCACCCGCAGTGATAAACAGATTGCCTCGGTATTATCGTTATTTGGGCGATTTGCTAGAAAGTGATATTACGCGCATTTCTTCCAAAGAACTCAGTGCAAAGATGAATATTACAGCTTCTCAGATTCGACAAGATTTGAATAACTTTGGTGGCTTTGGTCAGCAAGGATATGGCTATAATGTAGAATATCTTTACAATGAAATCAAAAAAATACTGGGGCTTGACCGTATGTATAACATGATTGTTGTTGGAGGTGGCAACATTGGACAAGCATTGGTCAATTATACCAATTTTGAAAAACGTGGATTTGTTATAAACGCAGTATTTGACATCAATCCCCGTTTGGTAGGTATGACCATTCGTGGTGTAGAAGTATATGACATCGACAGTATGGAAGAATATGTGAAAAATAACCATGTTGATGTAGCAATATTGACATTACCCCGTTCCCAATCCGTAAAGGTTGCCAATGATTTGGCAAAATGGGGTATCAAAGGTATATGGAATTTCAGTCATGTTGATTTACAAGTTCCTGATGATGTATTGGTTGAAAATGTTCATCTGACAGACAGTTTGATGACATTATTATACAAAATCAACGAACTATACAGCGAAGAAAACGATTTGCACCAACTGCAAAATGGGTTGCCAATCAAACAACATACCTTTTTGAATGATGAAGAATAACACAAAACAGACATATCTTTTTTGATATGTCTGTTTTATTTTCCGATATTTTCAAAACACGTTTTTTCTATTATACTAATGAAAGACTAAACAAAAAGGAGTGAGTGAAATCATGAGCAAAGCTGACGATATTTTCATACAAAATTGTAAACAAATATTAGAACAAGGATTTTCCACAGAACAAGAAAAAGTACGCCCACATTGGGAAGATGGTACACCTGCATACACCATCAAAACATTTGGTATTGTCAATCGTTACAATCTGCAAGAAGAATTCCCACTTTTGACATTGCGTGCGACAAATTGGAAAGCCGCTATTGATGAAATATTATGGATATGGCAAAAAAAATCAAACAATATCAAAGATTTGAATAGCCACATTTGGGACTCTTGGGCAGATGAAAACGGTTCTATTGGCAAAGCATATGGCTATCAGTTGGGTGTACCTTACACATTCAAACATGGCGAAATGGACCAAGTGGACAATGTACTCTGGCAGTTAAAAAACACCCCTTATTCCCGTCGTATTATGACAAATATCTATAATTTTGCAGATTTATCAGAAATGGGATTAGAACCTTGTGCATACAGTATGACATTCAATGTCACAGGCAACAAACTCAATGCCATACTAAACCAACGTTCCCAAGACACATTGGCAGCCAACAACTGGAATGTGGTACAATACGCCGCATTGTTGATGATGTTTGCACAAGTCAGCGGATTGCAACCAGGCGAATTGGTACACGTCATCAGCGATATGCATATCTATGACCGTCATGTCTCTTTGATAAAAGAATTGATAGAACGGGAAACATTCCCTGCACCAAACGTACACCTCAATCCCGAAATCAAAAATTTCTATGATTTTACCGTAGACGATTTCATTGTGGAAGATTACAAGCACGGAAAACCCATCGGCAAAGTACCCATTGCCATATAATCAATATGCGTAATATAAATACAATAAAGCATAACAATATTATGACACAAAAAGAAAGAAAAGATAAGGACATACAAACATTTCAATTTGTTTGCCGATGTTGTACGATGCAAAACAGAGAGAGATTATGGCATAATTTTGCAAGTAGTATTGCTGATGCATGGAACAGAAGTATAGATAATTCCTATTTGATATTTGAAGAAGAACCAAACAATCCATATAACCCTAATGCAATCATGATTGTATGTCGAAGAAAATTTTTTGGGACTGTTGGGTATGTTGGAAGAGAGTGGACACTTGCAGTGAAGGAAATTTTGAAAACCTATACATCATATCATATTGATGTGATAAATGTAAAAGATATTGGAAAAAAAGAAATTTCTTTGATGATTTCATGGAAATAAAAACAGTGATTGATTGAGGAGGAATGACAGTTGCGTTTGATTGTAGCCGTAGATGAAAATTGGGGAATTGGCAAAAATAACGATTTGCTTTGTCGCATATCCGCTGATATGCAGTATTTTCGCAAAATGACAACAGGGCATACTTTGGTATTGGGTCGCAAAACATTGGAGTCTTTTCCAAATAAAAAGCCACTCCCTAACCGCAACCATATTGTATTAACAAAAAACATCGATTATCAAGCAGAAGGCGTAACACTTTGCAATAGCATAGAACAGTTACAACAACTGTTACAATCCTATCATACCAATGATATATTTGTCATTGGTGGTGGCAGTATTTATACACAGTTGCTACCATATTGTGACACTGCCTATGTCACACACATTCAAAAATCATTTGATGCAGATACCCATTTCCCCAATTTGGACAATCACCCTGATTGGGTATTGACACAAAAAGGCGTAACACAGCAAGAAAACAATATAGCATTTTCTTTTGATATATACACCAAAAAATAAATATTCGATAGTTTCAAACCACATGCCCCCCCTTTTTTATGCTATACTAAAAGCAAAAAGGGGGATTTTTTATGGGACTTGCATTCATAATACTTTTGTTTGGTGCTGTCATTGGTGGTTTGGTTGGCATACTATTTTTAATTGCTGCATCTATTTTGCACAAACAACTACAATTAGGGGCTTGGACGTCCCCCATTGTTGTCATATTGTGTATATTCGGTATTTTATTTCTTTTGGGCAGTGTTTTTTGTATATTAAATGTACTTTCTGCATTACCTGAAATATTTTCTATATTTGATTGATATAAAAATGGCAGGTATTTTTTATAATAGATAGAAAAAAGCCTGCAATTTTAAAATCACAGGCTTTTTTATGCATTATTGATTTGCAAAATTGTTAAAATAGTTCTGTACCAATACAATCGGTGTACCTTTATCACCACTGCCGCTTGTCAAGTCACACAAAGAACCAATCAAATCTGTCAAACGACGAGGGGTTGTACCTTCGGAAACCATATTGCCTTTCAAATCTGCTTCTTTTTCTTTGATACGTTGGCGAATTGCTTCTGCCAATGCTTCACCCTCCAAATCCGCAAAATCATTGTCAGCCAAATATTTCAATTTTACTTCATTTGGCAGACCGTTCAAACCTTCGGTATAGCCTGCCCCCACAACAGGGTCAGCCAATTCCCAAATTTTGCCCACAGGGTCTTTGAATGCACCATCGCCATAAACCATTGCTTCAATATGCACACCTGTGCGTGCCAAAATTTCTTTTTGAATTTGTTCTGCCACTTGTTGTGCATTTTTGGGGAAAAGTTTTACTGTATCTTCTGTTGCTTTATTGGAACCCAACAGACCATATTCAGGGTTATAACCACTGCCATTTACAGATGCACACAAAATTTCATCTAATGTGCAAACTTTTTCACCGCCTGCTGCCAAAATACGGCGTTTGCTTCTTGCTCTTGTGTGAATATCACAACACAATACATTTTTTGTGAATTTCACGATTGCTTCTGGGTGATTTGCAAAAATAATTTCTGCTTCTGCCCCTTCTTGTTCAATCAAATTGGCATAATATTCCACATAATCCACGCCTGTGAAAGGGTGTTTGATGCTACCAAAAATACGGCGATAATCTGCCAATGTCAACACATCTGTATAAGGATTGACACCACTGTCGTCCAACAAATCCATATCAAATAAATGGTTGCCTACTTCATCAGAAGGGTAACTCAACATTAATACCACTTTTTTTGCACCTTTTGCAATCCCTCTCAAACAAATTGCAAAACGGTTTCTGCTCAATATTGGAAATACCACACCAATGGTTTCACCACCCAATTTTGCTTTTACATCTGCTGCAATATCTTCTGTGGTTGCATAGTTGCCATCTGCTCTTGCCACAACCGCTTCTGTCACACAAATCACATCTTTTTCATGCAATGTAAAACCATCTGCTTTTGCCACTTCCAATACGGAGTCTGCCACAATTTTTACAATATCATCACCCTGTCTGATGATAGGTGCTTGAATACCTCTGGAAATCGTGCCTGCCATAAAAAAATACCTCCTAAATGTTGTTATAAACTGTTATTACCAACAAGGATACCTTGTATCTCGCCATAAAAAAAACATCAAATTTTGCCTGCAATACGCCCTTTGACGGGATTGAAAAACAAATTTGATGCGCAATAATGGGTGAAACTTTCAATCACCGACAAGTTATTTTACCAAATCTGACAGTGCATTGTCAATATCTGAAACGATAAGCATTGTTTATGATAGTATTTTGATATTTTAATGACTTCTTACACCTTTTATTGGAAATTTGCAATGATTTCTTCCAAAAAAATTAAGAATTGTATGATATGCTTTCTATAACAAAAAAAGAAAGGGGAAATTGTATATGATGGACTGGTTTGGAAGTGTATTTTTAGAAGTTTTATTTTTATTTTTATGCATAGCTCCCATACTGTTTTTATGGCAAACCGTTTTTGCAGGAAAATATATGTCCACATACCATAAAATTGGTATTTGGCTATTTGGTTTTTATATTGTGGGTCTGATTGCTTTTACAGGCATTTCTCCTTTATTTTTTGGCAATCTTCATTTCTCTCCTTATTACAATACAGAATTATTTGTAGATATATTTGTTTCCCCACATCAATATATTTTAAATATTCTATTGTTTGTACCTTTGGGATTTTTGACACCTTTGCTTTGGAAAAAATTTCATTCCCAAAATAAAATACTGCCTTTGGGATTTTGCAGTTCTTTTGCCATAGAATTTTTACAAATGTTTTGCAACCGCACTACAGATGTAGATGACCTTTTGGCAAATACGATGGGAGCATTATGCGGCTACTGGTTGTTTTTGATAGCAAAACAAAAAATAGCATTTTACCAATTTGCTTACCAAATACAAACACAATAAAAATATTGTATTGCATTGAAAAAAACACCCTTTTGTAAAAACAAAAGGGTATTTTTTTTCATAAAATTACAATATTACAGTTTGTCCATTCTGATTGCTGTTTCCAACGCAATTTCCATCATCTGTGTGAATGTGTTTTGTCTTTCTTCTGGTGTGGTTGCCGCTCCTGTAAAGGGCATATCAGAAATCGTTACCATTGCCAAAGCACGTTTGTTCAATTTTGCCGCATTGCTATACAAACCTGCGGACTCCATTTCTACTGCCAAAGCACCCATTCTTGCCCATCTTTTTAATGCATCCTCATCATCATCATAAAATGTGTCAGAGCAAAGCAAAGGACCCACTTTCAAATCCAATCCCAAACTTTTTGCAGAATCTACTGCTGTGGAAAGCAATGTATAATCTGCAGTGGGTGAAAATGTACCAGGCAAATTATACTGATTTGCAAAATTAGAATTAGTATGACAAGACATACCCGCTACAATATCTCTTAATTCCAATTTATCGCTGATTGCACCTGCGGAACCAATGCGAATGATATTTTCTACATCAAAAAATGCATACAGTTCATAGCTGTAAATACCAATGGAAGGAACACCCATACCACTTGCCATAACAGAAACAGGAACACCTTTATATGTGCCTGTATAACCTTGTATCCCACGCACATTATTTACCAGTTTTGCATCTTCCAAAAATGTTTCTGCGATGAATTTTGCACGCAAAGGGTCGCCGGGCATCAATACGGTTTTTGCAAATGCACCTTTTTCTGCAGCAATGTGAGCTGTTGCCATATTTCATCATTCCTTTCTGATTGTATCTTTTTTGTTCTTATTTATCATACCAGTTTTCAAAGATATTGAAAAGCATAATTTTTGTTTTGTCTGAAATACATCGAAAAGACTTGACTTTTATAAAAGAATATGTTATCAATAAAAAAGAACAATGTCCAATATTACCATGGATAATCAAAACAGATAGAGGTGCGACAACGATGAGTACTCCTTTGTAAATACTGCGGGACGCAGAAAGGACAAAAGGCAATGTCGCCGAAGTGATACGAAACTGTCCCATTTTCGTATTGCTGGTGTGATATAAAATATATATCATACTGTCACTTTTGTGGAGCGCTATCACGAACAACATTTTTCAAAATTTTTTACTGAAAAATAGCAGGGTTTTTTGTGTGCGTTTTACACAAAAACCCTTTTTTTGTGTTTCCGCAAAACTGTTTTTGCCTGTTTGACAGGTACGCAATCCTATTTTTTACATTTTTAATTTTTATGAGAGGAGTTTGAGAGGGTATGTTTCAACAAAAAACAAAAACACATATGAGAAATTTCATCATATTCTCTGTGGTTTTGGTACTGATGAGCTGCACTGTATTTGCAGCAGGCGAAGAAACAGCGGCAAGTCCCAGCAACATGTATGCAACATTTTGGGCTTTGGTACCGCCAATCATTGCCATCATATTAGCATTGATTACAAAAGAGGTGTTTTCCTCATTATTTGTCGGGATTGTAACAGGGTGTTTGTTTTACACCAATTTCAATGTGGGTGAAGCATTTTTGGTTATGGTCAGCGACACCACAGATGGTGGGATATTAGCAAATATCTCCGACCCCGGAAAAGGTGGTATTTTGATATTCCTTGTGGTATTAGGTGTATTGGTTGCCTTGATGAATAAAGCAGGCGGTTCTGCGGCTTATGGCAGATGGGCAAGCCAACGTATCAAAACCAGAAAAGGAGCTTTGCTTTCCACTTTTGTATTGGGTGTGTTGGTATTTGTAGATGACTATTTCAACTGTCTGACTGTTGGTAGTGTTATGCGTCCTGTGACAGATACACATCAAGTATCCCGTGCAAAATTGGCATATATCATCGACGCAACTGCAGCCCCGATTTGTATCATTGCTCCCATTTCTTCTTGGGCAGCAGCAGTATCTGGCGTTGTGGAAGGTGGCAACGGTTTGGAATTGTTTATCCGTTCCATACCCTATAACTTTTATGCACTGTTGACAATCGTTGCCATGTTGACATTGACAATATTAAATTTTGACTTTGGCCCTATGCGTCGACACGAAATCAATGCACAAGAACACAATGATTTGTTCACCACCGATGCAAGACCTTTTGAAAATGCAGAAGAAATTGGTGTTGTTGGTAATGGTGGTGTGATTGACTTAATATTGCCTGTTATCATATTGATTATCTGTTGTGTGGTAGGTATGGTTTACACTGGCGGATTTTTCAGTGGTACACCTTTTATTGATGCATTCGCAGGCTGTGATGCATCACGTAGTTTGGCACTTGGTTCTGTTGCTGCTTTGATTTTGACATTCTTTATTTATATTCCACGTCGTGTGTTACGTTTTAGTGACTTTATGAACTGTCTGTCAGAAGGCTTCCGTGCAATGGTACCTGCTATACTGATATTGACATTTGCTTGGACATTGAGTGGTGTAACAGGACTTTTGGGTGCTGATGTATTCGTTGCAGAACTTTTGAAAAGCGGTGGAAGCAGTGGTTTGGTGACCATACTGTTGCCTGTGATTGTATTTTGTATTGCTGTATTTTTGGCATTCTCCACAGGTACTTCTTGGGGCACATTTGGCATTTTGTTGCCCATCGTTGTACCCATTATGGAACCCGGCAGCGAAATGATGGTTATCACCGTTGCCGCAACATTGGCTGGTGCAGTTGCTGGTGACCATTGCTCACCGATTTCCGATACCACAATTATGGCGTCCACAGGGGCACAATGTGACCACATCAACCATGTTTCCACACAATTACCA
>CAJMNV010000004.1 GCA_905214825.1 uncultured bacterium | reverse complement strand
AGCCTCTGCGCATTTTCTGACAGTAACACCATCATAAGCATTGCATATCCAGTTGTGGTCATATCCATTACCATATTGCAGTTGTGTAAAATCTTGATCAATCCGTTCCAATATCGGGTGAAAATCCCGAAAATCCATCGGTGTATTTGCAACGCTGGCAATCACACCAGTTGGCAAACTTTTTGCATCATTTTCTGTGTAAAAATCTGCAAAAATCCGTACTTCTTGTCCTTCCAAACTTCCATTTTGATGTCCATTCAAATTAAAATAACTATGATTTGTCAAATTCAATATGGTATCTTTATCACAAACTGCTTGGTATTCTATATGTAATTGATTTTCATTATCCAACCGATATCGTATTTCTGTACACAATGTACCAGGGTAGCCTTCTTCTCCATTTGGGCTTGTATATCGCAAACAAAGTACATCTTCTTCTATATCTGCTGCCCATATTTTTTTATCAAACCCAACAGTACCACCATGCAAATGATTTTCGCCATCATTGCAACACAATATATATGTTTCATCATTTAATGCAAACGTACCACCTCCAATACGATTTGCAAAACGCCCTGCAACTGCCCCCATATATTTGTCTTGTGCTTCATATGATGCCATATTGTCATATCCCAATACCACATCACATTTATCAAACACAAAACTTTGCAATGCTGCACCATATGTCAATATAGTTGCTTTTGTACCTGCTTCATTTGTCAAATCAAAGGCAAACACTGCTTCGCCCGTTTTGGTTTGTCCGAAAAGATGTTTTTTGATATCCATGGTTTTGTCCTTTCCTTATATGATTAAACATGCTGCCCCATATATACCCGCATCATTCCCCAATTTTGCCAATTTAAACACAGCATCTTTTTGTGTATGGAATGCAAATATACGATAATACTTTTGTATGGGTTCTAACAGAAAATCACCTGCTTTTGAAACACCACCACCAATGAGGAACAAAGCCACATCAGCCACAGCACAACAACTTGCCAATGCAAAACCCATTGTTTTTGCCATATTATCTATCACATGCATTGCCAATACATCGCCTGCTTTTGCCGCATCTATGACATCTTTTGCTGTGCAATCGGTTTGTTGTCTTAAAACAGAATTTGTATCTTGTTCTGCCAAATATTTTTTTGCCATACGCACAATTCCCGTTGCAGAAGTATATTGTTCCAAACAACCTGTTTTCCCACAACTGCAAATTTCTGTCTCGTTTGGATTGACACAGATGTGACCGATTTCAGCCCCACTGCCTGTTGCACCAGTGACAATATCACCTTGCAATACCAAACCGCCACCAATACCTGTACCAATCGTGACAAGCAAAACATCTTGATACCCTACACCGCCGCCTTTCCAAACTTCCCCCAACGCCGCAAGCGTTGCATCATTGCCCGCTTTCACAACAAATCCTGTCAATTCTGCCAATTCTTTTGTGACATACTTTTTGCCCCAACCTAAATTCACACAATGATTTACCATACCATCTGCTGTTACAGGACCAGGTACACCAATACCAGCCCCCAGCACATCACTTTTGATAATATGATGTTGTTGCATTTTTTGTTCCAACGATTTCGCAATATCTGATAATATGTATATTCCGTTTTGTTCTGTGCGTGTTAGAATTTCCCATTTGTCGACCAAATTGCCTGTTGTTTCAAATAACCCCATTTTCACAGTCGTACCACCGACATCAATACCAAAAACATACCTCATCTTTACACCTCTATTATGCTTTTACGGCACCACAACAATGCAGAAAACGGTCAAACGCCTGTCTACCTTCATCATTTTGTTTATATACACCTGCACACTCCAAAACTTCTGCAAATGTAATACCGATTTCTTGTTGTATGATACCATCCAAATTCTCTTCTGTTATTGTATCATACTTTTGCAAGAATGTCTTTGCCCATTGTGCATGACTTGCAATTTTTTCATTTTTTTCCAAATCTGCACCAGACAATATGGCTTTTTTCAGCAATTCCATTTCTTCTTTCAATCTTGCTGGCAACACTGCAAGTCCCATCACTTCAATCAAACCGATATTTTCTTTTTTGATATGATGCAAATGGCTATGTGGGTGGTACACGCCCAGAGGGTGTTGCTCTGTTGTTATATTATTCCGCAAAACCAAATCCAATTCATACAATCCATCGTGTTTTCTCGCAATCGGTGTGATGGTATTATGCGGTTCGCCGTCAGTTTCTGCAAATATAAAAGCCTCTTTGTCTGTGTAGTTTCTCCAATGTTGCAATATGGTGTCTGCTGCCTCAATCAATCTGTTTTTGTCTTTGTGTGTCATACGAATGACAGACAATGGCCATTTCACAATGCCCATATTGACATCTGCAAATGCTTCCCAATGATATTTTTGTTCAATATTTGCCTTTTCCATTGCAAATGTATATCTCCCCCCTTGAAAATGGTCATGAGAGAGTATCGAACCACCCACAATCGGCAAATCCGCATTAGAACCCACAAAATAATGTGGCAAATAATCAATAAAATCAAACATCTTTTCAAATGCATTGCGGTCAATTTTCATGGGTTGGTGTTGCCCATTGAACACAATACAATGCTCGTTATAATACACATATGGAGAATATTGGAAAAACCAATCATTTCCTGCAATTTTTAACGGTATCACCCTATGATTTTGTCTTGCAGGGTGGTTCACACGTCCTGCATACCCTTCGTTTTCTCTACAAAGCATACATTTTGGATAACTGCTTTGTGGGGCATTTTTTGCTGCTGCAATCGCTTTGGGGTCTTTTTCTGGTTTGGACAAATTGATGGTAATATCCAAATCCCCATATATGGTATTTGTTTTCCAACGCATATCTTTTTTGATACGGTATTTACGGATATAATCTGTATTACAACTAAAATCATAATACCAATCGGTTGCTTTTTCTGGGTCTTTTGCATGCATTTGCCGGAATAATGCAATCACTTCTCTGGGAAATGGCGTCAATACCCCCATCAATTTTGTATCAAACAAATCTCGATACACAATGCTGTCTACAATAACTTCTCTTTTACATGCATCATCTAAAAGTACATTTAATATTTTTTCCAAATCTGTTTCGATTTCTTCTGTTTCTGGTATTTGGTAGCTATCCAATGCCATGACTTCCAACAAACGGTTTATGACAAAAGGTACATCTGCTTTTGTAATCAAATTTTTTTCTACACCATACACTGCCAAATCTCGAATCGCTTTATTTACCATGCTGATACCTCTTTCTCAAAAACCATTTGGGTGATTTTTATGCCAATTCCAAGCAGAAGAAATGATTTCTTCCAAGCTGTCATGTTGTGGGTTCCAACCCAGTACAGATTTTGCTTTATCGCTGGATGCAATCAGTTGTGCAGGGTCGCCCGCACGACGTGCCACTTCTTTTGCAGGAATGGGATGCCCTGTCACTTTTCTTGCTGTTTCAATCACTTCTTTTACAGAAAAACCAACACCATTACCCAAGTTAAAGATATTGCTTTCACCACCTTTGAGCAAATAATCCACTGCCAAAATATGGGCATCTGCCAAATCTGTCACATGGATATAATCACGGATACAAGTACCATCAGGCGTTGCATAATCATTGCCAAATATGCTGATAAATTCTCTTTTACCGTTTGGTACTTGCAATATCAGAGGAATCAAGTGACTTTCTGGGTCATGTGCTTCCCCAATATCACCGCTAACATGTGCACCGCAAGCATTGAAATAACGTAATGACACATAACGCAAACCTGTTGCATTACCTGTCCATTTGAACATCTTTTCCATTGCCAATTTTGTTTCACCATAAGGATTTGTGGGTTCTGTGCGATCTGTTTCCAATATGGGTACTTGTTCTGGTTCACCATATGTTGCCGCCGTGGAAGAAAATACAATTTTGTCCACACCATTTGCAACCATCACTTCCAACATATCTCTTGTTTTGCAAAGGTTGTTTTCATAATATTTCAAAGGTTGCTCCACACTTTCTCCAACCAAAGAATATGCCGCAAAATGAATAACTGCTTCAATATCTTCCTTTTGGAACACATTTGTCAAAAAAGATTTGTCGCTGATGTCCCCTTTATAAAATGTTGCATCAGGGTGTACTGCCTCTGCATGACCTGTTTCCAAATTATCTACAACCACAACTTTTCTGCCTGCTTCACACAATGCATACACTGTATGAGAACCAATATAACCTGCACCACCCAATACCAATATTGCCATATTTTTTCACTCCTTCTCTAATTCGATGCCACCTGCTTGTCTAATAGACAACACATGACAACAACCTTTGCCAACCGCATGTTCCATTTGTGCTACAAAACCATCTAAAATATCACTTGGTACAAACGCCTGTATCGTGCCTGCAAAACCACCACCATGTACACGGAATGCACCTTTACCCTGTAATGCTGCTTGTGCTGCCATCAATGTATATGCAACTTCTTGGTGTTTGACGCTGCCACTTACATATACATTTTGCAAATACATAAAAGAAGAATAACCAGACGCTGTCACTGTTTCAAAAAATTTATCAAAATCGCCATTTTGCAAATATATCGCTTCATCAATGGCTCTTTGATTGTCCATCAGAAAATGATATGCACGCAGTGTTGCTCTATCGCCTGCTTTTTCTCTCACTGCTTTCATATCCCCCAAAAACTGTTCCAATGTCACTTCTCGCAAACAAGTTTTCCCAAAATGTGCTGCCACTTCTTTCATTTCCATAGGGATTGCGGAATATTCGTCAGACAAATCGGCATGGTCTGCCCCGCTGTCCACAATACAAAGATGGTATCCCAATCCTTCCAAATCAAACAACAATTTTCTGACAACAGGATTTTGGTTGTCATTGAAATCAATGGCAACCACACCACCCACAGAAGACGCTGTTTGATCCATCAAACCACTCATTTTACCAAAATATACATTTTCCGCATACTGTCCAATTTGTGCCACTTCCACAGGTGTCAATTTGCTTTCGCAGTACAAATGATTGATGGTTGTTCCCACAAGCACTTCATACGCCGCTGATGATGAAATCCCAGAGCCTTTCAGTACATTGGAAACGCTATACATATCAAATCCGCCAATTTTGTAGCCCATCTGACAAATTCTTGCTGCCACACCACGGATTAAAGATGCCGTTGTATTTTTTTCTTGTTCTTTCACTTCCAAATCATGCAAATGAATTTCTTCCATACCATATCCTTCGGAATAAATACGAATGACATTTTCATCATTTGGCAATATTGCCCCAATGATGTCCATATCTACAGCCGCTGCCAGCACACAACCATGTTGATGGTCTGTATGGTTGCCGCCAATTTCTGTTCTTCCTGGTGCAGAAAAAAATCTGGTTGGTGTTTTACCAAATGTTTTTTCAAAACCTTGCACTGTTTTTTCCAGTCTTTGTGTATAAAATGTCTCGTTTTGCAAAAAACGAGGATATGCTTGTAACATACTTTCTCTTTTCCATGTTGTCATTGTTTGTTTCCTCCCCATATTAGCGTTGCACAACACCCACAACAATGGCAACCATCAATGCAATCGCAATCACAGCCACAACAATATTCATCGTATGCAATGATACATTGATTTTTTCATACAAATTGTATTTTACCATTGTCAATTTATTTTCTTTTTGTTTGAGTTGATTTTCTTTTTCTTCTAATTGCTTTTCACGTTCGTCCAGTTCTTTTTGCCGTTGTTCTAATTCCAGAAATTCTTTTTCTTCCGACACAGTTGTCCTCCTTTGTCGCTTGCAAGAATTCCCCCGTTGCAAAAAAAAACGGGGGAATTTTTCAAACATCAAAATATTATTTTTTCGCAATATATTTTCGTACGTCAATCGCAACGGCAAGAATGATAATCAAACCTTTGATCACATACTGTAAATATGCATTTACACCCAAATAGTACAAGCTGTAATTGATTACCTGCAATATGATAACACCAATCAATATACCTGGTATTGTACCAACACCACCAGAGAAAGAAACACCACCAATTACACAACCAGAAATTGCGTCCAAGTCATAGTTGGTACCGGTTGCTGTGGTAACACTCTGAATACGTCCTGCTTCCAAGAATGCTGCAATACCATACAACACACCAGCAACCAAATAAATCAGCATAATATTTTTTGCAACGTTTACACCAGATACTGCTGCCGCTTCTGGGTTCCCACCAATGGCAAACATATTTTTACCCAATGTTGTTTTATTCCAAATCACCCACATAATTGCTGCACAAACAATTAAGAAATATACCAAGTGTGGAATACCAAACCAATAACCATTTACCAATTCGATATATCTAGGGTCTAAACTTGCGATAGGTTGTGCACCGCCTTTTTGGCTATCAATATACAAACACAACACACCATAAGCAATCAACTGTGTACCCAATGAAATAATGAAAGCGTGCATATGTAATTTTGCCACACCAAAACCGTTTAACAAACAAAATGCCACACAAACGATGATAGAAAGCAGCAAAGGCACAATCAAAGGCAAAGGTTCTGTAATACCTGGATACATACGAGATGCATAAGTCACACTTTGCAGCAAAGATGCAGAAACCGCAGCACCACAACCCAATATACGACCCGCAGACAAGTCAGTACCTGCCAACACAATCATACCTGCAACACCAAGTGCCAAAATACCCCTTGTGGAGGCTTGTGCCAATATTTTCAAAATATTATTCACACTCAAAAAAGAAGGGTCAGCAAATACAACGCCGATAATCATAATCCCCAATATAATGTATAATGCATAATCCAACAAAAACTCTTGCCAAGTTTTGCCGGCAATCATTCCTTTTGTATTTTCCATTTTTTATACCTCCCTATTATACGTACTTCGCAGCAAGACGCATGATTTCTTCTTGTGTTGCGTCTTTGACATCTAAAATGCCTGCCAAATGTCCATTACTCATAACCATAATACGGTCACAAATCCCCAATAACTCAGGCATTTCAGAAGATACCACAATCACACCTTTGTCCTCTTTTGCTAGGTCAATAATCAGTTGGTAAATTTCATATTTTGCACCAACGTCAATCCCTCTGGTTGGTTCATCCAAAAGCAATACTTCTGGCTTTGTCAAAAGCCATCTACCCAATATTACTTTTTGTTGATTACCACCAGAAAGTGTGCGAATATGTGTTTTTTGACTGGGTGTTTTTACACGCATACTTTTGATAACCCAATCTGTATCCTGTTTCATTTTGGCATCGGAAAGCAAAGGACCTTTGTGATAATTTTTGATATTTGCAATAACAGAGTTAAATCTTATACTCATACCGCCAAATATCCCTGTTGCACGACGTTCTTCCGTCAACAACGCAAAACCATTTTTGATTGCTTCTTTTGCATTTTTATTTTGAATTTCTTTACCATGCATCAGCAATGTACCATTTTCTTTATGTGCAATCCCAAATATTGTTTCCAAAAGTTCAGTTCTTCTACTACCCACCAAACCGGCAACACCCAATATTTCCCCTTTTCTTAATTGGAAATTTACATCTATACAGGTCGGCATATATTTTCCTGTCAGATTTTGTACATCTAAAAGCACTTCACCCGGCTGATTGATTTTGGGTGGGAAACGTTCTGTCAAATCACGGCCCACCATCAGTTGAATGATTTTATCTGTTGTCAAATTTTTGGCATCTTCTGTTGCAATCCACTTTCCATCACGCATGATGGTTACTTCATCAGAAATTGCCAAAATTTCTTCCATTTTGTGACTGATATACACCATCGCTACACCTTTGTCACGCAATTTGTTGATAATACGGAACAAATGCTCTACTTCTTCATGTGTCAAAGAAGAAGTTGGTTCATCCAAAACCAAAATTTTTGCATTATATGATACGGCTTTTGCAATTTCTACCATTTGTCTTTGAGAAACGCTCAATTTACCGATTATAGTCTTTGGATTAACAGGTATTTCTAACTCTTCAAAAACTTCCTGTGTTTTTTGATACATTGTTTTATGGCTGATAATCCCTGCTGTTTTGGGAAATCTACCCAGCCAGATATTTTCCATAACACTACGTTTCAATACTTGATTTAATTCTTGGTGTACCATTGCTACACCATTGTCCAATGCATTTTTAGGCCCAGAAAAAGCAGTTTCTGCCCCATCAATGACAATGGAACCACCATCTTGTTTATAAATACCGAAAAGGCATTTCATCAATGTAGACTTACCAGCCCCATTCTCTCCCATCAAAGCGTGTACAGTTCCTGGACGCAACTTTAACATTGCATGGTCTAATGCTTTTACCCCCGGAAACTGTTTTTCAATATCTGTCATTTCCAATACATACGCTGTTTCACTCACTGCCTTCACCACACTTCCCTTTCTTACCGTTCTCTTTTTTCGTTTTGTTGCAATCCCCTTATGGCACAACGCACAGTGGGGAATTCCCCGCTGTGCGCATCAATGCCATTACATTCTCTTCAAAATCAATGGAAATTATTCACCCACAAAAGGTGCATAAGGAATACGAACAGCGACACCTGTTTCGTCGAAAGTATATTCTGTGCCTTCCAAGAAATCAGCACCACTTGCTGCATTCAGAGCTACTGTTGCAATCGCTTTACCCATTGCTTCACCATCTTGGATAACAGTTGCACTCATTGTACCATTTTGAATTGCATCTTTTGCTGCATCTGTTGCGTCAACACCAATAACAGGGATAAATTTTGCACCTTCTGCACCTGTATTGTAGTTAATGTTAGACAAAGCTGCTACACAACCGATTGCCATACCGTCATTGTTTGCAATAACCAATTCGATTTTGCCTTCGTTTGCTGCCAACATTGCTTCCATTGCTTTTTGTGCAGTTTCTGTATCCCAGTTACATACTTGTGTTTCACCAACTTGTTCCATTTCCAGACCGTTTGCAACTGCCTGTTCTACGCTGTATTTTGTACGAGCGATTGCTTCTGGGTTATCAGGTTCTCCTTGGAACATCACATATTGTACTTTGCTGTCACCATTCAAATCATATTCTGGGTGTGCATCAAACAATTCTTTGATAATATCCCCTTGCATTTTACCAGCGTCTGCTGCATTTGTACCAATGAAGCAAGCTTTATCATAAGATTTTACAACTTCTGCATCAGGTTCTCTGTTAAAGAAGATTGTAGGAATACCAGCAGCAGATGCTTTTTCTACCACACCGCTTGCTGCTTTTGCATCAACCATGTTTACACACAATACATCAACACCTTTGGAAATCATAACGTCCAATTGGTCATTTTGTGTTGCTTGGTCATTTTTACCATCTTGCATTACAACTTCTGCTTTGCCATTCAAAGCTGTTTCCAATGCATTTCTTACAGTGGAGATATATGTATCATCGTATTTGTAAATCAATACACCCACTGTGGGCATTTCGCCATCTGCGGTTGCTGCTTTGTCCCCTTCTGCATTAGAATCTGCTGCTTGTCCGCCACCGCCACAAGCTGCCAAACCAAACATCATCACAGATGCCAACAAAATGGATAAAACTTTCTTTTTCATAATGAAAAACCCTCCTTAAAAGATATTCCTTTTCGGCACTTCACCGAAAATTTTTGATTGCAACAACGATTTGTTGTTATGACTATTATATCAGAAGAATGTGTATCAAAAAATAGAATTTTTTTAATTTCACCATAAAATTTATTTGGTTTTATTCGTCGAAAACAATAAAAATTGTATACATTTTGAAAAAAAATTGTTTATTTTATATTTTCTGTCAATACCATTGTTACAGGCACACGCACATATCGTTCTTCTTTCATATCTTGTTTTGGCAATGTTTTCCCTTCTGCCAAATCCATTGCCATCTCCAACAATATTTCTCCTTGTTGTTTGGCATTACAATCCACTGTTGCCCACATTCTGCCTTTTTGTACTGCTTCTTTTCCTGCTGGTGTTGCATCAATACCAAATATTGCCGCTTGTATATTTGCAGCTTCCAAAGCATCTACAGCCCCCAATGCCATTTCGTCATTATTGCTCAATACCAATTCTATATCTTGCCCAAATTCTTTTGTCCATTCTTCCACAATGGCTTCTGCTGGGGTATACAGCCAATCTGCCGTATCAGAATCCAATTTTTCCATTGCAATGCCTGCATTTTCCAATGTTTGCAACACATATTCACAACGCAACTCTGTATCTTGGTGTCCCATTTCTCCTTCTAATATGACATATTGCAAAACACCATCTTTGTTTTTGTCCATAATCTGTGCATATTTTTCATACAATTCTAATACTGCTTGTCCTTGTTTTTTTGCAGTATCTTTTGCATCTGTACCCACATAATAAATTTCTTTTTGTCGCAAAATATCTTCTTTCACAGGTTCTCGATTGAAAAATATCAAAGGAATATCTGCCGCTTTGACTTGGTCAATCAAGGGAGCAGCATTGGTTCTATCCACCAAATTGACACAAATTACATCATATTGTAATGCAATATATTTTTCAATTTGTTTATTTTGTTGTCTTTGCGATCCATCTGCACAAGCAATGTTTATCATCACTTCTTTTTCTGTCATTTGCTCATACACTGCGGCTTGTTCTTGCAATGCAGCAACAATCGAATTGACAAAAGCATCGTCTTCAATATACAATGATACACCAATTTTCAATTCATTTGTATTTTTTGATTGATGCAAACCATACCAAATGAAAGCAGAAACAACAAAAATACTGGCTATGGTTGTCCATAGCATTCTTTTTTTCATGCACGCCCTCCTATACAAAAGGAAACAATATAAATTCCGTTTCTTTTTGGTATAAATTTCGCTGTGTCACAATGACACTTTCTGTAAAAAGTTTTTCTTCTTCCAAATTTTTTCTATTCAAAAATTCTGCTGCTTTTCTGACACTTTCATACCCTGAAATATAATGATTTTCAACCAAAGACCACTGTATATGTCCTTTTTCCAACTCTGTGCGGATTCTGCTGCTCCAACCAACACCACATAATGAAATGGTATTTTCTTGTTTTGCCTCTGCCAGAGCCTCCAACATTTTCGTATCTGCTGTGAACAAAATACTGCCGCCTTGTTGTTCCAAACCATTCAAAAGCGTTTCTGCTTCTTGTGGATTTGCCAAAGAAACAGATTTTGTTTCTATATCATTTCGTTGCAACATTTCTTCCAACGCTTCTTGAAACTGTATAACATTTTCCCCTGTTGTTTTTTGAGATACCAGCAGTACATTTTCTCCATTTTTTCTGATTTGTAAAATATTTTGCAATATTTTTTGCAATGTTTCTTCTTTGTGCATACCCACAAAAGATTTAATTCTTGGGGACTCTCCTTTTGTATCATACAATATTACAGGCAAACCAATGGGTATCTTTTGCAAAATTTCTTCGGTTTTTTTGTAGCTGTTACATTGTAACACAATACCATCACAACCATTTTGCAACTCTCTTTCCACCAATGTTTGTACATCTACCTTTTGTGCAGTATAATCCTCCAAAGACAAAAATTTCAAATCCGCATGGTATCGTTGTGCAGCTTTTTCTGCTCCCGCTTCCAAATTCAACGCCGATGCATTTCTAGGGCTATCTGTAATAAATACAATATTGGATAAATGTATTTCTTTTTCTCGCCAAACATAATCTGTAGAAGATATGAAGTATAATACAATCAATATCAACACATCAATACAAATCCATACTTTCTGCTTGATGCTCATGATACCATCCCCCTTATCACCATATCTTCATAAGGAATTGCTGGAATATATACTTCTACGATGGTACCTTCGTCTGGTTCAGAATAAATACGCAATCCATATGCTTCCCCGAATAGCAGTTGTATCCGTTCTGTCACATTTCTGACACCAACACCAGACCCTCTGCCTGTTTCTTGCACAGTTCCCGACAACAAAGCATCGACTTTCTCTTGTGTCATACCACAACCATTATCTTTGACCCATAATATCAATGTATCTTCTTCTATTCTTGTGCCAACCACCAATTCCCCATCATCGTCCATAAATTCCATCGCATGATAAATGGCATTTTCCACCAAAGGCTGTAACACCAGTTTGATGGTACCCAAACGTTTTGTTTTTTCATCAACACAAAACGTATACGAAAATTTATTTTTATATCGCATATTTTGTATCATCAAATAATTTCGCACATGTTCAATTTCATCTGCCACAGGAATAATAGTTCTGCCTTTGCTCAAACTAATGCGGAAAAATCGAGCCAACGCTGTCACAGCACGTACTGCATCATCACTTTTTTCATTTTCCACCATCCAGACAATGATGTCTAATGTATTGTACAAAAAATGTGGATTGATTTGATTTTGCAATACCATCAAATCACTTTTTCTTTTTGCTTCATGTTCTGACACAATATCTTCCATCAGTTGTTTCAAATTTTTTTCCATAGTTTCTATGGCATCTGACAATGTCTGTATTTCATACACACCAGAGGCTTCTATTTTGGTATCCAAATCTCCTGCCTCTATTTTTTTCACAGCCCGTTCCAATCGTTTCATAGGTTCTGTCACTTTTTTGGAAATATAAAAATTGATAAGCATAATGGCATTTAAAAAGAAAAACAACAAAAACAATATAAAACTTCTGCTTTTCCAATTATTCAAAGAAATATTTTCAGAACCAGATACAGCAATCATGTTCCAGCCTGTGTATCCAATGGTTGTTACTTGTTCTGTTTTGTGGTCTTTTGGTTTTACCAGTGGTATTTCTCCTTTTGCGATTTGTTCTTGATAGGGATGGTAAATCAAATTGCCAAATTCATCTGTCAAATACACATACGAATTTTCCCCCACCATAATATCAGAAAGCATATCTTGCAATACGCTGTAACGCAGTTGTATCAAAAGCACCCCTTTTTCCATATGATCACCAAAATTCATCTGTACCACACGGCTCATGGGTATCATGCGGGTATACCCTTCCCCCTCTGTGACAAACAAACGGGATACTTGTGGCACACCAAAACAAATATTTTCTTCTGTTTGCAGTGTTTGTTGAAACCAGTCTTGTTCTTCCAAAATAAAACCAGCCCGTTCTTTTGCCACAGGCATTGTACCAATCATTTCTCCATCTACGGAAAACAAAGCAATATTCTCAATATAATCTTTGTTCATATCATACACCAGACGCAACTCATCTGTAATATCATCTGTGGATAAGTCAACTGTTTTGATAATACGATAATATATCGTATCGCATATTTTCATCATACTACGAAAATATGTTGTCACATTATCGGTTGCTTGTTCCATTCTGGTCTGGTTGCTCTGCCATATGGTTTCCGTGGATTGTGCAGAAAACCGATAATAAAAAGAAATTCCCATCAATATGGTTGCAATCATAGATGTGATGGTAAAAGACATCCAAACAATCTGTCGCAATTCCATACCATTTTTACTCAATACATATTTTTTTTCCAAATATGATTTCATTTTCGAGAAACCACGCATACCATACCTCACTTTCCTCGAAACTTATTGGGAGAAACACCATATTTCTTTTTGAATACATAACTGAAATAATTCGGTTCATCATATCCCACCTGTGCCGCAATGAGATATGTTTTTTCTTCTGTATTTTTCAAAAGCATTGCTGCTTGCTCCATACGAATACCTGTCAAATAAGAAATATAACTTTCTCCCACTTCTTTTTTGAACATTGTTGAAAAATATGCTGTACTGATATGCAAATGACTACAAACCATTTCCAAAGACAATGCAGAATTTGCATAATTTTCTTTGATATATTGTTTTGCTTTTTCAATCATGGTTTGTGTTGTCCCCATACGTTCTTTCACCAAACTGCCGCTAATGGCAAAACAAACATCACACAACCATTTCCCCATACTTTGTGCATTTCCAATGCCTGTCAAAACACCGTTGTAATCTGTATATTCTCCAAATACAATTTTTTCGTCCAAACCACTTTTTTGCACCACACGCAATATCACACTTAAAATATCAATCACGTATGCTTGGTATCCTGTTTGTGTTTGTTCTGCATTTTTCATTCTGCCGCATATACTTTCCACACAAGATTGTATAATTTCTTCATCACTGAATTTCAAAGCATATGTCAATTCTTTTTCGTCTTTTTCATCTAATCGCAACAATGTATCTGTTTTTGTTTCCACATCGGAAATAAATACCACATCACCCACGGTTGCACTGTATGCCACAGCTTCTCTTGCTTCACCATAACTTTGGTGTATGCTTTCCAAGCGGTCTACCACACGCCCAATGCCAATCACAATCGTACAATTCAATATTTTTCTTGCCTCTCTGCAAACATCGCTAAACAAAGCTGCCAATTCTGATAATTTTTGTTCGGACTCCATTGCCGCAATCACACAAATCCCTGATGGTCTATGAAAACAGCTTTGCACACAAAAATTTTCCAATCTTTCTTCCAACAATCTTTGTACAGAAACAGAAAGCAAATTTCTGCTTTTCCAAGAATCTGCCACAACATCTCGTACCATCACTTTTGCTGCCACAAAACAACGCCCTTTTTGTAAAGACAGACCATACTCCTCCATCAAAATGGCAATATCTGCTTTTTCTACTCTGCCTTTTACCAAATTACTCAAAAAATTTTCACGCAATATGGGTAAGTTTTTACGAAAAGACTCTTGCAAAGATGTAATATCTCGCAAATGTTGTACTTCTTCATCTAATGTTTTTTTCATACGCAAAAGTATTTCAATCATTTCTTCTGCATTCACAGGTTTCAAAATATATTCCATAATATTGAGTTTGATTGCTTGTTTTGCATATTCAAAATCATCAAACCCAGAAAAAATGACCACTTTTACAGATGGTCTTGTTTTTTGCAAATGTTCTGCCAAATCCAGCCCATTCATATATGGCATACGAATATCTGTCAAAACCACATCTGGTTCCAACTGTTCAATTTTTTCCATGGCATCTAATCCGTTTTCTGCATCTCCCACTACTTGAAAGCCGACTTTTTGCCAATCTATTTTTTTGATAATACTGGTACGCACTTCTTCTTCATCATCTACCAGTAATATTTTGTACATTTGTTCCATACAAGCCGCCTTTCTACAAATCATTCCAAATGATATTTGTTGTCAAATAATAAAATTTATCTATGATTTTTTATTATATCAAATTATATGCAAAAAAACATAAAAACGAAAACAAAAAGTCATTTTTTAGCTGATTTGCACAGTTTCCCTATTCCAAAACCATACATTATGCCTTATTTCCTATTCTATTTGTTATAAAAAATGAGATGTCATTTTGACATCTCAAATACCATACATTTTATTTTTTTGTTATTTCTACGATTTTCCCATGCATTTCCAGTGCCTCTTGTACATGATGTGTAGACATGCAAACCAATTTATTTCTTGTCATTTCTTGTATCATTTGTATCACATTCTGCCTTGTATGCACATCTAACCCTTGAAACGGTTCGTCCAACAGTAAAACATCAAAATCCACCAATAATGCTCTTGCAATGGCTACACGTCTTTGCATACCACCACTCAAATTATCAACAGGTTTTTTGCCCCATTGGGAAAGCCCCATCTGTTCCAATATTGGAAAGATATTATTTTTCTGTGCTGCATTTTTGCATACACAATACAGGTTTTCCCAAACAGTAAAACCTGACAACAAACGATTTTCCTGAAACACCATACTAATTTTTTTATGCTCCATACCACATATCTTACCACTATCTGGCTGTTCCAATCCTGCCAATATGCGTAACAATGTTGTTTTCCCTTGTCCAGATTTTCCCATCAGACAAATGGTGTCATGTGCTTCCCATTCACAACAAAAACCATCTAACACTACATTTCCATGATATTGTTTGTATAAATCTTTTACAACAACCATTACACGCTCTGTCCTTTATTTTTCCTTTCTATTTTATCCAACAAAAACAATATGCATTTTTCCATACACACACTCACAGCAACAATCGTCACTGTCCAAGCAAACAACTCCGGCATTTGCAAATACACTTTCGCTTGTTGCAATCGCTCTCCCACAGACCCTTTTGGCATACCAATGACTTCTGCCGCTGTGCCTGCTTTCCAACAAAGCCCGATGCCTGTTGCGATTGCCGCACGCACATAAGGAAACAACTGTGGAAACCAATAATATCTTATTTTCCTATGTACCCCAAATAAACACACCATTTCCCAAATCTGTTTATCCGCTTGTCGAAACCCTTGCAACAAATTGCCATACACCACAGGAAATGCCATCAAAAAAGCAATCAATACCGACAAGTTTGCAGAAGAAACCCAAACCAAAGCCAATATCGTAAACGATGCCACAGGTGTTGCTTTCACAGCCGATACCATCGGTTGCAACAATATTTCCAACAAATGATATTTTGCAGAAAACGCTGCCGCTGTTACACCACAAAACACTGCCAAAAAAAATCCACTCATAATCCGCAATGCAGAATGTAGCACACTTTGCCAAAACGATACTTCTTGTACCAATGCCAACAATTTATCACATACAGCAACAGGAGATACCAAAAGTATCTCCTGCCCAATACACATGCTGCATACTTGCCAGACTACGAGCCAAAAAAGTATTGCCCCTATTTTTTGTCTGCCATATTTATTTGACATGGTAATAGAAATCCTCCTCAGGCATTGCATCACCCACAGATTTTGCATTTTGTTCATACAATACCGTCAAATATCCTGATAATTTTTGTTGCATTTCATCACCTGTGATACACACAATATTGCAGTAAGGCAATGCTTTTTGTGCAACAGCCGCTTTCAAAATATCAAATTTTTCAATCAGTTGTGCCGCATCTTCTGTATTGTCATTCACATATTCCACAGAATTCTGGTATTGTTCCAAGAATAAATCTACAGATTCTGGTGATTGTTCGATAAAATCACTTCTTGCAACAACCACACCCGTAATCATACCACTAGGGGTTTCTTTTCCTTGTTGCAATGTCTCCCATTCTTTTGTCAAATCCAAAGCAATGTGCAGGTTTTCATTTTGCATTTGTGCAGTTGTGACAAAAGGCTGTGGCAACAACGCAATACCGTTTTCATCTTGTGCCAATGCCGCCACACACTCTGCGTGTTCTGTTTTCCATTCCATTTTGACATCTGTGTCAGGGTTGATGTTATTTTGTTCCAATATATAACGCAGACCAAATTCTGGCGTTGTACCTTTGCCTGCGGCATAAATGGTTTTGCCTTTCAAATCTGCTACAGATTTTACGCTATCACCATTTTCCACAATATACAACACACCCAATGTATTGACTGCCAAAACACGGATTTGTTTGTCTGTATTTTGGTATAACACAGCTGCCAAATTCGCAGGCACTGCCGCAATATCCAATTCTCCTTTTGCTAGTTTTGCAGACATTTCGTCAGGTGCGGCCACCAATGTGAATGTATAGTCATTTGGTGCTGTTGCACTTGTTTCATCATCTTCCATCAATTTTACCATACCCATTGCCGTTGGGCCTTTCAAAGCCCCCACATTGACATTTGTTGGTTCTGCGGTTTGTGGTGCTGTACCGCAACCTGACAACAACGCTACAACCAGCAAAGCAGTAAATAAAGCAGAAACTTTGTTTTTCATATTTTATCACGACCTTTTTTTTGAAATTCCTACTTATTGTACTGCAATGCTGCCAATTATTCAAGTCACAAATTTCATGCCATTTCTTTTGGAAAAACAATACAGAACCGACTACCTTTTCCACATACACTTTCTATGGATACCGTTGCTTTATGCAATATTGCACCATGTTTCACAATAGAAAGTCCCAATCCTGTGCCATCAATTTCTTTGGAACGACTGCGGCTGACACGATAAAACCGTTCAAAAATTCTATCCTGCTCTTCATACGGAATCCCCACACCAGTATCTTCCACAAACAATTTGATTTCTGTTTCTGTTGGTGCTATGGTTATGGTAACACTACCACCTTTTTTATTGTATCGGATTGCATTATCACACAAATTGTATATCATTTCTTCCAATATAGACGGAACACCTTTGATAATGGCATTTTCTATTTGCAACTGTAATGTCACATCTTGTTTTTTTGCCGACTCCTCTAACCGTTTACACACCGTTTTCACAACATTTTCCAAATCTACATACTCCATATCCATACAATCTCCTGTTTCGTCCAATTTGGAAAGTTGTATAATATCTTGTATCATGGCAATAAGTTTTTGTGCCTCTGTATAAATATTGTTTGCAAAATGCGGAATATCTTGTGGTTGTACCATACCATTTTTGATAATTTCTGCAAAACCGGATATCGAAGTCAAAGGGGTTTTCAATTCGTGTGAAACATTTGCTGTAAATTCACGTCGCAAACGTTCTGCATCTGCCTTTTCTGTATTGTCAAACAAAAACACCACAACACCCACAACAAGTGTTTCTTCCAAAACAGGATTTGCCAATACTTTATATATTCTTTCATTTTGTTCCAAAATGGTTTCACTATGTTTGCCCAACAATGCTTGTTGTATGCAATTACGAAAAGGTTCACTTCTATTCCATGTATATACATTTTGTTTTTCTGTTTCTTTTGTCACGCCCAATATTTCCATTGCCCCATCGTTGCAAGATAGCACATCTCCTTTGGTATCCAACACCAAAAGACCTTCTTGCATATTGGTTGTAATGGCATAAAACTCCCGTTGTCTTTGTTGCTGTTCTCGTATCTGTTTTGCAATCAATTTTTTCTGTACTGCAATTCGCCGCAAAAAAGGTGCCAATTCATCATACACTTCTGCCTGTTCTGGATATTCCAAATCCACATTTTCCAAAGGCTTTGTAATATTTTTTGATGTTTTGCTTGCCAACACTCCTGCCAGCACCAATGCCAACGCCAACAATATCGCAAACGGTTGCATCATGGAAAGCAATATACTGCCTGCACTCCATGTTGTTTCTGACACACGCAACACACTGCCATCTTGCAAACGCACTGCCACATTTTCTGTTTTTTCTGCCAATGTTTTAGAAATGCGGGAACTTTCTCCTCTTCCCATTTGTAATGCTTCTTGCACTTCTTCTCTTTGCAAATGGTTTTCCATATTTGCAGCATCTGCAACAGAGTCAAACAACACAATACCGTCCGCACCAATCCATGTCACTCTTTGCTGATTTTTTTGGAGTTGTTCCAAATAGGAAATCCCTTGCATTTCCACACCTTTTTGCAAATATGTCACTTCCAAATACATTGCCTTTTTCTGTGCATTTTCTGTATATTCGCTCAAAAATGCCAACAACACCAAAGAAAACGATACAATCAAAAGCAAAGAAACATAAAATATACTGCGAAAAATCCGCTTTGTCACAAGATACCTCCTATTTTATACCCAACACCTCTCACAGTTTCAATATACTTTCCATATTCGCCCAATTTTTGCCGTAATGTACGGATATGCACATCAACAGTTCTGCTTTCCCCATCAAAATCATACCCCCAAACACGATTTAGGAGTTGTTCTCTTGTCAGAACACGATTTTGGTTTTGCAACAAATACCAAAGTAAATCAAATTCTTTTTTTGTTACATTCAACACTTGTCCTCTTTTTGTAATTTCATATCGCTCTTTATTGACAACCAAATCCCCAAGCGTAAACATATTTTGTTCTACGGTGTGCAAATTTTTCGTTCTACGCAACAACGCTTTGACTCTTGCCAACAATTCCATCATACCAAACGGTTTTGTCAAATAATCATCTGCACCCTTGTCAAGTCCCATGACTTTGTCATATTCTGTACTTTTTGCTGTCAACATCAACACAGGAATATGTTCTGTATGTTTTTGTTGCCGCAATTTTTGCAATATCTGCATACCGTCCTCTTCTGGCAACATAATATCCAACAATATCAAATCCGGCAGACAATCTTTGCAAGCAGACCAAAACAATGACGGTTTTTCAAACTCCCGTGTTTGCAATCCTGCTGTATTCAGTGTATATGCCACCAATTCTCGAATACTATTGTCATCTTCTACCAAATAAATCATCTGCCGACCCCTCTCTTTTACTTTTTGGATATGGCTTTATGGTTCTGGGTCTATTTTGGTATCCAATGCACCATGTTTACCTGTAATACTATATTCTACCCATTCTGCAATATTGGTTGCGTGGTCTCCCACACGTTCCAAATATTTTGCAATCATCAGTAAATCACTATACACTTCCCCATTGCCACCTTTTGCCATCAAATCAATCAATTCCGTACGAATTTTCACAAATAACTCGTCCACAACATCATCATATGCAATGACTTTTTTTGCAAGCTCCAAATCTTTTTTCACAAAAGAATTGACACTTTCTGTAACCATTTTCATTGCTTCTTTTGACATAGATTTGATATGCACACTGCTTGAAATATTCAAATCTTTGTCATGCATGGTTTTCACAATTTCCACAATATCCGCCGCTTGGTCACCGATACGCTCCATATCGGAAATCATTTTTAGTGCAGAAGAAATTGCTCTAAGGTCTTTTGCCACAGGTTGTTGTTGCAAAAGCAAACGCATACAAAGTGCTTCAATATCTCGTTCTTTTCTGTCAATCTCTGCATCTTTTTTCAAAACCACAGGCACAAGTGTTGTATCTTTTTCAAAAAAAGCATGTATTGCTGCTGTAATTGCTTCTTCGCACAACGCCCCCATGGTAATCAATTCCACATGAAGTTGTTCTAACTGTTCATCAAATCTGGTACGCATATCAACCAAACCTCCCCGTAATATAATCTTCAGTTCTTTTATCCTGTGGCATAGAAAATATCTTTTCTGTATCACCATACTCCACCACTTCTCCCATTAGGAAAAATGCAGTTTTATCTGAAATACGAGTTGCTTGCTGCATATTGTGTGTCACCATAATAATAGTGTACTCCTTTTTCAGTTCTTCTGCAAGTTCTTCAATACGCAGTGTGGAAATGGGGTCTAATGCAGATGTTGGTTCGTCCATCAAAAGCACCTCTGGTTGTACTGCCAACGCACGAGCAATACAAAGTCTTTGTTGTTGTCCGCCACTCATACCCAAAGCATTTTTTTTCAATCTATCTTTTACTTCGTCCCATATTGCTGCATCACGCAATGCCTTTTCCACAATATCATCTAATTGCACTTTGGAACGGATACCATGTGTTCTTGGGCCATATGCCACATTGTCATAAATGCTCATCGGAAATGGATTTGGTTTTTGAAACACCATACCCACTCTTTTTCTGAGCAAATTCAAATCCATATCACCATAAATATCTTCACCGTCCAAAAGCACATTGCCTTTAATGCGACACCCTTCCACCAAATCGTTCATACGATTTAATGATTTTAACAATGTGGACTTCCCACAACCGGAAGGGCCAATAAACGCTGTAATTTCTTTTTCGGTAATCTGGATATTGATATTTTTCAATGCCTTAAAATCACCATAATATAAATCCAAATCTGAAATATCAAATTTATTTTTCATCAATCTTTCACTCCTACTTTTTTCGCAATCAACGCGGACAAAGCATTGATACCCAATACCAATAACAACAGAACCACCGCTGTTGCATAGGCTTGTTCCATATACAACCCTTCATTCAACAATGCATACATATGTACAGACAACGTGCGTCCTGATTCCATCAAACCACCTGCAACCGTTGCCGATGTCCCTGCTGGATACAACAAAGCTGCTGTCTCCCCAACAATTCTACCCACAGCCAGTATCACACCAGATAATATTCCTGGTATAGCAGAAGGCAACACAATGCGAAATATGGTTCGCAAATGTCCCGCACCCAAACCAAAACTACCTTCTCTATATAAATCTGGTACAGACAACAATGCTTCTTCAGTTGTTCTCATAATTAAGGGTAATATCATAATCGCCAATGTCAAAGCACCGCCCAATATACTATATCCCCAACCCAAAAATTCATTGAATAACAAAAAACCAAACAAACCATACACAATAGAAGGAATACCAGAAAGCGTTTCTGTTGTCAAACGCACCACAGAAACCAGTTTATTTCCTCTTTTTGCATATTCTGCCAAATAAATGGCAGAACCAATACCAATTGGTAGTGCCACAACCAAAGAAAGCAATGTAATGGTAATGGTATTGATGATAGCAGGCATCATGGATACATTTTCTGTGGTATATTCCCAAGCAAACAATTCTGGTTTCAAATATGGAATTCCCTTAATAAAAATATATGCCACCAATGCAACCAATACAGATAATGTCACAACCGCAGACAATATCACCAACAAAAATAATATACCAGAAAGTGGGTGTTTACGATATGTTTTCAAACGCTGTTTCCAGTGCGTTTTTGTTTGTGACTTCATTTTGCGTTCCCCTTTCTCAATGCAGAAAATGATAAATTGATGAGCAGTATGAACACAAACAATACCACTGCTGTACCCAACAACGCCCCTCTATGTAAATCCGTTGCATATCCCATTTCCATAACAATATTTGCCGTCAATGTACGCACACCGCTAAATATACCATTTGGCACTTCTGGCTGATTTCCTGCAATCATCACAACCGCCATTGTTTCACCAATCGCACGTCCAACCCCTAGCACTACGCCTGCCAATATCCCTTGTCTTGCCGCAGGCAACGTCACAAAAAACACACTTCTTTCATGTGTTGCCCCCAATGCCAAAGCACCTTCGTAATAAGAATTTGGCACTGCACGCAATGCAGACTCTGAAACACCAATGACTGTTGGTAGTATCATAATCCCAAGCAATACAGATGCTGTCAAAACGCCTTTTCCACTACCACCAAACAACTGTTGCATAATTGGCACAATTACCACCAAGCCAAAAAAACCATATACAATAGAAGGGATTCCCGCCAACAATGACACCGCAGGTTTGATAAAGCGGTACACTTTATCAGGGCAAAATTTCGCCAAAAATACTGCACACAATATTCCCAAAGGCACACCAATGAGGACTGCACCCGCTGTCACATAAATACTACCGATAATCATCGGGAAAATACCAAATATTTGATTGGACGGTTTCCACTGCATACCTGTTAAAAACTCTATTGTACCAATTTCTTGTATGGCAGGCACACCTTTTGCAAACAGAAAAATGCAAATCAACGCCACCGCCAATATTGACATACAAGCTGTCAACAAAAATACTCCTCGCATTAACATTTCTTTCATTTATATGTTCTCTCCTTCTCTGCTGTAAAAGATATGTCAAAGACAATTTGTCTTTGACATATCTCTTTCTATATCAGCCTTTTTTAGGAAATAATATCTGCCCAGTCTGTAATTTCTCCTGTAAATATTCCTTTTACTGTTGCACTATCCATTTCATTGATTGTATTATCGTTATGTACAATGATTGCAATACCATCTAATGCAATCACAGTTGGTACCAGACCTTTTTCCAATTCGCTATCTTTCAATTCCCTAGATGCCATACCAATGTCACAGCCACCTGCTGCTGCGGAAGAAATTCCTGTTGTAGAGTCATTTGTTTGTATTTCAACTGTCACATTGCTATTTTTTTGTGCATATGCTTCTTTCAATTTTTCCATCACTGGTGAAACAGAAGAAGAACCTGCCACAACTACATTACCACTCACATTTGCTGGCACATATTCTCCTGTCTTTTGTTCACTGATATATCCATTTTCTTCTACAATCGCCTGTCCCTCCGCACTTTGTATAAAAGCCATAAAATCTTTTGCTGCATCAGAAACATCTGCTTTTGTCACAACATTGAATGGACGTGCAATTTTATAACTGCCATTTTTGATATTTTCCGCACTTGCTTCCACACCATCAATCTGTAATGCTTTTACTGTATCATTCAAAGAACCCAGTGAGATATAACCAATACTGTTTACATTGCCTGCAATGGTTGTCATCATAACAGCTGTACTGTTTGTGATTTCTGCACTTGTGGTTGTCATATCTACTTTTTCGCCATTTGCATCTTTTTGTTCTATGCCAAACAGTTCCACAAAAGCACCTCTTGTGCCAGAACCGTCTTCTCTGGATACCACACTAATACTACCACTTGCCCCAGTACTTTCTCCTTCTGCATTACCGCCGCAACCTGTAAAAGCAACTGCCATCATAAGCATTGTCATACCAATCGCAAAAATTCTTTTCTTCATATTTTATTCTCTCCTTTTTTCTTTTTCCCTTCGCTGTTTGCAATATTATATTAGTTTTATTACGTTAAATCTAATACCTTATTTTTGTTAAATCTATGTAAAATTTTCATATTTCATGATTATTTTTTTGAACAAACAAAAAGACTGCAAAACCATATATCAAAGTCGCACTATAAAAATACAAAAGGAGAATTCTTTTTCTATGAAAAGAATTCTCCTGTACTGTTTTGTTATGAAACCGCCTGATTGACAGTATGCTTATATTTTTCATTTTTGTGCCACTTTCAAACGAGCCATTGCACGGGACAAAGCCGCTTTTGTATAATAATATTCTTGCATACTTTGTTTTTGTCGCATACGTTCTTTTGCTCTTTCTTTTGCCAATTCTGCCCTTTTGATGTCAATTTGCTCTGGCAGTTCTGCTGTATCCACCAAAAGTATTACTTCTTGCGGCATGATTTCAATAAAACCTTCTGTGACAGCCGCTTTTCTCCAAACACCATCTACTTGAAAATTCAACTCCCCAGATTCAATGGTTGTCACTGTATTTTCATGTCCTGCCAATATCCCCATTGTGCCATCAATGGCAGGAATAATAAGATGTTCACAAACACCTTCATAAAACACTTTGTCACTGGCAACAATTTTCAAATCAAATGTTTTTGCCATGCTTTCTCACACCTTTTCTGTTTGGAATGTTGCCGCTTTTTGTTTGACTTCTTCTATATTTCCTACCATAAAAAATGCTTCTTCCGGATATTGGTCCATCTCGCCATCAATAATTGCTTTGAAACCTTTTATCGTTTCTTGCAAAGGTACGTATTTCCCTTGTATACCCGTAAAATTTTCTGCAACAGAAAATGGCTGTGATAAAAATTTCTGTATTTTTCTTGCACGAAATACGCTTTGTTTATCTTCTTCGTCGAGTTCTTCCATCCCCAATATCGAAATAATATCTTGCAATTCTTTATATTTTTGCAACAATTCCTGTGTTCTTCTTGCCACATCATAATGCTCCTGTCCCACAATATCCGGTTCCAAGATACGAGAGCTAGACTCCAACGGGTCAACTGCTGGATAAATTCCCTGTTCCACAATTTTTCTGGAAAGCACTGTAGTTGCGTCCAAATGTGCAAATGTAGTTGCAGGTGCAGGGTCTGTCAAGTCATCTGCAGGCACATAAACCGCCTGTACTGATGTAATAGAACCATTTTTTGTAGATGCAATTCTTTCTTGCAATGCCCCTACATCGTTTGACAATGTTGGTTGATACCCTACCGCAGATGGCATACGTCCCAATAATGCAGAAACTTCGGAACCTGCTTGTATAAAACGGAATATATTATCAATGAATAACAATACATCTCTATGTTCTTTATCTCTGAAATACTCTGCCATTGTCAAACCAGTCTGTGCCACACGCATTCTGGAACCTGGCGGCTCATTCATCTGTCCAAACACCAATGCTGTTTTATCAATAACACCTGATTCTTTCATTTCATGCCATAAGTCATTGCCTTCTCTGGAACGCTCTCCAACACCAGTAAATATGGAATATCCACCATGTTCTGTTGCAATATTATGAATGAGCTCCTGTATCAATACTGTTTTCCCAACACCGGCACCACCAAATAAACCAATTTTACCGCCCTTTGCATAAGGGGCCAACAAGTCAATCACTTTGATACCTGTTTCAAATATTTCTATGGCTGGGCTTTGTTCTTCAAAACTTGGTGGGTCTCTATGTATTGACCATTTTTCTTCCCACTCTTTTTGTTCTCCACCATCAATGGTTTCTCCTTGCATATTGAACATTCTACCCAATACCCCTTCACCTACAGGTACTTTGATGGAGTCGCCTGTTGCTGTCACATCATGCAATTTGGAAAGTCCTTCACTAGATGCCATCATAATACAACGCACCACATTGTCACCCAAGTGTTGTGCCACTTCCATGACTGCTGTTTTTCCGTTCAATTCCACAGTCAATGCATCTTTGATTGCGGGCAATGCACCGTTTTCAAATGCCACATCTACCACAGGGCCTGTAATCTGTATGATTTTTCCTGTTTCCATTTTCTGTAACCTCTTTTCATTCTGTGCCAAAATACTGACTGCCGCCAACAATTTCATTCATTTCTTGTGTAATGTTTGCCTGTCTTGCTCTGTTGTATGCCAAAGACAACGCCGCCAGCATATCATCTGCACTTTTTGTTGCTGCATTCATCGCCATCATACGACTATTTTGTTCGCTTGAAAAAGATGAAATCAATGCCCCAAATATCAAACCTCTGACATAGTTTGGCACCAATCTATCCAATACAACTTCTGGACAAGGTGAAAATTCTGTTGTTTGTACAAATCTATCATGTTTTGCTTGTTCAAATAAATGCTGTTCCAATGGCAATACTTTTAACATCTTTGGTTTTGAAACCATAGGAGAAATGCTTTCTGTATACACCAAATAAATATCGTCTAACTGCCCTTGTTCAAACAATGCAAGCAATGTTTCTGAAATCGCCCCCGAACGATGTATATTTGGTTTTTGTGCTGTATACAAGAATTCTCTTTCCACATGATACCCCTTTTTTTTGAAATATCTTCTGCCGATTTCTCCCACAACAAACAGAGAATGACTTTTATTTTCTACAATATGTTGTTCCGCCAATCGTATCACGTTGTGGTTATATGCCCCACAAAGTCCTTTATCCCCTGTGATAACCAAATATCCTTCATTTCTGACTTTTTTATCTTTTCTTTGGTCAAAATATTTATGTTCCAATGTACGAGGGGTGTGGTCAACAATCGCCGCAATGGTAGACTCCAACAATGAAAAATATGGTATTGTTTCATCTAATCTTTTTTTTGCTTTCTTCAATTTAGAAGAAGAAATCAAATACATCGCATTTGTAATTTTTCTTGTATCTTGCACACTTCTCATTCTGTCTTGAATTTCTTTGACACTTGCCATCAGCCATTCACCTGCTCTTTGTATTCCATGGCAACTTTGCATATTTGTTGTTTCAATTCTATGGAATATGTTTTTGTTTCCATGATTTGTTCTCCAATTTCTGGATATTTCCTTTTAAAATATTCCAATAATCCCACAACAAATGTTTTGATTTGTTGTGCCGACATCCCCATCAACATTTTAGACTGTACCACACAAAGCAATATAATTTGTTCTGATAATTTTTTCGGTTGACAAATAGGTTGTTTGAGTATTTCTATCAAGGATTTTCCATATTCCAATGTTTCTTTTGTGGTAGGGTCTAAATCGGAACTAAATTGTGTAAACACTTCCATTTCGCGATATTGTGCCAAATCAATACGCAAACTGCCTGAAACTTTTTTCATCACATTTGTCTGTGCCGCACCACCCACTCTGGAAACAGAAAGCCCCACATTTACCGCAGGTCTTACACCAGAGAAAAACAAACTACTTTCCAAAAATATCTGTCCATCTGTAATAGAAATCACATTTGTTGGGATATATGCAGACACATCTCCTGCCAATGTTTCAATAATCGGCAATGCAGTCATAGAACCACCACCATGTTGTTTACTCAAATGACAAGAGCGTTCCAACAACCTGGAATGTAAATAAAATACATCACCAGGATATGCCTCTCTACCAGGTGGCCGTTTCAAAAGCAAGGATATGGTACGATATGCCACCGCATGTTTTGACAAATCATCATATACAATCAAAACATCTTTCCCACGTTTCATAAAATACTCACCGATTGCTGTACCAGAATATGGTGCCACATATTGCAAAGGTGCTGTATCACTTGCTGGAGATGATAACACAATGGAATATTCCATTGCTCCATGTTTTTTCAATGTTGTGACCAAATTGCTCACTGTAGACGCTTTTTGCCCAATACCCACATAAATACAAATCACATCTTGTCCTTTTTGATTTAATATGGTATCAATGGCAATAGCTGTTTTTCCTGTCTGTCTATCTCCAATAATCAATTCTCTTTGTCCTCTGCCAATGGGAAACATGGCATCAATGGCAAGTATCCCTGTTTGCAAAGGTTGGTTGACTGGTTCACGAGAAATAATATCTGGTGCTTCTTGTTCAATATACAAAAACGCATCTGTTTCAAAAGCTCCTTTACCATCAATGGGCTGTCCCAAGGCATCTACCACACGTCCAATGATACCTTCTCCAACAGAAATACCAGCACGTCTATTCGTACGATACGCTTGCGACCCCTCTTTGATTTGTACATCAGAACCAAACAATATACAACCAACGGTTTTTCTTTCTATTTTTTGCACCATACCTTTGATGTCATGGTCAAACAGTATAATTTCACCATACATGGCATTTTCCAAACCATATACCGTTGCAATACCATCACCCACTTGGATAACGGTACCCGTTTCTTTGACATCTGTTTTGACTGCAAACTGATTGATTTCTTCTTTTAATATCGAAACAATTTCTTCTGGTTTGAAACTTGTCATGCCTTCACCCCCTGTACCAAGTTTTTTCGCAACAGATTCAAGCTGTTTCTTATACTTCTGTCGTATTGTTTGTTGCCACATTGTATGCAAATACCGCCTAGCAATGTTTTATCTTCTTGCCAATGCAATACAAATTCTTTTTTGTGTTCCAATTTGCATAACATCTGTGCAATGGCATCTTTTTGTGATTGTTCTGGTAACATCGTATAATATACTGTTGCTGTGCCAATACCTTCTTTTTGTTGCAACAAATCATGGTATGCTTTTTGTATGGCAAACAACAACGTCATTTTTCCATTGTCACATAGCACTTCCAAAAATGATATGATTTCACCTGTAAATATCCTTTTGATTACATTTTGTTTTTCTTTTTTTGTCACTGTTGGGTTACACAATGTTTCCCATAACACAGGACACGTTTGCAACACAGTACAACAATCTGTCAATGCTTTCGCAGAAATGCCGCTTTCCATCAATACTTTTGCATATATATCTACTATGTACATCATTGTTTTTCACCTGCCTCAGCCAAAAAGGCATCTATGATATGCTGATTGGCTTGTGGTGTCATTTGTTGTTCTGTCACCTTTTGTGCTGCCAATATCACCATATCGGCTGTGTTTTTTTGCAAATCTTGCATTACTTTTTGTTTTTGTTCTTGTATGCTTTGTTCTGCATTTTTTCTGAACTTCTGTACATCCACTTTTGCTTCTTCTATCATACTCTGATATTGTTCTTTTGCATTTTCTTTTGCTTTTGCCAACAGTGCCAGTTCTTCTTGTCGCACATCTGCCATGACTTTTTCATAAGACAATTTCAATTCTTGTGCCTGCTGCTTGTTTTTTTGTGCATCTTGCAAATCACTTTCTATCATTTCTTGTCTTTTTTGTAGCACTTGATTAACAGGGCGAAACAAAAAATGTCGTAACACCAAAAACATCACAGCCAAATCAATCAATGTCCAAATAATATTTAAATCCAATGTCAGCATAAGGAATACCTCCTTATTTCAAAAACATGATAATCAAAATTGCAATAACAAAACCATAAATTGCTGTTGCTTCTGCCAAAGCACAACCCAAAAGCAATATTTTATTGATGTCTTTTTTTGCTTCTGGTTGTCTTGCAACTGCTTCTGCCGCTTTTGACGTTGCAATACCAATCCCAACACCTGCTCCTGCACAAGCCAATACCGCAACACCCGCACCCAATGCTATCAAATCCATAATCAATTCCTCGCTTTCTTTTTGTTTCCATTTTTTAATCTTCTATTGCCTCATTGATAAATAATGCTGTCAAAAATACAAATACATATGCTTGTATCAAACCATCAAAAAAGTCAAAGTAAAAATGAAATGGAATTGGAATAATTACTGGTACAATCATTCGTATCAATTCCACGACCACAAAACCGCCCAATATATTGCCAAACAAACGCATACAAAGCGATAATGGACGAATGAATATTTCCAAAACGTTCAATGGTGCTACCAACGGCATAGGTTCTGCCAAACTTTTCACAAAACCTTTTGCCCCTTTTGCTCGGATTGCCGAAAATTCAATCATCAAAATGCTGACCAATGCCAAGCCTGCGGTGACATTCAAGTCCTTTGTTGGTGGCGTCAAACCAAATATACCAATCATATTGGCACAACCAATATAAATGACAATACTTGCCAACAACGGAATATAACAACTTCCCTTTTCGCCCAATATGTCATAGAAAAATTTATGGATACCCTCCACAATGGTTTCTAGCACCAGTTGTCTTTTGGTTGTTGGTATCACTTGCAAATTCCTTGTACATATCGCACAGACTACCGTCAATGCAATGATGATAATCCATGTAACAACAGCCGACTCAGGAACTGGTATGCCACCAAACAGCGGAATTTCAAATGCAGTTTTGCAATTTAGTTTCTCAATCAACTCTTGTGCCAATGCTTCCATACGAACTTCACCTACTTTGCTTTGTTTTTATTAAAACGTTTCAATAATATATATGATTATATGCTTTCTTTTTCTTCTGTCAAGTTAAAAATATAACAATAAAGACCCAAAACATACCATTTTATTCTCTTGATTTCATATATTTTATATAAACAATAAATAAAATACATAAATTCCATCTATATCTATTCATATTTTTTTACATTTTTTTATATACTCTATACAATTTTTAGTTTGCTTTGCTATGGTTGACATTTGATTCATATACTATATAATAATATATAATATCATCATACTATATTTTTATATCTTACTGAAAATAAATTTTTTTGTTTTGAAACGTTATAATAAAGGAGTTTTTATATATGCAAAAAAAAGCTACCATAAAAGATGTCGCCGCACGTGCCGGCGTATCTGTTGCAACCGTATCCAACGTTATCAACCATAGTGCAAATGTCAAAGAAAACACACGAAAGGTTGTACTTAATGCCATAAAACAATTAAATTATCACCCAAATAAACTCGCACAAGGCTTCAAAACAGGAAAAAAGCATACCATTGGTTTGATTATTCCAGAAATCAACAACAGCTTTTTTTCTTCCTTAGTGGAAAATATAGAAATGTTACTCCAAAAACATCAATATCAAATCATTATTGTCAATACACACGAAAATTTTGAACAAGAATTAAATAGCATTCGGTTGTTTACATCAGGTTTGGTTGATGGGTTTATCATCGCTTCTGCAACGGACGATTATCAAAAATTATTCCCTTTATTAACCGATAAAGGTAATTTCCCTATCGTTTTTTTGGAACGCAATACAAACACTTGTCCTTTTGATTCTGTTATCATATCAGACTATGATGCCATCACAAATGGTATGGAATATTTTATAGAGCGTGGTCACCAAAACATTGGACTGATTTATCAGCAAACAGCAATCAATCCCATTTCCGAACGCATTCGAGCATATCATGATGTACTGCAAAAATACAACATTCCACACAATGATAACTTTATACGAAAAGTTGCCAATCACACCTTTGATGCTATGGACGATTTGGCAGATATGGGGTGTACGGCTGTCATTGCCTCCACCAATAAAGTCACCATGGATACCATGCTTTATTTTTTGAACCGCAACCACACCATACAAAATGAAATGGAATGGATGGGATTTTTGATTGATGACTACACTTCTTCCAGTCTAAACAATATGCCTTTGATATTATATCCAATAAAAGAATTGGCATTACAATCTGTAAAATTACTGTTTCGTCGCATAAAAGAACCAGAAAGTAGTATCCGCAACACCATATTGATGAGTCGTTTTTCAAAACCACAATGATAATTTTGATATGAACCACAAAAAACAGACTATATACAAAATATAGTCTGTTTTTTTATTTACAATAATAACAAAGATATGAAATCATGATTTGTCATATTATGAAAGTATTCTGTCAATGTTATATTTTGTAATGCTTGTTGCAATATTTTTTCTTCCAATGCAACCCCTTGCAGTATCTTTTGTAAATCCGCCTTGTTGCCATTTCCAAAATAATCTCCAAATATGTCAAATGCAGTAATGTGTCCATCTTTTACATTCATATGCACATCAAATGTGCCACAATTTTCTATTCGTCTATGCTTCACAATATCATATTGCGGAGATGCCCCATAATTCCACTCCCATGTATCATATCTTTGCTTTTGTATGGTTTCAATCTCTTGTAACTGCTGTTGTGTAAAAGTATGTATTTTGATTTTTTGTTGTTCTTGCAATTTTTCCAAAAATATTTTTTTGAAATCTATCAAAGAAATATCTGTTTTCAAATATGGTTTGACATTTGTCACACGACTTTTTACAGAGGAAACGCCTTTTGATGTAATTTTATCTTCTGATACATGCAATGCTTTTTGCATCACCGTCAAATCACTATCAAACAATATGGTACCATGGTGCATCACTCTACCATGTTTTGCATATTGTGCATTTCCTGAAAATTTTTTTCCTGCAATGGTCATATCATTTCTGCCATGCAATGTTGCCGCAACTCCCAAGCTTTGCAATGCTTGCACAACCGGCTGACAAAATGTACCAAAATCAAACTGTTCTAACCCATTTTCTGATACAATAAATGTAAAATTCAAATTCCCCAAATCATGATACACTGCCCCACCACCTGACAACCGTCGTACAACAGAGATTTGATGCTCTTTTACATATTTTGTATTGTATTTTTGGCTGGTATTCTGGTGTTTTCGAATGATAATGGCTTTATCATTTTTACAAGGCATGACATAAGATT
>CAJMNV010000003.1 GCA_905214825.1 uncultured bacterium | reverse complement strand
ACAATGTCCATGTCCTCTATGTGTAGAAGTCATATAGTCTTCTTTTTCCAATGCTTTGCAAGCACCTGCTGCCACAGCTTCCTGTCCAATACACAAATGAATATTGCCTGCCAACATACCTTTTGTAAAACATTCTGCCGCTTTCATTTCAAATGCACGAATACGCACCATTGTTTTATAAAATTCCATACACATTTCTTTTGGATATTTTTCTGTAAGCACAATTCTTCACACCTTTCTGTTCTCTTTCTCTGTCATCTGTTTGGGAGCAAATAGTGGTACTTCCAATTCCTCATCATACCGTCTGCCCATATCAATACCATCTAATTCTCCCAGTACCATATCCACAGTCAACAACACTTTATTTCCTTCTATCAAATGTCCCCCATGTCCATTGCCATAACGGTCGCTAAGTGAAATATGCACATGCAGTAAAATTTCACCATTTGCATCATGACAAATCAGGCCTGTTGCATTTGTCAATTCAATCGGGCCTGTCAATGTAATCGGTTCACTGTATCCATAGCCTGCTTTTTTATCTGGTAATTCCACAGGGTTAAAAAACCTTGCCCCTTGCAAACTGCCAATCGCACTCAATATGACACCATTTTGCAAATTTCTTTCCTTGCACAACTGCTCTAATGAAAGCAAAACATCATCTCCGGGTTGCAGTCGCACTGCAATCACACGTTTGAGTGTACCTTCTGCCACTTCTTGAATTTTCAAATTTTTCACCTCTTTGTTTTTTTGAATTCATTTTTTATTTTTTTGTATTTTTTAATTTTAATCTAACATTCACTATTATGTTTGTCAATAGCATTTTCTATATTTATGGAATATCATCATTTAGCACAAATATAATATTTATGTACTTTTTAAAAAACATTGTTTCTCTTCATGCCATAAAATTGTTTCCATTGCTTCTGTCAATGCCAAAACATTCGTATCTTGTATATGCCTTTGCACCATACGACGCATATGCAATACATCATCTGACAAAAATGGAATATGATATACAACCACCTGTTTTGGTTTACAAATATCTGTCAATATAAATTGCCCTTCCTTACTATGCAAAAACAACGGATTGACAAACATTGCCGACAAATCCATATCTGCAAAAACAGAAAAATCTTCTTCCACAAAATCCACATCTGCCGTAAACAAAAATCGCTTTCCGGCAACAGTCAACAAAAAGCAAAAGTGTGGCACATTTTCATATATTTTCCCTTGGTGTCGCATGGCATATGCTTTGCACTGTATGTCTTTTTGTAAAGCATAACGTATTTGTTTGACATTCTCTTTTTGCAACAATACACAAGGTATATTTTGTTTTTGTATTTGTGCAAACAACGCTTTATTTTCATCTGTCATAGAAACAAAATTGGACAACATCAAACCTTTGACTTGTTGTTTTTGCAAATATATGTTAGTTCTATTTGCACAAAAATGGTCTGGGTGATCATGTGAAAATAGTAGATAAGAAATATGGTCAAATGGTGGCATACCTTGTTGTATCTTTTCCCAAATATGTTGTGGTAAATTACTAAACCGATGTCCTTGTGTACCATAAATACTATCCAATAATATTTTGGTATCTCCATATTGCAACAACAACCCTGTATTGGCTGTAAGAGTTACATAAAATTGTTCCATTACTAAATCCCTCCTATAAAAAAGTACTGCATATCATTGCAGTACTTTTCATCATCAACCATCCATTGTTACGCCACCATCTACATCGCTGATTTCTCCTGTTGCAAAACTGGACAAATCCGAAACATAAAATAAAATCATGTTTGCGATTTCTTCTGGTTTAGCCCCTCTGCCCAAAGGAATGGTTGCAATAATTTGTTTCATTTTTTCATCACCCATATTTGCCGTCATAGGTGTCAATGTCAAACTTGGGCAAACACCATTGCAAGCAATACCATAAGGTGCCCCTTCTCTTGCCACTGCTTTTGTCAAACCAATCACACCTGCTTTTGATGCCGCATATGCACTGGTACCCAAAAGTCCACCGCCTCTTTTTGCTGCCACAGATGCCACATTGACAATTCTACCATAGCCATATTGTTTCATATGTGCAAAAATAGCACTAATTGCCACATAAACCCCTGTCAAATTGATTGCAATGACTTTGTCCCATTCTGCTTGTGACAATTCTTCAAATTTTTTCGTACTCACAATGCCTGCATTATTTACCAAACCATGCACTTGTCCAAAATCATTTATGATATTTTGTATGACTTCTCGAATATTTTCACTGTTCGCCATATCAATGCAATAGGCAGAAGCATGGCCTTTTTCCAATTCTGTAACCAGTTTTTGTGCCGCTTCCAAATTCAAATCCACAATAATTGCGTGACCACCACCAGCTACACTCCCTTGCACACTGTGTTTTCCAATGCCACTGGCTCCGCCGGTTACAATGATATTTTTATTCCGAAAATCCATAAATTTTTCATCTCCCTTTTTAATTTTGAATTCATTTTATATCTTTTTGAGTTCTTTATTTAGAATTTAGCACTTATCTTTCTGTCTGTCAACGAAAATAACACACAAAATCCATTTTATAAATTTCGCACAAAATTTATTTCTTTTTCTGTACAAAATGCATTTACACTTTGTCTGTTTTGTGACATTTGGTTTCTGTATTTTATCTTTCCACTTGACTTTACTTTTGCTATCTATTTATATTATAATGCATATAATACAAGGTATTTTTTAATATTGCAGGAGGATTTCATTATGAAACAAACAGAAAATAGAGAAGAGTCTTTATTAGATTACGCACTACGAGAAATGAAAATAAGAATACAAAATGGTACATATCCGCCTGGTACAAAATTATCCACACAAGAAATCTCCGAGTCTTTGGGTATCAGTCGTACACCTGTAGTATCTGCCATCAATCGTTTGGTTGCCCAAGGCTTAGCAGAAGCAATTCCACGCAGAGGCACCATTGTATCCCGTTTAAATAGCCGTCAAATCAAAGATATGATTGATGTCAGACGTATGATTGAAGAATTTTCTATTCCACTTATTATCAAAAATATGGACTATTATGAAAACATCACAAATGAAATGAAACAAATTGTGGATACATTTATTGCTACGGAATTGAATGACTATACCACATTCGCAAACGCTGACACAAAATTTCACCAGCTATTTGTTACCATGACTGGCAATCAACAACTCATTAAATTATACGAAATGAATTGGAGTGTAGGTGCATTATTTTATATGTATAGCGTTGCACAAATGCCACTTTCTCGTCATCAAAAAGCTTGTCATCATCACAAAGAAATATTATCCGCATTGCTTGCAAAAAATGAAAATGCATTACGCAAAGCAATACAAGAACATTTCAATATTATTTATGAGTCCATAGAATGGTATGAAATGCAAACCAATTTGACAGAACAGCAAAAAAAATGACAAAGTCAGCTGACTTTGTCATTTTTTTATTCATATAGTTTTTGGAATCGATTGCCCATCAGATTTGTCGTATCCGCAAAAATTCCAGCAGATAAATCTGTCAATGGATTTTTTTCAAATGCCATATCAAATATATTCTCTGTATCTTGATATGTATTATTTTGTGTGACACCATTTAATACATCAGATAAAGACATACTCGCACGATGTTTCAACGACTCAATAAAAATTAGATAATCCATTTCTGTAAAATCAGTAAAATGCATAATGGATTGTTCTACATTATTTTGTCTGGTTGTTTGATTGGCCACTGTGGTATCATGGCGTGGTTTTGTTGATGGTGTGTAAGTACCTGCGGTCAAGTTTTCACCTGCATAACGCATGACTTTTTTCACATAATTTTGTGTTTCTTTAAATGGTGGAATACCGCCATATTTTTTCACATTGCCACTGCCTGCATTGTATGCTGCCAAAGCCAAAGCCGTATTACCATCATATCTATCCAACATTTGACTAATGTATTTTGCTCCCCCCATAATATTTTGTTCTGGGTCAAAAGCATCTGAAACACCCAATGATTTTGCAGTTGCAGGCATCAGCTGCATCACACCTTTTGCACCTGCCCCAGATACCGCTTTTGGATTAAAATTAGATTCCACTTTTGCCATTGCTTTGAGCAAAGAAACTGGTATATCATAAGTTCTTGCTGCTTTGTCAAATATGGTATCCAAAGACTGTGTTGCAGAAGTTCCTTGCATCACATCAGAAAATGTAGTGGTATCTGGTTGTTTTGTTTGATAAACGTTTCCAGAAACTGTTGCATGCTGTGTGGATTGAACTGGTAGCATATCATTCTTTCCTCCTTATTAAATGATTTTTTTCTTTTATTGTAAAACGTTTTTCATAAAATGACAACAGAAACTTTTTTTACCAAAAATATATGCTTTCTGCAATTCCATAATTTTTGTTGTATCTTTATAAAAACAAAAACAAAAAAATGGATACTTTTACCAATTCATATCATCATCTACACAGATATATATTGATTTTTTGATATTTTCTGTCACGCAATCACATTAAATAAAGAAAGGTAATGCAATTTTTCACTACAAATGCAACAGAAGTGCTGTCATAAATACTAAAAATATCTTTTGTATATGTTTTTTATTGCCATCTTGCGTTAAAAATGTTATTTTTTATAAAATGAATTCAATTTTATTATTTTTGAGTATTTTTAAGAAGATAATTCTATCTAAGGAGGGTTCTTGCATGAACAAAACATATATATTCACAATCATAGCCGCTACAACCATTTTATGTAGTGGTTGTAGCAATGCCCAAAAAGATACTGCACAATATCATTGGAAAATGGCATTAAACAGTTCTGCTGGTGATGCTGCATATGATGGTGCTACATTTTTTGAAGAAAAAATTGAAGAAATTACAAACGGAAAAGTAGAAGTCACATTATACGGTGGTGCAAGTCTTGGTTCCACATCAGAAATACTCGAATGTATGCCCATTGGTGTTGCAGATATTATGTGTGAATCCGTTGGCACGCTTGCAACATTCACAGACCTTGCCAATGTCGACGCATTACCTTATTTATATAGTGGTTATGACCATTTTATCAATGTTTGGAACAGCGAACTTGGAGATGAAATCAAAGAAACCATTGGGCAAGAAACCAATTTCAAATTATTGGGTAACATGTATCGTGGTGCAAGAATTGTGACTTCCACAAAAGAACTAACTTCTTTGGAAGATATGAAAGGATTTAAACTCAGAGCCCCAAATTTAGATGTCTACTTAAAAACATGGCAATATATGGATGCTGCACCTATGCCATTGGCTATGAGTGAAGTATATACCGCATTACAGCAACACACTGTGGAAGGGCAGGAAAACCCCATGAGTGACAGTTACAATTATGCATTCCATGAAGTGTGCAAATACTGGATAAAAACAAATCATGTATACAGTGCCAATGTATTTATTATGGATAGAGATTATTACAACTCTCTACCTGCTGATATACAACAAGCGGTTGTAACTGCTTCCGAGTATGCCACAACACAAATGAATTCTTTGATGCTGGAACGAGAAGCACAAACAGAACAAAAACTCAAAGACCAAGGTTGTAAAGTCATTACTGTAGACACCCAAAAATTTATTGATTACTTTGATGGTTTTACAGAAAAATATTATCCAGAATTAGCAGATTGGGCAAATCGTATCAAAGAAATGGATACTGTACAATAACACAAAGAAAGGATTGATGATGATATGCTAAAAAAATACTCTCAGTTTTTAGATACATTGGAAACAATCGAAAAATCATTTTTGATTATTTCCGCAATACTTATGGTGATTGTCATTACATATCAAGTCATTTTACGCTATGTATTTCACGCTTCCAATGCATGGAGTGAAGAATTGGCAAGGTATCTGTTTATTTATGATGTATTTATCGGCTCTGCTATCGCACTACGAAAAAATAGTCATTTGCAAGTGGACGTATTTCTCAATTTGATGAAACCCAAAACAAAATATTTATATACGATTATCATTACCATACTTGGTGTTGCATTTTTGGTTGTTTTATTTTTATACTCTGTATCTTTGTGTCAAATTGCCGCTGGCAATATCACACCCGGCTTACAAATTTCCATGGCAATCCCTTATGGTTGTATGCCATTGGGTGCGATATTGATGATACTGACATCATTGGAAGTCATTGGTAAAAATATTGTATGGTTCAAGCATGGCAAGGAGGTTGAAGAAGTATGAACATTGGTGCTGTAATTATCATTGGTTTAATTGTCCTTGCGATATTGGGCATACCCATTTATCTAGCATTGGGGATTTCTGCACTCATTGCCATGATGATGGCAGATTTACCCTTTGAAATATTGGCTCAAAAAATGTTTGCGGGTATGAATTCCAGTTCCTTATTGGCAATCCCATTTTTTATGCTCGCTGGAAATATTATGTCACGTAGTATCACTGGAAAACTCATTGGTATTTCCAATGCATTTATTGGTTGGATTAAAGGCAGCTTGGCACTGGTAACCGTTTTGGCATCTGCATTGTTTGGTGCAATATCAGGTTCTGGTGTTGCAACCGTTTCTGCTGTTGGTGGTACAACAATCCCTGCCATGAAAAAAGAAAAATATCCTGCACATTTTGCTGCTGCAATTGCTTCTATGGCTTCTATATTAGGGCCTATTATTCCACCTTCCATCACATTGATTGTGTATGGTAGTATCACAGGGCTTTCTGTATCAAAATTATTTTTGGGCTCTGTCATTCCAGGTGTTTTACTTGCATTGGTATTGATTGGGTATGCTTTGTTTTACGGTAAAAAACATGATTTGCCTGCACATGCCAAAAAAACACCAAAAGAAATTGTATGCACATTTACAGAAGGCATATGGGCATTGTTAATGCCAATTATCATATTAGGCGGGATATTTGGCGGCATATTCTCTCCAACAGAGTCCGCAGCAGTTGCTGTTGTATATGCATTGCTCATCAGCTTTTTTGTATACAAAGATATTACACTCAAAGATTTTGGTACAATACTGGTAGACTCCTGTGTTTCCACAGCCACAATATTGATGATGGTTGGACTTTCCAAATCTTCCAGCTATGTTGTCACCGTATCTGGGCTACCCGAAATCATATTAAATGGTTTTACCTCTATCACCAATAATCCAGCCATTATATTACTTTTGATTAATATTTTATTCCTAATCATTGGTATGCTTATGGAAGCAAACGCTGCCATTGTCATGATGACACCTTTGCTTTTGCCATTGATAAAATCATTGGGCATAGACCCGATACAATTTGGTATTGTCATGTCATTTAACCTTTGTATCGGCTTGATTACGCCACCAGTTGGCATTTGTATGTTAATGGGCAATCAAATTGCAGACGCCAAACTTTCTGCATCATTAAAAGCAGTGATACCTATGCTGATTATGTCTATCATCATATTGCTTTTGATTACTTATATTCCTGCATTAACCACATGGTTGCCACATTTCTTAAAACAATAACCAAAAACTGCTTCTTTGTAATAAGAAGCAGTTTTTTTCATATAATTCCCTTTGTTTCCAATGCTTGCAAAAACGCTGTACACCCTTCCACAATATCATCATATGTCACATCAAAGTCCCCTGTATACCAAGGGTCAGCAATATCTCTTGGATTTTCTGTAAAATCTAACAATAAAGTAATTTTCTGTTTTGGGTCATTTGGCAATATTCTTTTGATTTCTTTTAAATTCAACTGCTCCATACAAATCAGATAATCATATGTATCATAATCTGCTTTTGTGACTTGTCTTGCATATTTTCCCGCTGTGGAAATCTGATATTCTGCCAATTTTTTTACAGTGCCTTTATGTACGGGATTTCCAATATCTTCTCTTGTGGTTGCGGCAGATGCCACTTCTATTTTATCTGATAATCCTTTTTTTCTTATCATATCTTTGCATACAAATTCTGCCATTGGACTTCTGCAAATATTTCCATGACATATAAATAATACTTTTATCATAGGCTTATATCTCCTTAAATTTTTGTAGTTTCTTGTATATCTTCTATAATATATTCCCTTTTCCAATCATAACACATATCAGTGCCGTTTTCATCAAATATTTTTCAATTTATCCATATATTTATGAAACTATCTACATTTCATCTGAATTTTGAATGTTGTTTATAATCTCCCATATAAATAATCACACAAGAAACATTTGATAACCTTATCTTTTTTATGTAACATACAAAACCTTTTATTTTGCATTTCATTGATTTTTATTATAGCATATATTTTAAAAATTTTTATAAAAATTTGTCCCAAACTGACATTTTCCATCGTATGATATATAGAAAGGGGTGCATATATGAGAAATTGGAGACAACAAGAAAGTGCAGAATATTTTGTTCAAAACTATGCAGATATGATATTACGCATTTGTATTGCTTATGGTTTGTCAAAAGAAGATGGTTTTGATATTTGTCAAAACATATATATCAAACTATTTGAAAAAAATATATCTTTTGAAATCATAGAACAAGAACAAGCTTATCTACGCAAAATGGCAGTCAATGCCTGTAAAGACATCAAAAAAAGTTGGTTTTTCAAAAAACGAACACCTATTGATACACCCATCACATTACAAAGTCATGATGACGAATACAAAAAAACAGAAACATTGGAAATATTGCGTAAACTTCCAATCAAATATCGTGAAGTCATTTATTTTTGTTGTATCGATGGATTATCATCAGAAGAAACAGCCATTTTGATTGGAAAATCTGCTTCTTGTGTACGCAAACGATTAAGTCGTGCCAGAAAAATGATAGAAATAGAAATGGGGGGTATTTATGTATCAAGATAAGTGGCATGAAATCAAATTTTCAGAACAAGAAAAGAAACAATTAACAGAACAAATTCAAGCACAAATCCAACAACCATGCAACTACAACAAGCCATTCTATAAACCTTTGCGTCCTATTGCGATTGCCTTGCTTTTGATTGTTTTTGTCACAGCTGTTGGATATGCTGCAACCAACATACGCAATGTCATAAAAGACACATGCAAAGGCACACCAACAGCGATTGCAGATTTTGAAAAAGGTATTACATACATCGGCATGACCGAACAGTGGAATGGTTGGAGCATGACGTTGACAGATGTTGTAGGAGATTATAATGGTGTTTGGATAGGCTTTGAATTAAAATCACCAGAGGACATCCATTTTGACCCTGCACGTGCGTATCATTTTCATCATACAGAGCTAACACCAAATTATTTACATCAAGGTATCAATTTATATGATGTTACTGTCATAGATGGCCACACACTAACCGGTTTACTCAAATTAGAGTCATATGGTACCAATCACACCCAGAAACCAGAATTTCAAAATAAAAAAATCCGTTTGATATTATCTGGTTTTTATGATATTTATGACAAATTAGACCCAACTGCAGAAACAGAGCGTTATATCCGCCAAACCTGCACAGAAGATTATCAAGCAGTCAATCAGCACACATGGGTATTTGACGATGTGCCATTAGATTATAAAACAATAGAAATCACATTAACACCAAATGAAAAAGTATCTGTTTTTCAAGATGATGCAACAGTAACCAAAATCATCATATCCCCGCTTTCTGTGACTGCAAGAGTGGAAGGGGAAGGTTGCAAAGACCATCATTTCAAGCCCACAAGCCGCCCAGAGGCATATCATGACAGCACATTAAAAGCATTGGATGGTTCTGTGTATAACCAAGGATGTTTGCGAGAATTAGACATCAAAGTCATTTGTAAAGATGGCTCCGAACTCAAATTTTCTTCATCATCTGGTTCTTGTGATGATAAAAAATTTCCTTATTATTTAGAGCAAACAAAACGCACAGACCATATCATTGATTTGCAAAATATTGCTTACATTGAAGTATGCGGCAAACAGTACACCATTCCAATAGAAAACAATAAATAAAAAAAGAGAAATCCATTATAAAAATGGATTTCTCTTTTTTTTAATATAATTTGAATTTATTTACCAAATCTTTCATAATATGTGCTTGACTAGACAATTCTTCACTTGTTGCCGCACTTTCTTCTGATGTTGCAGAATTTGTTTGAATCACATTTGAAATATGTTCCACACCAGAATTGATTTCTTCTAAATGTTCTGACAATTTCTGATAAGAGGCTGAAATACTGCCAACCAAATCCACAATGGTTTCTGTCTGAGAGGTTGCCACTTCCAAAGATTTTGCAGTTGTTTCTGCAATACCATGTCCAATTGCAACTGCTTCCACAGAACTTTGTATCAATGTTGTTGTATTTTTAGCTGCCTCAGAACTTTTTGCTGCCAAATTACGTACTTCATCTGCTACCACTGCAAAGCCTTTTCCGGCTGTACCAGCTCTTGCCGCTTCTACTGCCGCATTCAAAGCAAGTATATTTGTCTGAAATGCAATATCTTCAATGGTTTGAATAATTTTAATAATTTCTCCGGATTTCTTGGAAATGTTATCAATCGCTTCCAGAAGTTTTGTCATTTCTTGGTTACTGCTTTGAATTTGTTCACCCATTTTATCCAAATTGCTATTAATAGCTACTGCATGTTCTGCATTTATTTTTGTGTGTTCAGACAACTCACAAATTTGTGCAGATAATTCTTCTACAGTAGATGCTTGTTCTGTTGCCCCTTCTGCTTGTGTTTGTGCAGTTTCTGCCACTTGATTTGCCCCATTATCCACTTGTTCTGCCACTTCAATAATGGATAACATAGTACTAGACATTGTGGACTGTATATCTAACAACGCAACTTTAATTTTTGAGAATTCACCTTTGTAATCCTGTGTCAAGGTAAATACCAAATTACCTTTGCTGATTTCTCCCAAAATTTCAGATATTTCATCAATATATGCAATATACACTTTTAGCTTGGTTACAATGCAAGCAATATTATTTGCCAATGCACCAACTTCATCATTTCCATGCACTTCCACATCTACATCTAATTCGCCTTCTGACAGTTTATAGGCAATTTCATTCAATTTTTTCAAAGAGCGTGTCAATATATTTGCAATAATAATAATCACGATTATCAGTATCAACAAACAACCAAAGAAATACAAGAACAATGAATTTTGTACTTTCGTAATATAAGTTTCATGCTCTGCTTGTGGAAGCACACCCAATACTGTAAAATCTGTTTCGTCCAAGCAAATGGTACTACCATAAAAAGTTTCGCCATTTTCCACATATTGTAAATCCTTTACATTTTGCTTATTTTGCAAAACTTGTTTCATATTATCAGAATAACCCAATGCAGATACATCTTTTAAAATCAAATCTTGTTGTGGGTGGTATACAACCCCTTTTTCTGCATCAAATACAGCAATATATCCACTTTCACCAACATGAATTTGCGATAATGCATTGCTTAAATTTGTCATGGCAATATCAATGCTGATAACCCCTGCAACGCTTCCATTTTTATGTATAGGTGTCGCCACTGATACAACCAATTCATTTGTATTTACGTCAATATAAGCACCAGAAACAATGGTTTTGTTTTCACTAGTTGCCCTTTGAAACCAAGCTCTTGTTGTAATATCCAATTGATCGGGTGTGATAAATTTGCCATTTGACTGCAAGATTTGTTTACTCTTGATGTCTGTCAATGCAACATTCAAAATATCTTCTGGTTGTGATTGTTGAATAGACTGCAATTCTTTTTTCATTTTCTGATATTCTTCAGAACCATAAAATGTTTTTGCATCCCAGTTTTGCAAAATATCTTTTGTTAGTTGAGAATAAGCCGTTGTTTCCACTACACTAAAATACTTTTGGAAAAATCCATCCACTTGCTCTGCCGCATACGCTGACGCTGCTGATAAATAATTGTTTTGCAAAATTTTGACAGTACTTGTCAATTGTTTGCTCAATAAAAATACGATAACCGCAAATACCAGAAATAAAGGAACCAAAATCCCTAACAAGAATTTATATAAGAGCTTAAATCGTATCTTAAAATCTCCTTGTGACTTATTGAATACATTCCCTTTCATCATTATTCCTCCAGCTATTTTACAACATGTGTTTTATAACATTTATCATTCTACGGTATCTTGGTTTTCCTTTAGCTCTTCTATTTGTGGTTGTTGCATATTTCTATCTTGCATAAAACTTTCCCAGATTTCATTTACTTTTTCTACACAATTAAAATAAATTTGTGCAATCATATTGGTTGGAATACCCAACTTGTCCGCATAAACAACAATATTTTTCCAGTCCGCTTTTTCATAGCTCAAAACCAAGTTGTACAAATCACCACATTTACCTTCTTGTGCAATAATGGCTAATTTCACTTCATCTGAAACAGGAATTTCTTTTACAACTTCTTCCACAGGTGCATCTACCAATGCTTCAATGGTTGAGAACATACCCATCAAATATGCTTCTGACTTTGTAATTTCCAAATTTTTGATTAACCCATACAAGTCAGCACAGAAATTTGCTCTCAAAAAAGAAATACGCAATACTTCTTCTGTGGCTTTATCTATATTTGACTGGTCAAAACTCAATAAATATACCCATTGTTTCAGTTGGTTAATCCCAAGTACCATCAACGCCTGTTTTACAGATGCTGTTCTGTGACGCAATGCATAGTGTACAGAGTTTACCATACGCAGCAATGCATAAGTCAAAGAAGCATCTCTGACAATAATATTTTCGATTTCGTCCATATCTGGTTCATCATTCGTTACAGCCACAACCAACTGGAAAAAGTTACTTTGTAAATATTCCATTTTTCCTGACTTTGTAACCATTGCTTCCGCAACATAAGAACCTTGATAATAATCTGCTGGAACTTCTTTTGCTTTTTCATATAATGCAGCATTATCAATCCCTGTAATAATACATTTTTTATGAAAACCTTTGCCCAATTTTAAAATATTGTTCAGTGATGTTGCATCTGTAATCACATTGATATTGACTTTAATATAATCTACATAATCCAACAATCCAAAATATCTAGGCATAAACTGGAAATCATTGATACAAATGCTGTATCCACTTTCCTTATAACGTTCAATCAATTTTTGTGCCAAAGGATGAATAACCACATTGTCTTCAATTTGAATAACCAATTCTTTTTGTTTGAATAATTTTGGTGTATTACGGAACAATAAGTTTGGCGTAAATGTCATAAACATCATCGCTTGTGTTGTCATCTTATCGCTATTTTGCATCAAAAAAGATGAAATTGTATCTGCTACTGCATAATCGCCATTTTGATTATATAATTCATTTTCCAAATTAAACAATATTTCATAGCCAAATGTAGAACCGTCTAACTCTTTGATTGGCTGTCTTACAATAAACTTATTCATTTTAGATACCCCCAGGTTATGTTTTGACTACCCAACAACTATTTTTTTCTACGAAGCAACAAATGATCAATCACTTCTACTAAATGCCCAATTTCTGGCTTAGATAATTGTTCATCTGCTCCAACTTCTTTCCCCTTGCGTTCCATTTCCACATTAATCAAAGAAGAAAAAATTACAACAGGTATCTTTTTCAATACTTCATCGCCTTTTATCAGTTTTGTCAATCTGTGACCGTCCATTTTTGGCATTTCAATATCGGTAATTACTATCGAAACTTTTTGTTCTATTTCTTCTTCTGGCAATCCACTTAGATAGTTCCACGCTTCTTGTCCATTGTCAAATTTTTTAATATTGGTATAGCCGGCTTTTGTAAGAGCTTCTCTTATCATACGAGATAACAATATAGAGTCCTCTGCCAATATAATTGGAGATTCATTTCTTTCACGAATGCCCATTCTTTCAATTTCACTCAACTGAATACCGGTTTCCGGTGCAATTTCCGCAACAATTTTTTCAAAATCCAATATTGTTACTAGGTCTTTTTTGCATTGTGCAATACCAGTTGCAACGCCATCTTCGCCACCTGTTACTGTTTTATCTGGTTTTTGAATATCTTCCCAAGAAATACGTTGTATTCCCTCTACGGTATGTACACGAAATGCAATATGTAAATTGTTAAAATTTGTAATAATAAACAAATCTTTTCCATCTTTTGCGGAAGGTTCTCCTGTCAAATACATTGGCAAATCCACAACTGTCAGCAATATATCTCTTGGCTTAAAAATACCCTCCACCGCTGGGTGTGAATGTGGCATGGGTTTTACTTTATCTGACATAATGATTTCTCTAACTTTCGCAACATTGATGCCATATAAATTTCCATTTATGGTAAACTCCATAATTTCTATTTCATTGGTACCAGACTCCAGCAAAATATTTGTTTGATTGTTACTGTTTTTCATATTGTTTCCTCCCAACTTATGCCTTGCCAGACCCATTTCGTTATTTCTCCTATTATATTATCGACCAAATCCAGTCTTCACATAATAAAATCCTATGTATTTTTATAAAAGCATTTTTAAAAACGCAATTCTGGTTTACCAAATGCTTTAACGGTTGCTTCTCCTGTGGAAGCATCAAAATACAATGTCCTTGCATAATTAGAACCTACATCTGCTCGTAATAAACGCACACGCTCCATACGCAGAATATTTTTGACACTTTCTGCATTTCGCTCACCAATATTACCTATAGAGCTGTTACCGCTTATTTCAAACATCTTTGCACCACCCGCAATTTTGCAGACTAAGCGACTACGTACTGCACCAAATGCTTCCATTTTTCGAATGGTTTCTGGCACGCCCGTATCTGCATATTTGAAAATGTTATCTTTACAATTTTCATAAACATTGGGAAGCATAATATGCACCATACCTGCCAATTTTAACACCGGGTCATAAATGCAAACCCCAATGCACGAACCAAGTGCATATGTGACAAGCGTCCCTGGTGCTCTACAAATTTTCATATCCGCAATGCCAACCGTTAATGTTTTACTCACCCGCAACACCCAATTTCTCCATCAAAAAATTTAAAGAATGAACATCTGGAAGTAAAATCAAGTTACTGTAAACCTCTTCCCCTTCACAGATAAAGCTACCACCAATCGTCATCAACTTATCTGTTTCATAACCATATTCAATCATAGGTACACTTAAAATCGCCCCTAACATATTTACAGAAGCACTTGGTACAGACAAATTGATTGTAATACCCGTCAATGTTGAAATCGCATTAATATAAGATGAAATAATAATATTGCCAATTTCAATCAATGCAGACATTTCTAAATCTCCTAAGTCTGAATAATCATTGATTTCTTTCCCAATGATACTTTTCAAAACCACTTTTACAAAATCCATTTTTTGCAAATACAGCATAATTCCGTTTAATTCACCGGATAATTGTACCAATACCCCAACAACAATAGGCTCTGCACCACCCAATTCTTTTATCGCACGATTATACCCCATAATCTTCACTTCTGGTAGTGTCATTTCAATTTTTCTGGATAAAACCTGTGACAATGCTGTTGCAGCATTTCCTGTTCCTATACTACCGATTTCTTTGAGAACGTCCATTGCAAATCGGTTCATATCTTCGTACTTTTCAATCACGCTATTGACCTCCTATTTTTATTGTCGCAACGAATTGATATTTCCTTCGATTTCATCTGTAGTTTGTATCATTTTGATAGCAAATTGATATGCTCTTTGGGACTCCAATAAGTATATCATTTCTTTTTCTACTTCCACATTGGAACATTCCAAAAATCCTTGTATCAAGTCGTCATCATTTTCTGCCAAACGTGGTTGTCCATTTTTTGGTGTTGGCAAAAATTCTCCATGCCCCAAATTCAACATACCATTTTTCTGGTCAAAGATATAAACCCCAATTTCCACCTCATCTTGAAAATTATCCACAACAATGCGATTACCTTGTTTATCCAAAACCCATTTACCATTTTCCGCTACCAAGTATAAATCCCCATTGTTTTGTTCTGACAATACAAAATGCCCATTTCTTGTATAAGATGTTTGTTGTGTCAATGGGTCAAACAATGCAAAAAAACCATCACCATCAATGGCATAGTCAAAATTGGCATCTGTTGGCAAAATAATCCCTTGTGCATAATCTGTATCTGCCTTGAGCATTTTTGCCCCTGCCCCTCTTAACAAATTGGTTTCTTCTGTTTCTGGTGCATTCATATTTTGGTACATCAAATCAGTAAAAGTCACATATTTCGTTTTGAAACCTGTGGTATTAGAGTTGGAAAGGTTGTTTGCAATAACATCAAATTTTCTTTGTTGTGCTTGTGCTGCTGCTGTTGCAGAATAAAAGGAATAATTCATTTTTGTTCCACCTTTCTTTATACACGACCAATTTCTGTTGCTGCCTTGCCCATCAACTGGTCATACATTTTGATAATCTGTGATGCACTTTGCAATACTCTTTGACTTTCCAACATATCCATCATTTCCACAGTTGCATCTACATTGGAACGCTCTAATATATTTTGTCGCACACGTGTATCGCTTGGAATGGGATTTGCATTTGTTGTAAACACACTACCTTCTTGTTTTCTTAATTGTGCTTTGTCTGCAAAATCCACAATGGCAAATTGTCCTGCCTCTGTACCATCTTTTCTATATATGGTGCCTGTTTCGTCTAACACAATATCATCTGTGCCCAAATAAATAGGGCCGTTTGTACCAATCACACGACCTTTTTCAGCCAATGCTAAATATCCTTGGTCATCAATAATAAAAGAACCATTTCTTGTATACACAATATCATTTTGTGTTTGAATTTGAAAAAATCCATTTTCATCTTCTAATGCAAAGTCTAATGGTTGATTGGTGGGTTCAAAGGCGCCTTGGCTAAAATCAGTCACATTGAAAGTTGGGCTTCGAAACATAGAAGTGTCCTCTAGTCCTGTGATATTAGAACGGTCTAAATTTCCAGTTCTGGACATCAAGTCCTCTTGAAATGTACTGGATAACATTGTATCTTTTTTATATCCTGGTGTAAGCATATTTGTCATATTATTGCTCACGACATTCAAATTTCTATTTTGCGTCAGCATACCTGATGCTAAATTATAAAAACCCTGAAACATTGTAACACGCCTCCTCAATAACGAAACTTTTTTTCCATATATAATTTCAAAGCTTTCAAACCGCTTGCATGAATTTGAGAAATTCTTGGTTCACTCAAACACATCACTTTTGCGATTTCTTTCATTGTCAATTCTTTCCTGTAATACAAAGAAAGAACCATCTGTTCCTTTTCTCGTAAAGAGTGCAACCCTTCTGTCAATACCTGTTGCAATTCTTTATTTTCCAACTGTTCCTCTGGTGAACTTTCGTGGCTAACCAATCGTTCTGCCCCTTGTTCTCCTGTTCTTTCCCCAATAAAATAGTCCAACGATATCAGATTATACAAATTTGTTTTGCCCAAAATTTTCAAATATTTTTCCACACTGATATTCAAATATTCGGCAACCTCTTGATTTGTTGGGTATCTTCCCAATTCTCCATATAATGTTCGCATTGCTGCCTCAATTTCTTTGTAATCCTTACGAATATTTCTGGGCACCCAATCCTGCTTTCTCGCAATATCAATAATCAAACCTTTCAATCTTTTGGAAACGAATGTTTCAAATTTTGCATTTTTTTCAGGGTCAAATTTATCCACAGCCCCCATCAACGCAATAATGCCTTCATTGATAATATCATCTGTTTGTGCAAAACTTGCATATACACCACGAAATTGCAATGCGATATTTTTCACCAGGTATAAATATCGCAATACAATTTCTTGTTTCACAGTCTGATCTTTGGTCTGCCGATATGTATCTAACAGTTCTTCATTGGTTTTTTCTTCCAATTCACTTTGCATCATCATACAGACCTCTCCATTTTTTCAGCATTTTATTACTTTTCCAAAACAATGTTACCTACTGCTTGTATTTGTATATTATTTGCAATTTCATTGAATGACAATACATACATATTTGGATAAAATTGTTCTACCAAACGATACACATAAACCCGAATGACATGGCTTGTCAATATAATGGGTGATTCTGAAATATCATTAAACTTTTTCACATATTCAGCAAGTTGCGAAATAAATTGTTGCATCAAATCCGGATTTAATGCCAGATAAATTCCTTGATCACCTTTGATTAAGCTTGATGCAATCAAACGCTCTGTTTCACCATCTAATGTAATAACACGCATCTGACCACCTTCACAAAATCTTCTGGTAATCGTTCTTTTCAATGCAACACGTATATTGCCAATCATAGTATCCAAATCTCGAACTTCTCCACCAACATCTAGCATACATTCTACAATCGTGCTCAAATCTTTGATTGGAATACCTTCTTTTAGCAAACTAGATAACACTTTTTGAAATAAACCATAAGAAATCACATTTGGGAATGCTTCTTCCACCAATTCTGGTGCTGTATTTTTCAAGTTTTCTACCAACTGTATCACTTCTGAACGAGAAAGCAATTCATGCACATACTGTTTGATGACTTCTGACATGTGCGTCACCATAACGGATAACGGGTCAATAACCGTATACCCATATATCTCAGCCATCTCTTTCAAATCTGGCGTAATCCATTTACTTGGAATACCATAAGCTGGTTCTATGGTTTCAATCCCTTCCACTTCTCCTGTTGGTTCTGATGGTTCCAACGCCAAATAATAGTCAATCAGAATTTCACCTTTTGCTACTTCTTCACCCTTTATTTTAATCACATATTGGTTTGTATTCAAACTAGAACTATCACGCAACCGAATAGATGGTATGACAAACCCCATTTCCTGTGCAAATTGCCTACGGAATATAACAATACGGTTGATGAGTTTCCCCCCACTGGATTCTTCCACCAATGGAATTAGGCTATAACCAAATTCCATTTCAATCGGCTCTACATTCAACAAAGAATATACCGTATTAATATCTTTGTAATAATCCTCCGGTGCCATTTCCTCCTCTGCCGCTTGCATAGCTTCATGTTCTTGCATCATGGCAGTTTCTTCTTGTGTCATTGCCACTTTCATTTTCTTGGAAACTGTATAGCCCAATGCAATCAACGCTGCCGAAATGACAACCAACTGCAAATGCGGCATACCTGGCAATAATGCAATAACACCCAATATCGCCCCAGCAATCATAATGGATTGTGGTTGTGCCAAGAACTGTCCTGATACGTCTTTATTCAAACTACCATCGGAAACGGCTCTTGTTACAATCATACCTGTTGCAGTAGAAATCAACAAAGCTGGTATTTGGGAAACCAAACCATCACCAATGGTTGCAATGGTATACACTTGCAACACTTCACTAAATTCCATGCTTGATTGCACCATACCAATGATGGTACCTGCCACAAAGTTTATGAGTGTGATGATAATAGACATCACTGCGTCCCCTTTTACAATCTTTGTCGCACCGTCCATCGCACCATAAAAATCTGCTTCTTTTTGGATTTTATAACGACGGTCTCTTGCATCAGCTTCTGTAATCAAACCAGAACTCAAATCTGCGTCAATGGCCATCTGTTTGCCTGGCATTGCGTCCAGTGTAAATCTTGCTGCAACTTCTGCAACACGTTCTGCCCCTTTGGTAATAACAATAAATTGTACCAAAACGATAATCAAGAATATAATTACACCAACAATCGCATTTCCTTGTAATACAAAACTACCAAATGCTTGAATAACTTGTCCTGCTGCACCTTCTTTTGTCAAAATCAATCTTGTGGACGATATATTCAACCCCAAGCGCAACAATGTTGTAATCAACAACAACGAGGGAAAAATAGAAAATTCCAGTGCTTCTTTGATGTTCATCGTAATCAGCAATATCGTCAAAGAAAGTGCAATATTAAAAATGAAAAAGATATCCAACACAAAAGGATTTAATGGTATTAGCAATAATAATACAATTACAACCACGAATAAAGAAACTACGTTCTTAAAAATACTTTTCATTTCTATTTCTCCAATTTTTAGAATTCAAATTTATTTCAATTTGTTTTTTAATTTATAAACATATACCAAAATCTCTGCAATCGCACCATAATAGTCAGGCGGAATTTGCTGCCGGACCTCTGTTGTTGCATACAATGCTCTTGCCAATGGCTTATTTTCTATCACATATACTTGATTTTCTTCTGCCACTTTAATAATACGCAGTGCCAGTTCATCTTGCCCCTTTGCCACCACAACGGGTGCTGTATTTCTTTCAGGGTCATATTTCAAAGCGACAGCAAAATGTGTTGGGTTTTTTACCACAACGTCTGCCGAAGGCACAGACTGCATCATTCTGGACATTGCCATTTTTCTTTGCAATTCTTTTATCTTACCCTTAACCTTCGGGTCACCTTCCAATTGTTTATATTCCTCTTTTACCTCTTGTTTTGACATTCTCAACTGGCGTTCATAATCCCACCATTGATAAAAATAGTCAAATACGGAAATCGCCGCAAAAGCAATTCCAATATTCAAAACCATGCCAAATGCTGCATCTAACATATACACACAACTTGGTATAATATCCATCATCAACAAATCCGGAAAATGTATAATTTGCTTTTTGATATATTGGATAATCATAACAAATAATATTGTAATTTTAATAAGTCCCTTCACAACTTCCATCGCACTTTTCATCGAAAACATACGTTTGATACCCTGCAAAGGACTCAATCGATTAAATTTTGGTTTAAAACTTTCTGCTGCAAACAACAGCTTTGTTTGAAATGCCGTTGCAACCACTGACAACAACACTGATACCAACAGAAGCAGTATTGTGACTTTTGCAAAAGTTAACATAAAATTTTGTGAAATCTGCATGGTCAAATCATTGGAAACATCTTTCAATGTTCCAGCCATTGTCATATATTCCATCAAATATTTTTTTAATGTGCCATAGATGGTTTGAAAAAACATTTTCAATATCACAAACATTCCCAACAATGATACCAATATCACGACATCTCGGCTTAAAAATATGTTACCCTTTTTCCTCTCGTCTCTCCGCTTCTTACTCGTGGCCTTTTCGGTTTTGGAGTCTCCGGCCACCGTTCAGTTCCCCCCTTTATTTCATCAACACCATCACATGTTGCAACGCCTCAAACATCAATCGAATACAGCCTTCCAAAAATTCTGACATCGGTGTAAATAAAAGTACCAAGAATATAATACCCAAAAGCACTTTTGCTTGAATATTTACAATAAACACATTGATTTGTGGAATGGTTTTCATCAAGATACCAACACCCACTTCTGCCAAAATTTCCACAACCATAATCGGTAATGCCAATTTGACTGCCAATACCATACAATCACAAAAAATGTCCAATATTGCTGTACTTAGTGATTGCGTAATTGCCATACTGCCATACGGGATAATCTCTCCCGATTTCAAAAACAGTTGCAACATAACCAAATGCCCATCTGTGGCAAAAAATAATAGCACAAACAGTGCATTAAAAAATGTGGCACTCAATGCCAAAGATGTATTACTTTGCATATCATAAATCTTTGACATGGACAACCCCATTTGAAAGTCGATGATTTCACCGCCAAAAATAATGATGTTCAAAAATAAATTGACAACCGTCCCAATCACAAAGCCGCAAAAAAACTCTTTCAACAACAACACTGCATATTCTATGACAGTTTCCGCTGCTACGACTGTATGCGTTTGATATGTTATCAAAATGATACTTAGTACAAATATGATTGCTGTTTTTACCACACCGGGTATATTTCTTCTACCCAGTATTGGGTTAAACAATATACAACCACTCATTCGCATAATGATTAAAGAAAATGTCAATATATCGTTCATTTCCTGCATAAAAACCGCTCCTCAAAATCATTTTTCGTCAAGGCTGCATCAAAATGAACAATTCTTTTGTAAAATCCTGCAATGTTGTAAGCATCCAAGAACCAGTAAACAGACAAATCAATGCAATCACAAACAACTTTGGCACAAATGTAATGGTTTGTTCATGAATTTGTGTCGCTGCTTGCAATATGGAAATCAAAATCCCGACCGCCATACTGAGTATCAATGTTGGTGCACTCAGCTTCATCGCAACCATCAGGGCAGCACGCATAACGTCCATCACTTCCACATTATTCATACTTCACCCTCCTTCACGAAAAACTTTGTACCAATGTCGAAAACAGTAACTGCCAACCGTCCACTGTCACAAATAACAACAATTTAAACGGCATTGCAATGGTTGCTGGTGGTAACATAATCATACCCATTGACATCAATATACTAGAAACTACAATATCAATCAGCAAAAATGGAATAAACAACAAAAAGCCCATCACAAAAGCTTGTTTTAATTCGCTTGTCATAAATGCTGGAATGACCACACGCAATGGCAATGTATTCAAATCTTCGGGCATTTCCTCTCCCGCAAGTTCCAAATACATATTCAAGGAACTTGTTTCTGTTTGTCCCAACATAAACTCCCGCATTGGTACTGCTGCACGCTCCAATGCCTCTTGTTGTGTAATCTCTTCGTTTTTATATGGAATATATGCTTGCTCATTCACTTTTTCCAACACAGGTGACATAATAAACAATGTCAAAAACAACGCAATCCCAATCAAAACAGTATTGGGGGGTGTTTGCTGTGTTCCCAAAGCACTTCTTGTAAATGATAGCACAATGACAATTCTTGCAAAAGATGTCATCATGACAATAATGGAAGGTAACAGCATCAATATCGTCAAAATAAAAAACAATTCCAACGTTTGCACGCCATTTCCGTTAATTGTTACAATTCCTTCAGTCATAAAATGCACTCCAAATTCGCCGGTTTTCTATTGGCGGTTTTTTCTCTTGAATTTTTCAGCAAACATTTCTGTAAAATTCTGATTTTTTTCTTTGTCCAAAATCTGCATTTCCACTTCTTCTTTTGAAAGCTCCATCAATAGTTGTATGCCTGATTGTGCAACGCCAATCAGGCAATATCGCTCTCCTATTTGGACAATCATAAGACTTTTGTCCTGCCCTATGATAACTCTGTCAATGACTTTCATGCATGAAGAAGTCTGATATCGCAACATTCCTTTTCCAACTTTTTTGGTAAAGAAATAACATAATGCCAATATCCCCATCACCAACAAAAATGTGGTGACAACCGTCATCATATCCGCTAATGGAATTTCAATCACACTCCTTCAAGCCTTGTATATTAACCCAACAATGTTGTCACTGTTTTCAGTAATCTGTCTGGTTTGAAAGGTTTTACAATGAAGTCTTTTGCTCCGGATTTCAAAGCATCAATAACCATTGCTTCCTGCCCCATTGCAGAACACATTACAATCACTGCATTTGGGTCTTTTCCACGGATTGTTTTCAAAGCTTCCAAACCGTCCATATTTGGCATTGTAATATCCATAATCACCAAGTCGGGATGCAGTTCATCATATTTCTCAACTGCTTCTACACCATCAGATGCTTCATGAATATCACTGTAACCATTTTTGGTCAATGTATCTTTTTCCATCATTCGCATAAATGCTGCATCATCAACTAATAATATCTTTGCCATTTTACTACCATACCTTTCTTATCGGGTTTTGTTTATATGAATTATTTTTTAACTATTTTGTTATTATAACAACTCAGGACGTTTGATAACTTCTGTAATTCTAACACCAAAGTTATCATCTACAACGACAACATCGCCTTTTGCAATACATTGTCCATTTGCATAAATATCTACTTGTTCTCCTGCCAATTTATCCAGTACAACCAAAGAACCAGAAGACAATTCCAATATATCTTTGATTAACTTTTTGGTTCTGCCAATTTCTACGGAAATTTCCAAAGGAACATCCATAATCAATTGCAGATTTTCTGTTTGTTCTTCACCCAAAGCATCTGCCACGGTATTAAATTGTGGGGTATCCAAAGGCTGTGTTTCTATCATTCTTTGTGCTCTTGCCTGTGGCTGCATCTGTTGCATACCCATCATTTGTTGTTGCATCATCTGCATCATTTGCATCATTTGTTGTTGCATATCACCTGCCGGTGCAGTTTGTTGTTGTGGTACTGCTTGTGCTGGTGCTGCTTGTGCTGGTGCTGCTTGTGCTGGTGCTGCACTTTGTTGCATCAACGCTTCAATTTCCGCTTGTGACATCATTTTGTGTGAAGGTTCCGGCTCTGGTGCTGCACTTTGTTGCATCAACGCCTCAATTTCCGCTTGTGACATCATTTTGTTTGAAGGTTCTGGCTCTGGTGCTGCTTGTGTTGGTGTTGGTGCTGGTGTTTCTGTTGAAATGATATCGTCATCATCACCACCCAAACCAAATACAGATACCAAACGTTTTGCTAATTGTATGGTCATCAGATACATAAATCTGCTTTCCACCAATTCATCAATCTTCAAATTAAAATTTACAACCACCATGTGATCTTGCCCAGCAAAACACTTCTTCTTAAATTCTTCTGGTTCGCCCACTTCAAATGAAACAGGTGTAGAAATATTCACCACTTCCCCCAAAAATTCAGAAAGTGCTGTGGAAGAAGCCCCCATCATCTGGTTCATAACCTCACAGATGGCACTCATATTCATTTCGTTTAACTCAAATTCCTCATCAGTCATTTCTAAACCCATGAGCAATTCTACAATTACTTTTACATCATGTCGTTTTAAGAGCATAATATTACTGCCACTTAATCCTGATACATATGTGATTTCAACCCCAACTGCTGGTTCCAAATCTGCATAATCAAACTCATCAAAAGAGACAACGTTTACATCAGGAGTGGTAATATCAACTCTTTTTGCAAGCATAGTAGAGATTGCCGTAGCAGAAGCACCCAAACTAATATTCAGAATTTCCCCTATAGCATCAATCTCTATTGAACTAAAATTTTTAAAAGTCATATCTGTTATTCTCCTTGTGATGAAACCTACATTTTTTCACATATTTCATTGATTTTTACAGCCATATTTTTATTGCTTTTTCCAAGTTCACCCTTAAACCAAGGTTCCCCCTCAATATACAAAAAAACATCGGAATCTTTTGCTTTGTTCAAGTTGATGACATCTCCAACCTGAAGCCCAAACAGGTCTTTCAACAAAAGTTGAGAACTGCCCAACTCTGCCTTGATTTCCATTGTAGTCTCTTTGATGCCTTCAAATATTCCTTTGGCCGTTTCTTCTTCTTGATTTGCTCTCTCAGGTTTTTTCTCAAATATTTTAAATATACTTATCAGAAAACTACCTGGCAAACAAATATTTATTTTTCCTGTTACGGTACCAATTTCTACTTCTAATACCACAATGACAATGGTTTCATCTCTGCCTATCTTCTGCATCATACTTGGGTTTGTTTCCACTTTATCAATTTGGAATTTCAAATCCATAAAATTTGCCCAACCATCTTTCATAATCGGAACCAAATACCCCATAATATTTTGGTACAAAGAAAGTTCAATATCTGTATATGTATAAGACACAGATATTTCTTCTATACTTTCACCACTTCCCCCAAGCATTCTATCTATCATACACAACATCAGTTGATTGGAAGTATGTAGCACAATTGGTGTTTGCACACTTCCATCTGGCATTTTCACATCAATCAATGTCAAAACGTCATTGTCATTTAAAGCATTACTAAATTCATAATATCTTTGTTCTTCTACCGCAAGTACGTCCACCTGACACGATGCACGTGCAAGACTGTTGATGCGAGAAGAAGCTAACCTGGCATAATTTTCATATATCCCTAATAACATTTTTAATTTATCTTTTGTAAATTTTTTCGGACTATAAAAGTCATACTTTTTATATTTCTTTTCTTCTTTTTTGGTTTCTTCTACTCCACCACCTGCCATAGAATTGATGAGCGCGTCAATCTGGCTTTGTGATAATACTTCTGCCATTTACGGTAATTCCCCCCTTTCTACACCAACATCTACTTTTTTTCAGCATAACCCCATATGACACTATTCCATATGTATCATATCTGCTTCTTCATAATATTGGTCTAATACCTTTACCACACTATCTGTTTTGGTAATCAGTATTTCCACACGTCTGTTTTTTGCCCTTGATTCTCTAGTTTCAAAAGAACTAATTGGTCTATGCTGTCCATATCCACTAGATACCAACTTTGCAGGGTCAATTACATTCTTTTGCTGAATGTAAAGCAACACTTCTGTTGCCCTATTGGATGCCAAAAACCTATCACTGATTGGTTCATTTGGCACATTCTGGCTTGCTTGTGATGTATGTCCCAAAATCTGAATTTCTTGTATAGAGCCTTTTGCCGCATTTACTGCACCACAAAATTCGTCCAATATCACTTTTCCTTCATCTTTTAGTGTATAACTATCCCCATCAAAAAATACATTATCACGGAATGTTATAAATGTAAACCCATCGCCCTTGGAAAGTTCTACACTTTCCTGTAAATTATTTTTTGCTACATATTCTGATAATGTATAAAATAATTTATCAAATTCATTTGCATCTGTTGATGGCTCTGCACTACCTTCTACATCATATTCACCATCATTTGGTGCTGTATTGGTTACAATCTGAGAAACCTTTTCTGCATTAGGGTTAAAACTTTTTACCAACAATTCCCATTTGTTTGTATCCACAGTTGACATAGAATATAACAATACAAAAAAGCATAGCAACAATGTCACCATGTCGCCATAGGTTCCCATCCAGTCACTGCCTTCTTCTTGCCTTGGCTTTTTTCCTGCCATAAAAACACATCCCTATTACTCATTTCCTGTTTCTTGTTGTGCCAACTCTCTTTGTGCTTGTGTTAAGTAAGATAACAGTTTTTCTTTCATAAATTTGGGGTTTTCCCCAGATTGTATAGACAAAACACCTTCAATGATAATTTGTTTGCAAAGATATTCTTCGTCATTTTTACCACTGAGTTTTTTTGCGATTGGCATAAATATTAAGTTTGCCAATATACAGCCATAAAATGTTGTAATCAATGCCGTAGACATATCTTTCCCTAGATTGCCTGCGCCACCACCATCTTCAAAATTCATACCTTTCAGCATGTTAATCAAACCAACCAATGTACCAATCATCCCAAATGCTGGTGCATACGCTGCTGCTTTTTCATACATATTCACAGAATTTCCATGACGTTCCGAAAGATATTCCAAATCGTTGTTCAGCATTTCTCTTACTTTTTCCGGGTCTGTTGCATCTACAATCAACATAATACTTTGTTTCAAAAATGGGTCTGTTGCTTGATTGGCTTTTTCTTCTAATGCCAAAAGACCATTTTTTCTAGCAATCTGTGCAAATTCAACCAACAAATCGATGTATTCCATAGGATTGTATCTGCTACCATCCATCATAACCTTAAAGTGTTTTGGAATTTGCTTGAGCATACTCGCTGGAAAACTGGCAATAACTGCTGCCAATGTACCGCCGACTACAATCAAAATACTGGGGGCATCAAAAAAGTTTACTAATTTTCCAAAGTCGATTGCCATTGTCTCTATATTAAATACAATACCAAATGTAATCAACACTGCACCCAGTACGATACCTATTATCGTTGTAATATCCATATCGCATACCTCTTATTTTCTATTATTCATTGTTGTTCACCAACGTAATTTTTTTATGAAAATTATAGACTTTTGCATTATATTCGATAATTCTATCAATAATGGTATCCACATCTTCCCGGACAATAAAAAAGTCTTTGTTTGCCATAATTACCTTGGATTCCGGAATCAGTTCAATACATTCAATCTGATTGGAATTTAATACAAATACTTCTTTGTTCAATTTTGTTAATCTAATCATAATGATACACGCTCCCTTTCTTATTGCCCCATTATCTTCGTTTTGGTTTTTGGTTTTATTTTTATGATTGGAAGCATTTCCGCATTGTTGTTTTTGCGGAAACACTTCCTTTTCATATCATATTATTATTTTGTTTGCAAACTGCAAACATTGCTTTTATTATACCACAGATTATCGTTTCATGCTGATTAAATCTTGCAACATTTCATCAGATGCACTAATAATTTTGGAACACGCTTGGAAACCTCTTTGGGTAGTAATCATGTTAGAAAACTCTGTTGCCAAATCCACATTTGACATTTCCAAACCACCAGGTTGTAATTTTCCTGTTGTACCAGCACCAGGGGTATGTGCAGATACTTCACCTGTATTGTTTACAACTTTGTAATAGCCGCCACCTTGGTTTTCCAACCCATTGGGGTTTGGTACATTACATACGGCAACTTGTCCAATTTTGTAAATTTTACCATCATCAGCTGTACCTGTCACCATACCATCTTTACCGATTGCAATATCTTTCAATTTTAATTGTGGTTCACCATCTACAGGAGGTATATGTACTTCACCTTGGTCATCTACACTTGGAACACGAATGACTCTCAAGTTAGATGGGTCTGGATCAAATTTTTCATCATTAACGGGTGGTTTCATAGGGTTTGCCGGATCATATCCTTTTGGCATATACCCATATACCACATTACCATCAGGCATACACAAATACCCATCACCATCAACAGAAAATTTGCCGACTCTTGTCAAATTCAATGAAGGAATATTATTTGGAAGTAAAGGATCTACTTGTCCTTGAGCATCCACACCTGTTGTAATACCATCACTTTTAGGACCAACCATAAAGAACCCTTGTCCATCAATCATAGCATGTGTCAACAAACCTGTTGGTTCAAATGCACTTGCATTAAAATTGATTGAAATAGAACCAGTTTGGCTACCATAACCTACTTGGTTTGGGTTGGAACCCCCATAAACAGTACCACCTGCACTAGAACCTTGCAATGTCTGATAAATAGATTCCTGGAATGTTGCTGCACCACTTTTATACGCTGCGGTGTTTACATTGGCAATATTGTTACCAATAACGTCCATTCTACTTTGATGTGTACGCAAACCGGATACACCTGAAAACATTGATCTAAGCATTTAATATTATCTCCTTCCGATTGCTGTGGCTGTGTGGATACTTCAGTCCACACAAAAAGCTTCCCAAACGGGGCCGGCTTATAATAACACAGCACTATCAATTTTTGTAAATATGTTATTTTTCATCTCATTGCCATTCATTGCAGTAATCACCGTATTATTCGGAATACTTACAATAAATGCTGCCTGTGACCCTATCATGACTACATCTTTCGCCCCTTTTAATCTTGCATGATTTGCTGCTGTATTCATCTGTTGCAACAAATCTGGTGTCATTTCAATGCCACGCTGTTCCATACGTTCTTTGGAATGTTTGGAAAACTGCAGCGACTCAGCCTGTTCCATTCTTTCCCGCAACATTTTGTCAAATGTAGTACTTTTTTGCTTGGTTGTTGCCTGCGGTCTTACTGGCACAGGATTGACTTGTATCTGTCGCAGTCTCAAATCATTCAGATTTTCAATCATCACTTTACCCCCTTAACATATAGAGGAAGTGTTATTCTTTTGGTGACGTATTTTCACCTGTATTTCCTCCATCTGTTGGTTTGTCTGTTTCACTGCCCTCTGGCTTAGTACCTTCTCCGCTTTCAGGTTTTTCAGTACCTTCACCACCTTCTGGTTTTTCTGTACCTCCTCCTTCAGGTTTTTCTGGTTTTTCAGGTTTTTCTTCTGGCAATTTACCAACTGCAATCAACTGCCCCATGCTATAAGCATCTTCACCTATATACAAAATTGGTTGACCACCAAGGAAAGCAACACCTGTTACTGTACCAACGACCTCTTCGCTTTTTTTGCCATTATCTGTAAATTTTACAACTGTAACTTCTTTTCCCACCAAAGATGCAGCATAAGTTGTTGCTGTGGTTTGTGCCATACTGTTTGTTGCTTGCACAACAGCCAGCTGTGCCATCTGCATCATATATGTATCTTGTCCAGTTGGGTTCATTGGGTCTTGGTTTTGTAATTGTGCCACAATCAGTTGCATCAATGTATCCATACCCAAATCCGATGAAGAACCTTGTGTTTGCACACCATCAGCACCCTTTCTGGAAGAAGCTGATCTGGCATTGGCATTGGTATAATTTGTTTCACCCATTCTGGAATATCCTTGCATACCATTTATCAAGTCAAATTCCTCCTTTTTATTTTATCACACCAGACCTAAACGCATTTGTTGCAAGAAATCCATTGCATCTTGCTGTTTTTGTTTCTGATGTCTTTGTTGTTGTTCATCTTTTGTTTGTTGTTGCTGTTGATGTCCATTTTGGTCAGTATCTTGTTTGTAGAAAGCATCTTTATTTTCATGCATTTGAATGGTTGTAGTATTTCCTGTACGATTTTCCAACAATGCTGCCAAGCTGCTGCTATTTTCTGATAACAAATGCAACGCTTTTGCACTTTCACACAATATGGTAACTTTTGTTTCCCCTTTGTCAAACTGCACTTTGATTTGAATTTTACCCAAAGACTCAGGATTTAATTGCAATTCAAATTCATTGCTGCTACGCATCAAAATTTTGTCTGCCAACTGTTGTGTAACATTTTCTTTTGTCACAGGCAAAACATCAGCCACTTTCACATGGACAACCTCTTCACCTTCTGCTGTTTTTTGCTTTGTTTGCAACATCATTTCATGAATTGGTTTTTGTGTTTGTTCTGTTTTTATTTCTGTTTCAGAAACAACTTCTAAGTTTTTGAAGTCTTGTTGCACAAATTGTTCTTTTTCATTTGTGTTTTGTTGCAACTGTTTGCCATTTGTGTTTTCCACAGGTTTTTGTATTTGCACATCATTTTTGATTACTTGTAAAACATCAAAATCCTGTTTGTTTCCATTGGCTTTTTGTGTTTCCACTTTACCGTTTGTTGTTTGCAGTATTTGAGCATCTGGCAGTTTCGTTTGTTGTGTCAACATTGTATCCACTGGTGTTGCAGTTTGCACTTGTGCGATTGGTACTTCTTTTGGCACATTTTGCAACAATGTTGTCATTGTTTGTGAAATATCATTTCCATTTTGCAGCAAAGTCGCAATCATATCATCGTTCCACATTTGTATCTGCGGATTTTGCACCAGCAAAGCTGCTTCTTCCAGAACTTCTTCTCCCACTTGATTAGATGATTGTTCTTTGTCAAGTGGTTTGTCTTTTGTTGTATTATTTTGCGGTTTTTCTGGATTACATGTTTCTTTTGTTTTATCAAACTCTTTTTTAATTGCGTCTTTAAAAGTATCTTTATCAGATGGCAATTTATTATCTTTTGTATTCACCGCAGGTTTTTGCATCATGCTGCCAATAGACATCAATGTATCACTTGCACTGTTTATACCCATTTCTGCACCTCCTTTTATTTGATTTTTTATAGCCACAATGTACCATCTTTCGACTTCCATTGATTGCTAACAAAATTGATTATTTTTGTTCTCTTGTCTTTGCATTTGATACAAATTCTTCAATAAACAGTTCATTTTCTTTTTGTACTGCTTTTTTATACTGTTCCACTTTTATCTCTTTCAATTTTTCAATGGAAAGTTTTTCTTTTTTTGCCTCAATCATTTTTTCTCGTTTTTTTGCTTCTTTGAACTGCAATTCTTTCAATTTATTATTTTCAGATGAAATAATCGCATTTTGTTTTTGCAAGTATCTTTCATAAATACCTGCCTCCATAACTGTCATAGCATTTTTTTTCTTTTCATTAAACTCAAACAAAAAAGCCTTTTTTTCATTCTCCAAGTTTTGAATTACAGTTTCTTGTTCTACCACATCTTTCAATGCCATACTATGTTCATTTTTCAAAACTTCTAAAATATCACCTTTGTATTTCAATACAGGTTCCAACTGAAAAGAAAATTTTTTCATAATAAATTCCCCTTTTTATTATGTCTCCAAAATCTGATGCATCATCTGCATCATCTCATCATAACTAAACGACTCATCAATACCTTGTTTCAAAAATCCGTTTAATTTTTCTATTTTTTCAATTGCATAATCCAAACTTGGATTTGTTCCTGCCTTATAAGCACCAATGGCAATCAAATCTTCATTTTTTTCATACAAGCTCAAAATATCCCTGCATTTTGAAGCCATATCTTTATGCTCCTGTGATACAATGCTCGACATCAAACGAGAAATGCTTGCATTGATATCAATCGCAGGAAAATGGTTACTATTTGCCAACTTTCTGGAAAGCACAATGTGCCCGTCCAAAATACCACGCACAGTATCGGCAATGGGCTCGTTGGTATCGTCCCCTTCCACCAACACAGTATAAATTCCTGTAATAGAGCCTTTTTCAAAATTTCCACTTCTCTCCAACAACTTTGGCAATTCGGAATAAATCGAAGGTGTATACCCTCTGGCAATTGGCGGTTCTCCAACTGCAAGTCCGATTTCTCTTTGTGCCATTGCAAAACGTGTCAAAGAGTCCATCATCAACAGAACATCTTTTCCTTGATCTCTAAAATACTCTGCAATGGCAGTTGCCACAACAGGACATTTCATACGCAACATCGGTGATTGGTCAGATGTTGCCACAACCAACACAGAACGTGCCAGCCCTTCTGGGCCCAAATCTTTTTGCACAAATTCCAAAACTTCTCTACCACGTTCCCCCACAAGTGCAATTACATTGATATCTGCTTTGACATTTTTCGCAATCATACCCATCAATGTACTTTTTCCGACACCACTACCTGCAAATATACCAATTCTTTGCCCTTTGCCAATGGTAATCATACCGTCCAAAGCCTTTATGCCAAAATCCATTTTTTCACGAATGGGTGGTCTGCTCAATGGGTTGATATAACCACTTCCCACCGAAAAATAATCTGGTTTTTCAAAAGGTGGCAATCCGTCAATCGGTTCTCCCAAAGCGTTGATAATACGCCCTCTCAAAAAATCACCAACAGGCAATTTTAGACTTTGTTTTGTGTTTCTGACAAAACTACCAGCTGTGATACCATCTGTATTTTCATATGGCATCAGCAATATTTTGTCATTTTTAAATCCAACCACTTCTGCCAACACATGACTTTTCATAGATTCGTTATAAATACTGCTGATATCACCAATGCCGGCTTTGCCACCCGAAGCCTCTATGGTCATACCCACAATATTTTCTATTTTTCCGATATGACTGACGGTTTCAGATTTTTTGACTAAATTCACCATATTTTTATACATGGCAATCCCTCCGTTTATGTACCGGACTGGTTCAAAATTTCTTTAATATTTTCCATTTGTGTATTCACACTTGCATCAATGATTTCGTCTGGACATTCTATAATACAAGTACCCTGTTTTTCATTGTTCATCACAATGACCTTGATATGTTCAGACAAATGAGATAACGATGTCACCAAATCCTTATCCGCTTCCAGCATCATCTGTGCATCAGACTTAGAAATATATATTTTTACCCATTCTTTTGTTTTCAGACGTTCTGTTGCAGAAATAATCATACGTTCTATGATTTCCCCACTGGATTTCAAGCTGACTTGCACTACTTTTTCAGCCACAGCCACAGCCACATCTTTCAAATCCTTTTGATACTGATACAAAATATCTTGTTTTTGTTGCGACAATTCTTGTGCCAATCGTTTCAAATCTTGCAAAAAAGCCTCTGTTTCCACGCCAACGGTTTCTTCCACCTTGGTATAAGCTGCTTGATAGCCTTCTTCTTCCCCTTTTGCGTATCCACAATCATATCCTTCTTTTAGTGCTTCTTCCCGAATATGTTCTGCTTCTTCTTTTGCTTTTTCCAACAACGCATCTGCTTGTTTTGTGGCATCTGTCAGCAAGCGTTTTGCTTCTTCTTGCATTGACAGTCTTTCTTCTTCTTTTTTCTTTTCCCATTCTGTTTGTTCTTCTTGGGAAGCCACAAATGCTTCTTCTTGTTCTATTTCTTCTTCGAAATCGTCAGAGGAAGAAGGTT
>CAJMNV010000002.1 GCA_905214825.1 uncultured bacterium | reverse complement strand
GTAAACATACAAATTGATTATAAACGCAAACATAATCAATACCATAGATAATTTCAAAATCCCTTTTTGTTTCATTTTACCACTCCATATCATTTTGCTTATTATACCAAAATTTTTTTGAAATGTAGATAATACATAAAGAATTTGTTAAAATTTTTTTATTTTTTTCTGCTAAAAAAACCGTCCGACAATATGTCGAACGGTTTTGATATCCATTTGTATTGTTTTGCATAACCAAAACAAAAAATTATCTCTTGGAGAACTGAGGAGCACGTCTTGCTGCTTTGAGACCATATTTCTTTCTTTCTTTCATACGAGGGTCTCTTGTCAAGAAGCCTGCTTTTTTCAGAACGGGTCTGAAATCGCCATCAGCCTGCAACAATGCTCTGGAAATACCATGTCTGATTGCACCTGCTTGACCTGTGAAACCACCGCCATGCACATTTACCAAAACGTCAAATTTTGCGATTGTTGTTGTCAATTCCAAAGGTTGACGTACAATCAGTTTCAATGTTTCCAGACCGAAATAATCGTCAATATCTCTTTTGTTGATTGTAATTTTACCGCTGCCGGGTACTAAGTATACTCTTGCTACGGAAGATTTTCTTCTGCCTGTGCCGTAATATCTAGCTGCTGCCATGATGCTTTCCTCCTTCTATTAAAATTTCAATTCCAGTACTTCGGGTTTTTGTGCTGCATGGGGGTGTTCTGCACCTGCATAAACGTGCAATTTGCCGAACATTTTTCTACCCAGAGCGTTTTTGGGAAGCATACCTTTTACAGCGTGTTCGATAACTCTTTCAGGGTGTGTTTCCAGCATTTTGTCCAGTCTTACTGTTTTCAGACCACCCATGTAACCTGTGTGGTGGTGGTACATTTTCTGTGTCAATTTTTTGCCGGACACTGCAATTTTTTCTGCATTGATTACGATAACGTAATCACCCATATCCACATTTGGTGCATACTGGGGTTTGTTTTTGCCTCTTAAAATATTTGCGATTTCAGTGGACAGACGACCCAAAGTCAAATCTGTTGCATCAACAACATACCATTTTTTTACGATATCTGCTTCTTTCGCAATGTAAGTTGTTCTCATGGTTCTTTTACCTCCCTTATTATTTTTTGTTGACCCGTTGACTTTGCCCACCACACGGGAATATGGCTGCAATCTCCATTATGCCGTTTTGACATAACTTATTGGGTCCCACCTTGAGAAATATATATTTAAGACAAATTGTCCTAAAATCAAAATACAGCTTTTTTATTATAATACGCCTATTCTTCGCTGTCAATAGCTTTTGTTTGCAAATCATAATAAATTTGAAGTAAAGTCAAACCTTGCGGCTCTGCGGTCTGTCCTGCATTGCGTCTGTCTTTTGATGCAATAATGTCTGCCACATCTGCCGCTTTCTTTTTGCCTTGTCCAACTGCAATCAATGTGCCTGCCAATATTCGCACCATATTATATAAAAATCCGTCCCCTGTGACCAATATTCGAATACAATTTCCTTCTTGTTCCACGTGGCAGTCAAATATGGTACGCACCGTGGAAGAAACTGTACTACCTGCCGCACAAAATGCCGCAAAATCATGCTTTCCAATAAAAGCCTTTGCCCCTTCTTGCATGGCAGCAATATCCAATGTATCATATACAAATGTACTATACAGTCGTTCTTTTGGATTCTTGAAATCACTTTGCCAAATACGATATTCATACGTTTTTTTGACACAATCAAAACGTGGGTGAAAATCATCAGCCACAACTTCTGCTGTCGTCACAACAATATCATCTGGTAAAAAAGGACGTATGGCAAATGGAATTTTATGTGGTGGTATTGTGGTATCCACATCAATCACTGCACATTGTCCCAATGCGTGTACCCCTCTGTCTGTTCTGCTTGCCCCAATACATTCCAAATTTGGAGAACGAAACAACACACGCAACGCCTGCTCCAATGTCCCTTCCACTGTTGCCACATCTTTTGATTTTTGTTTTTGCCAACCACTATATTTTGTACCATCATATGCAATCGTAAGCAATATCCTCATGTCTGTCGCCTCCTTTTCCAGAATACAAAAACCAATGCCACAACCGCTGTCACTCCATAACAACATATCGCACGCCAAAATACTGCTGTTGTCAAATCCAAAACATTCACCAAACATCTATCTTGTATGTAATATAACAATATCCCATGATATAAATACAAATAAAAGCTCAAACCATCAATGCCCTGAAACAATGAAAAACGCAGACATTTCTTTCCGCCCATTTCTGCCAGCCAAAATAAAAACAATATTGCACACAATACATACAACATATGCACATCTTCTAAAAATCCAACACGAAAAAATTCTCTTTTGATACCATAACTCAAAAATACATTCACAATCGCTGTCACAACAAAACAAATACATATCCAAACACCATATTGTTTGATTTTTTGCAAAAAGCAATCATAATATTTCCCTGCATAACAACCCAATATCCAATAAAGCAAATAAGATGTAAACACACGGTCATTATATGCAAATGTGGTATCTGGTGAAACAATTCTAATGATTTGTGGCAAATATCCAAGAAATATACGATTGCATAACACTGCTCCCACAATCACCGCACACATGGGAAAACGTTTCACAACCCATTTCCATATTGGAAACAATATATAAAACTGAAATACAATCACCACAAAATAAAAAGGAGAAATCATATCTCCTAAAAACAATGATTGCAACAAAAATTTCCCATCAAACACATAATAATCCAAATGTATCAAGCCCATATAAGAAATCAACACAGCAATCATATAAGGCAAACCAATTTTTTTGCCTCTTCTCCATAAAAATCGGCTATATGTGATTTCTTTTTTCGATAAAAACAATTTCAATGCAGACAAAAACAAAAATGCCTGTACCACAAACGCAGATAACCGCCACGACACATATATTGTAAAAAACGATATGCTTCCTTTTGGCAGTCCCATAACTGCCACAGAACAAATATGTATCCACATCACCAAAATACAAAGCACAACATTGACAAATGAAATTTCTTGATTTCTCATTTCTTTTTCCTCCCAGAAATGGCGGTTTCCAAAGAGAAAACCCCTTTGGAAACCAGTCAGAATATCAAAATATCTTTCAAATCAAAAATGGTAAATACCCTTGTGCAACACGCAAACCAACCGTAAAACAACAGTATACCACCACACATAATATTGCTGTGTAATCCCGCTTTTGTAACTGCATAACATTCATACGTGTTCTGTTTTCGTCGCCATGGTAACATCTAGCCTCCATCGCCATGGCAAGTTCTTCTGCACGTCGAAATGCAGATATAAACAATGGTACCAATATGGGTATCATACTTTTTGCTTTTTGCAATAAATTTCCGGTGTCAAAATCCGCACCTCTTGCCTGTTGTGCTTTTATAATTTTGTCTGTTTCATCTAATAAAGTCGGAATAAACCGCAATGCAATGGTCATCATCATTGCAATTTCATGTGCAGGTACACCGATTTTTTTCAATGGTTTCAAAATATATTCAATACCGTCTGTCAGTTGTATGGGTGTTGTGGTCAATGTCAAAAGAGATGATCCCACAATCAAAAGCACCAAACGCACACACATTTTGATTGCCATATAAATGCCTTCTTTTGTCAATTTCAAAAACCCAAATTGCCAAATAATCTGTTCGCCTTGTGTCAAAAACAAATTGATAACGGCTGTAAATATAATGATAATCATAATACTTTTCAACCCACGCAACATAAATTTCAATGGCACTTGCGATATTTTGATAACCGCCCCCAATAGTACTGTCACCAAAACATATCCCATCAATGTATTCACCACAAATAGCGATACAATAAATAAAAATGTGACAATGATTTTCACCCGTGCATCTAATTGATGAATGACAGAATTTGCGGGGTAGTACTGCCCAATGGTAATATCTCGTATCATACTTTCACCTGCTTCAACAATGTATATAATGCTTGTTTTGCTTCTTCAATGGTATATATGTCTGTTGGCACATCATAGCCTTTTTGTTTGAGTGCCGCAAACACATAACTGACTTGTGGGGCTGCCAATCCCATTTGTTCCAATTCTTTCACATTGGAAAATATTTCTTTTGGTGTACCTTGCATTGCGGCTTTGCCTTTGTGCATCACAATAATTCTATCCACCAATTTTGCCACATCTTCCATGCTATGGCTCACCAGTATCACGGTAATCCCTCTTTTATCGTGCAAATCTTTGATTGCTGCCAATATTTCGTCACGACCTTTTGGGTCTAGCCCTGCGGTTGGCTCGTCCAATATCAGCACTTCTGGGTTCATTGCCAAAACACCCGCAATAGCAACACGACGTTTTTGTCCACCCGAAAGCTCAAATGGTGATTTTTCATACATACTTTCCGGTATACCTACCATTTCCAAAGCATTGACCACACTTTTGTGTATTTCTTCTTCTGTCCATTTCAAATTGGTAGGACCAAACGCCACATCTTTGTATATACTCATTTCAAATAATTGATATTCCGGATATTGAAATGCCAAACCAATGCGGCGACGTACTTCTTTTAATTTTGTTTTGTCTTTGTGTATATTTTCCCCGTCCAGCAATATTTCACCAGATGTCGGAGATATAATCCCATTCAAATGTTGTATCAATGTGGATTTTCCAGAACCTGTATGTCCAATCAATCCAACAAATTCACCTTTTTTGATTTCCAAATTCACATCATCCAAAGCAACTTTTTCAAATGTTGTATTTGGGTTATAGATATGGGTTAGATGGTTGATTTGTATTGACATATTGCACCTACCATTTCTTCTGTTGTTAATATATCATCTGGCAAATCAATGCCTTCTTTTCGTAATAAATATGTCACTTCTGTCACCTGTGGCACATCTAAACCGTATGTTTGCAAACGTTCCACCTGAGAAAATACTTCTTTTGGTGTACCTTCCATAACCAAGTCCCCATCATCAATCACAAACACTCTGTCTGCACGCACAGCTTCGTCCATATAATGGGTAATCAGTATCATGGTAATGCCTTCTTCTCTGTTCAATTTTTCTATGGTTTCCATCACTTCTCGCCGCCCCACAGGGTCAAGCATAGCTGTTGGTTCGTCCAATACGATACATTTGGGTTTCATTGCCAAAACGCCTGCAATGGCAATTCTTTGTTTTTGTCCACCACTCAATTTAGATGGGGCATGTTTGGCATATTCGCTCATGCCAACAGTTGCCAATGCTTCATCTACTCGTTTGCGAATTTCTTTTGGTGCGATTCCCATATTTTCTGGGCCAAATGCAATATCTTCTTCCACCACCGTTGCCACCAACTGGTTATCTGGATTTTGAAATACCATACCTGCGGTTTGTCTAATCTCCCAAACCAATGTATCATCTTTGGTATCCATATTTTCCACCCAAATGGTACCTTCTGTTGGTTGCAACAAAGCATTGATATGTTTCGCAAATGTCGATTTTCCAGAACCATTGTGTCCCAATACAGCAACAAAGTCTCCTTTGTTGATTTGTATATCCACTTGTTTCAACGCTGTCACTTTTTGTTCTTCTGTGCCGTGGTCTGTTTCCAATATCTTGGTATATGAATATGTCAGACCCTAAAAACTCACCATGTTCATTGTCTTTCCACCTTTCAAAAGTCTATGGTAAAAATTACTCACAGCTATCAATAAGATACTCGTTTTTCTGTGAAAAGTCAAGCAAAACTGCCAGTTGTTCCAATTTCGAAACCATGTTAAAATAAAATAAAAAATGAAAGAATACTGGATATGTCACACAAAAATGACACCATAGACCACATCAATAAAACCATATCCAAAATGAATTGGTCTGCTTATGACACGGCATATGGCAGTGCCGTACAAAACCACCCTATTCTGTCTCTTTGCAAGACAATATAGGGTATATGCCAAAAATATTTTATCTGCATTACAACAACCATAATATTAGGAGATGATACCCTTGCAAAAATATATGACACTTCGTCTTTTTGCACCATACAAAACAAAAATTCATTTGGAATTTTACCCTGTCCATCCCACACACAACCAATCCACTTTGGGACGATTGGCACAGTTACCCCATCATTTTGCGGATATATTTAGAAGACGCAGAAACATTGCTTTTACCGTATTTCAAACGGCTATTTCCTTGCCAAGACCCTTATCATCAAGAAACACAACACACATTTGATTTTTGTTCTTTTAATTGGATACACAAAACCGATTGGGAAATTTTGATACAACACATACAAAACGATATGCCAAAACAAACACGAGTCAACCGTCATTTTTATACACTCTTTATCATTTGGTTGTCAAAAGCATTGCAATACACAGATGTCATTATGGTAGAGGGCAATTTATAATTTTTATAAAACAAAAAACAGATAAAACATCATTTACACAATGTTTTATCTGTTTTATTCATGCATTAAACCAATTCAATGATAACTTCCATTGCACCGTCGCCTTTACGTGCACCCAGTTTCACAATTCTTGTGTAACCGCCGTTACGACCAACGTATTTAGGAGCAATTTCATCGAACATTTTTGCAACCATGTCTACTTTTTTGGTGTTGGCTCTCACTTTTTTACCATCAGCAGGCACTTCTGTTACAGGGTACAAGTAAGACAACAGTTGACGTCTTGCAGCCAATCTGGAAGCTTTGTCTTTTTTCACTGTTTTCTTTACTTCATCATAAACAGTTACTTTTTTACCATTTACCACTTCTTTTACTCTTTTGCCGTTTGCATCTTTTTTTGCAACTTTTGCAGTTACTTCCACTTCTTCGAAGTTATCTTTTTCTTTTACAGCCAGAGTAATCATTTTTTCAGCAATTCTTCTTACTTCTTTTGCTCTTGTTTCTGTTGTTTTGATTTTACCGTGATACAACAGATTTGTTACTTGGTTTCTCAACAGAGCTTTTCTCTGAGGAGTTGTTTTGCCAAGTTTTCTATATCCTGATGCGTGCATGGTTCATCCTCCTTATGTCGCCTGCAAAACTGACCCCGACCCCACGACTCTTCGGGCTTATGTGGCATCGTAATTTTGCAGTAAATATTAGTAACCAGCAGAAATTATTCGTCGGTTGGTCTCAAAGCCAGACCCAATTCTGCCATTTTGTTCAGAACTTCTTCCAAGGACTTACGACCCAGATTTCTTACTTTCATCATTTCTTCTTCCGTTTTGTTTGCCAAGTCTTCTACGGTGTTAATGCCTGCACGTTTCAGGCAGTTATAAGAACGAACAGACAAATCCAATTCTTCAATGCTCATTTCCAGCACTTTTTCTTTTTTGCCTTCTTCTTTTTCCACCATAATAGAAGCATCTTTTGCATTATCGGAAAGATCAATGAACAAATTCAAATGTTCATTGAGAATTTTTGCACCATAGCTTACCGCATCATCTGGTGCAATGGTTCCATTTGTCCACACTTCCAGAGAAAGTTTGTCGTAATCGGTAATCTGACCGACACGCGTATTTTCCACCAAGAAGTTAACTCTTGTCACAGGTGTAAAAATACTGTCCACCGGAAGCATTCCGATTGGCTGATCGTCTTTTTTGTTTTTGTCTGCACCAATGTAACCACGACCTTTGTTTATGGTAATTTCCATATACAGTTTACTGTTGGAACCACCGGACAAAGTTGCAATGTGGTGGTCGGGGTTCAAAATTTCAATATCCGCATCTGCTTTGATATCAGAACCTTTGACTTCGCCTTCCCCTTCCATATCAATGTACACAATTTTTGGTTCATTGCTTTCACTGGTGTTTTTAATTGCCAGACCTTTCAAATTCAGTATGATTTCGGTTACATCTTCTTTTACACCAGGAATCACACTAAATTCATGAAGTACACCGTCAATTTTTACATTGCTAACTGCTGCACCTGGCAAAGAGGAAAGCAATATTCTTCTCAAAGAATTTCCCAATGTTGTACCATAACCTCTTTCCAAAGGTTCCACTACAAACTTACCATATGTTCCGTCAGGTGCCATCTCAGCAATCTCAATGCGAGGTTTCTCAAATTCAAACACTCATTCAAACCTCCCTTTTTTATTATCATTTGCCGCAAGGTATCCCTTGCGGCTTCAACATTGACTTCACTGCACAATCGACATTGATTATTTGGAGTACAGTTCGACGATAAATGTTTCTTCAACAGGAACATCAATCTGTGCTCTTGTAGGTTTTGTCAAAACAGTACCACTCAAAGCGTCATGGTCTGCACTCAACCATTCAGGAACCAATCTGCCGTCTGTTACAGCCAACACATCTTTGTATCTCTGAATAGTTTTATATTTTTCTTTTACTTCTACTTTGTCGCCAACTTTTACTTGGTAAGAAGGAATATCCACAGGTTTTCCGTTTACCAATACATGTTTATGACGTACAATCTGTCTTGCTTCTTTTCTTGTTCTGCCGTAGCCCAGACGGAACATTACGTTGTCCAGTCTCATTTCCAACAACATCAGCAAGTTTTCACCAGGGATACCTTCTTTTTTGGCAATTTTTTCAGCCTGTGCATAGTATCCTCTGAACTGTTTTTCCAGTACGCCGTAGATGAATTTTGCTTTCTGCTTTTCTCTCATCTGCAAACCGTACTCGCTCATTTTTCTATTTGCTTTCAAGTTTTGTTTTTTGGACTTTTTATCAATACCCAGATAGATGGGGTCCAAATTCAAAGATCTGCATCTTTTCAATACAGGTACTCTATCTCTAGCCATTTATCTACACCTCCTGAAAAATTATACTCTTCTGCGTTTGGGTGGTCTGCAACCGTTGTGAGGAACGGGTGTCACGTCTTTGATGAGTGTCACATCCAAACCAGCTGCTTGCAATGCACGGATTGCTGCTTCACGACCGCTACCAGGGCCTTTTACAAAAACTTCAACAGTTTTCAGACCGTAATCAGTCGCTGCTTTTGCAGCAGTATCCGCTGCCATTTGTGCAGCATAAGGCGTAGATTTTCTGGAACCTTTGAAGCCTAACTGTCCTGCACTTGCCCAAGACAGTGCATTGCCAGCAGCATCAGTAATTGTAACGATTGTATTATTAAAAGTAGACTGGATATGTGCCTGACCACGTTCTACTTTTCTTTTGTCACGGCGTCTGCGAGTGGTTGCTTTTTTCACAGTTTTCTTTGCCATTTCTTCAAACCTCCTTCATGAAATCAATTATTTCTTCTTATTCGCAACAGTCTTTCTAGGACCTTTTCTTGTTCTTGCGTTTGTTTTGGTTTTCTGACCTCTTACAGGCAGACCTTTTCTATGACGAATGCCTCTGTAACAGCCGATTTCAATCAGACGTTTGATATTCAGAGCAATTTCTCTTCTCAAATCACCCTCTACTGTTTGTGTTCTGTCAATGACTTCACGAATTTTGGAAACTTCTTCGTCTGTCAAATCTCTTACTCTGGTATCAGGGTTTATGCCTGCTTCTTTCAGAATACGAGTTGCACTGGGCTGACCAATGCCGTAAACATATGTCAAACCAACTTCAATGCGTTTTTCTCTTGGTAAGTCTACACCAGCAATACGTGCCATGTATCTTTTGCACCTCCTATAATATTAAAACTCAATACTGAAACTTTACTCTATCTTTGAATTCAAAATAAAATTCGCATAAAATGTTGTACACGTTGGGCATTACAAACGGGATGAACAGCCGTCAGTCTGCCCGCCGCTCCCGCTGTTAACTGTATGCTCCTTCGCATACTTTGACGGATTTACCGACAGTTCGGGAGGATGTACAACCCTCCGCCAACCATAATGAAATCATCAGCCTTGTTTTTGTTTATGCTTGGGATTTTCACAAATGACCATTACACGACCTTTTCTTTTGATAATTCTGCATTTTTCACACATCGGTTTTACAGATGGTCTTACTTTCATTGTGATCGCTCCTTCCTTATTTCGCTCTCCAAATAATTCTACCTTTTGTCAAATCATATGGAGACATTTCTACTAAAACTTTATCCCCCGGCAAAATACGAATGAAATTCATACGCAATTTTCCAGAGATATGTGCCAAAATCTGATGGCCGTTTTCCAGTTCCACCTGAAACATGGCGTTCGGTAATTTTTCCAAAACGGTTCCTTCTACTTCGATTACGTCATTTTTTGACAAGACCAAGAACCTCCTTAAATTATGTTTCCGCCAACTGCTTATACTTACGAATGGCTTTTGCAATGTCTGCATTCAAGACATATGCTTGTGCTTCCAGTTTATTCTGCAAATCTGTATCCACATAGTTTGTTGGTTGTACATGTATGATTTTTTTACGTTTGGGTTTTTCCAGTTTGCGACGTTTGCCGTCTGCCAACTCCAAATACATTCCCATAACACCAACCACAACAAGCACATCACCTTTATCGTGTCCACTTTTTGAATAAACCATTTGTCCGTTCTGGTATTCCATCGTTCTCACCTCATTCAATGTTTCGGACAACAACGCAGGACTTTGAACGGTTTGTGTTGGGCATCTGCCCTATCTTTCTCGGCTTTTGGCACTTTTTCAAGCGTCCAGCCCTGTGATGATTTCTTTTGTAATATCATCAATCGGCATTGTACCGTCCACTTCAATCAAAATGCCTTTGTCGCCGTAAAAGCCTACCAGAGGTTTGCTCTGTTTGTGGAATGTCGCAATTCTGTTTTTGCCTGCTTCCACAGTATCATCTTTTCTTTGTGTCAATGTTTCGCCGCAACTATCGCAAACGCCTTCTTTTTTGGGAGGCAAGAACAATTTATTATATGTGGCTCCACATTTTGGGCAAGTTTGTCTTGCTGTCAATCTTTCCAACATCACTTCATCAGGTGCATAAATATAAACTACCTTATCCAAAGCAACCATTTCTTCCAATTTTTCCGCTTGTACTACGGTACGGGGAAAACCGTCCAATATAAAGCCGTTTTTGCAATCATCTTTTTTAATTCTTTCTTTTACAATTGCAATAATCAGCTCATCAGAAACCAAACCGCCTTCTGCCATAATGGTTTTCGCTTGATTTCCAAGCTCTGTTCCCTTGGCAACTTCTTCTCTGAGCATATCGCCTGTTGAAATATGGGCAATGCCGTAATGTTTCACCAATCTTGCTGCCTGTGTACCTTTGCCGGCCGCAGGAGCACCAATCAGTACCAATTTCATAACGATGTAACCTCTTTTCTGTTGTTAGGCCTGCTTTTTGTTCATTTTATCACAACCGTGGCGGGAATGCGTTCTGCATTCCCTCGGCTGCTGTTATTCACTCAAAAAACCCTTATAATGTCTCATTAACAACTGGCTTTCCAATGCTTTTACAATATCCAATGTTACACCAACCACGATAATCAGTGTAGTACCACCAAAACCAACATTGATTTGGAATACCCATTGTAAAATCACAGGTACCATAGCCAGTATTGCATAGCAGATTGCACCAACCAGTGTAATTCTGCTCACCACACGTGCAATATAAGCACTTGTAGGCTGACCGGGTCTAATTCCTGGAATAAAACCACCGTTTTTCTTCATATTCATCGCAATTTCATTTGGGTTAATTACGATAGATGTGTAGAAATAGGTAAAGAAAATAATTAACAGTACATATAAACACGCACCAATGGGGTGTGTCATATTCAGTACCTCAATCACCTTTGTAAATGTTTCGCCTTTATTTGGAATAAAGTTCCCAATCTGTTGTGGGAATTGCAACAATGAAATCGCAAAGATGATGGAAATAACGCCGGAAGTATTCACTTTAATCGGCATTGTTGTACTTCTGCTGCCGGACTGTTTTCTGCCAACCATTTTAGAAGAATATTGCACAGGCAATCTTCTTTCCCCTTTGTTGACACAAACAATAAACGCCAACACAATCAGAAGAACAACCACAATCGCAGCAACTTTTGCTGCACCCACTGCTCCGGAACCTGAAATCATATAATACAGACTTGCTGCTGCCATAGGCAAACCGGAAACAATGTTGATAAAAATAACCATAGAAGAACCATTACCAATACCTTTTGCTGTAATCTGTTCTGCCAACCACATAACAAATGTGGAACCACACACCAGTGTCAACACAGATGTTGCATAATACACCATACTGCTTTCTACATACATATTCTGATATACATATGTTAACCCAATACCTTGTATCAATGCAAGCACTACTGTCAAATATCTGCTATAAGACTGTAATTTTTTTCTGCCTTCTGGTCCTTCTTTGGAAAGCTGCTCAAATTTCGGTATCGCAATTGTCAATAATTGCATAATGATGGAAGCATTGATATAAGGTCCAATACCCATCGCAAAAATAGACCAACTGGAATTTGCACCACCGGAAATCATGCTGTACAATGTACCAACACCCATAGCTTCTCTTGCCGCAACCACACTGGCTGCATCAATGCCGGGCAAAGCAATTTGTGTACCAATTCTCAGTATTGCAAATATCATCAGCGTATACAGGATTTTGTTTCTGATTTCTTTCGTTTTCCAAGAATTAACGAAAATTTTAAACAATTAAATCACCTCTGCTTTTCCGCCGGCAGCTTCAATTTTTTCCTGAGCACTTTTGCTATAAAAATTCACTTTTACGTTCAGCTTTCTTTCCAGATTGCCTTCACCAAGGATTTTCACACCATCTCTAGGATTACTAATCAAACCAACGGATTTCAAAGCATCGATATCTACTACTGTATCGTTTTCAAATACATTCAGCATATCTACATTGATTGCAACAATGTCTTTGCTGTTTCTGCAAGTGAAGCCTCTTTTTGGGAGTCTTCTATACAAAGGCATCTGACCGCCCTCGAAGCCGCATTTGCCGCCGGCACCGGAACGCTGACCTTGACCTTTGTGACCTCTGCCTGCTGTTTTACCGTTACCGGTTGCATGACCTCTGCCTCTTCTCCATTTTTTATCTTTGGAGCCTTCCGCAGGTCTCAATTCGCATAAGTTCATTTTGGCACCTCCTAAGATTAAATTTCTTCAACTTTTACAAGGTGGCTAACTTGATGAAGCATACCTCTGATAGCCGCATTGTCTTGTTGAATTACACTGCTGTTCATCTTTCTCAGTCCCAAAGCTTGAACAGTCTTTTTATGTTTCGGAATTGCTCCGATTGTAGATTTCACCAATGTGATTTTAATTTCAGCCACTGTCAATTCCTCCTTAACCCAAGAGTTCTTCCACAGTAATGCCACGCAATTTTGCAACAGCTTCTGGTGTTGTCGCTCTGGACAAACCTTCAATGGTAGCACTTACTACATTACGTTTGTTGTTGGAACCCTGAGATTTTGCTCTGATGTTACGGATACCAGCCAATTCCAATACCGCACGTGCAGGGCCACCTGCAATGACACCAGTACCTTCTGTCGCAGGCATCAACAGTACGCTTGCACTGCCGTATTTACCTGTAACATCATGATAAATGCTGTCAACATCATTTCTTTCTACTTTGATGATGTTTTTCATAGCATCTTCTTTACCTTTGCGGATTGCATCAGGAATTTCTGCTGCTTTCCCCATACCACAACCTACATGACCATTGCCGTCGCCAACAACAACCAATGCAGAAAATCTCATGGTACGACCGCCTTTTACAACCTTCGTAACACGGTTGATGGTAACTACTTTATCTTTTAAGTCTAAAGTGCTTGGATCGATTCTTTTCAACTTACTTTCCTCCTTGCCTTAGAATTTCAGACCAGCTTCTCTTGCTGCGTCAGCCAGTGCTTTGATTTTGCCGTGATATACAAAACCACCACGGTCAAATACAACTTCTGTAATACCTTTTTCTACAGCTTTTTTTGCAATCGCTTCGCCAACTGCTGCTGCTGCTGCAACGGTATCTGTATGTTCCAATTTGCTTGCAATTTCAGTTTCCATAGTGGAAGCTGCAACCAATGTGTGATGTGCAACGTCATCTATAATCTGTGCATACATATGCTTGTTGGATCTGAATACAGCCAATCTAGGTCTTGCTGCTGTACCACTTACATGATTACGGATTCTATAATGTCTTTTTTGACGAGCCGCTGCACGAGATGGCTTATTTATCATAGTATTTTCACTCCGTTTCCTTCAAAAATCAGTCACTTTCCGATATAAACAACCAACCTCAGTCAGGTCAATTATTTCTTACCGGTCTTACCAACTTTACGTCTAATATATTCGTCAGAGTATTTAATACCTTTGCCTTTATAGGGTTCGGGGGGACGTTTTGTTCTGATTTCAGCTGCAAATTGTCCAACTTTTTCTTTATCAATACCCTTAACAATGATTTTGTTTGTACCTTCCACGATGGACTCAATACCTTCGGGGTCTTCCATTTCCACAGGGTGGGAATAACCCAATGTCAATGTCAATTTTTTACCGGATTTTGCTGCTCTGTAACCAACACCGTTGATTTCCAAAACTTTTTCATAACCCTGTGTTACACCAACAACCATATTGAAAATCAGGGTTCTTGTTAAACCGTGTAATGCTTTGTTTCTTTTCAGGTCATTGGGTCTTGTCACCACAATCTGACCATCTTCCATTGCGATATTCATGTCAGCGGATAATTTTCTTTCCAGTGTACCTTTGGGGCCTTTTACTGTCAGCAGATTGCCTTCGCCGATTTTTACGTCAACACCTGCGGGTACCGCTATGGGCAGTTTACCGATTCTTGACATGGTCTGCACCTCCTAAAAAATCTATTCTCTATTCTTACCAGATGAAGGCAACAACTTCGCCGCCAACGCCTGCTTTTCTCGCTTCTTTATCTGTCATCAAACCTTTGCTTGTAGAAATAATTGCAATACCCAAACCGCCCAAAACTTTTGGCAGTTCTTCTGTACCAGCAAACACTCTCAAACCGGGTTTGGAAATTCTTTTCAGACCAGTGATAACTTTTTCATTTTTGTCAGCACCATATTTCAGTGTAACACGCAGTGTGGATTTCACACCATCTTCAATCACTTCGTAGCCTTTAATATAACCTTCTTTTGTTAAAATGTCCGCAATTGCTTTCTTCATCTTGGAAGAAGGAACATCTACTGTATCGTGTTTGGCAATATTACCGTTTCTAATTCTTGTGAGCATATCTGCGATAGGATCACTCATGGACATTGTGAATTCCTCCTTTCTTTTTACCAGCTTGCTTTCTTTACGCCGGGAATTTGACCTTTGTACGCCAATTCACGGAAGCAAATACGGCAAATTCCATATTTTCTCAGCACAGCGTGAGGTCTACCGCACACTCTGCAACGTGTGTAAGCTCTTGTAGAGAATTTTGGTTTTCTCTGCTGCTTTACAACCATAGATGTTTTAGCCATTTTTGTCCCTCCCTTATTATTTTGCGAATGGCATACCGAACAATCTCAGTAATTCTCTTGCTTCTTCGTCTGTTTTTGCTGTTGTAACAAAAACAATATCCATACCTCTGATTTTATCCACTTTATCATATTCGATTTCAGGGAAAATCAGTTGTTCTTTAATACCCATTGTGTAGTTACCTCTGCCATCAAAGCTGTTTGCTTTTACGCCACGGAAGTCACGTACACGGGGCAGTGCAATGTTAATCAGTCTGTCAGCGAATTCATACATTCTGTCGCCTCTCAGTGTTACTTTACAACCGATATTCATACCTTCACGCAATTTGAAGTTTGCAACGGATTTTTTTGCTTTTGTTACCAGAGGTTTTTGACCAGCAATAATTGCCATGTCTTTTACTGCACCATCCAGCACTTTTGCATTTTCTCTTGCTTCACCAACACCCATATTGATGATGATTTTTTCAATTTTGGGTACAGCCAGTTTGTTTTTATATGAAAACTTTTTGGTCATTTCATCAATCACTTGTGTATTGTAGAAATCTCTTAATCTGCTCATTGTTTACCTCCTTTCACAGGGATTAGTCGATTACTTCACCTGTTTTTTTCGCTACTCTCACTTTTTTACCGTCTTTGATCATTGCACCCAGACGTGTTGCTTTGCCGTTGTGCAGATACATTACGTTGGAAGCGTGGATAGAACCTTCTTTTTTCATAATGCCGCCTGCTTGGTGCTGCATGGAAGGTTTTGTGTGTTTGGAAATCATGTTCACACCTTCCACAATCACACGGTTATTTTTTCTGTCTACATGAAGGATTTTGCCTTCTTTGCCTTTATCTTTACCAGCAATGACAACAACTTTGTCACCTGTTTTTAATTTCATATTCGCCACCTAGCACACCTCCTTATAATACTTCTGGTGCCAGAGAAAGAATTTTCATGAACTGTTTCTCTCTCAGCTCTCTTGCAACAGGCCCGAAGATACGAGTACCTCTGGGGTTTTTATCATCTTTGATGATAACTGCTGCATTTTCGTCAAATCTGATATAGCTGCCGTCTGCTCTGCCTACGGGGTGTACAGTTCTAACTACAACTGCTTTTACAACGTCACCTTTTTTTACAACACCGCCGGGTGTTGCGTCTTTAACCGCAGCTACGATAATATCGCCAACTCCTGCATATCTTCTGGTAGAACCACCCAGAACTCTGATACAAAGGAGTTCTTTTGCTCCTGAATTGTCTGCTACTTTCAATCTGGTTTCTTGCTGAACCATGTAATTTCCTCCTCTCTGCAGGATTATTTTGCTTTTTCGATGATGCTTACAAGTCTCCATCTCTTGTCTTTGGATAGAGGTCTTGTTTCCATAACTTTTACACGGTCGCCGATGCCACATTCATTGTTTTCGTCATGTGCTTTCAGCTTGTAAGTTCTGTTTACGATTTTACCATACAAGGGATGTTTTACTTTATCTTCTACAGCAACAACGATTGTTTTGTCCATTTTGTCGCTGACTACTTTGCCCACTCTGGTCTTACGAAGATTTCTTTCTTCCACGTCGTGTGCCTCCTTTCGCTAAACCGTATCTATTATTTTGCTTCTCTTGCTTTTTTTGTCATAATTGTCTGGATTCTTGCAATGTTTTTGCGAACTTCCTTAATTCTTGCTGTATTATCCAACTGATTTGTTGCATTTTGGAATCTCAGGTTGAACAATTCTTTTTTAGCGGAAACAAGGTCCTTCTGTAATTCATCTGCAGTTTTACCCATCAATTCGCTTACGTAACCTTTTGTTTTCACTGATGATCACCTGCCATTTCTGCTGCTTCTGCTTTGGAAACAATTTTACATTTAATAGGCAGTTTATGAATTGCCAATCTCAATGCTTCTCTTGCTGTTTCTTCTGCAACGCCGCCGATTTCAAACATAACTCTGCCGGGTTTTACAACTGCTACCCAATATTCGGGAGCACCTTTACCGGAACCCATACGAGTACCGATAGGTTTTGCGGATACGGGTTTGTCAGGGAAAATTTTAATCCAAACATCACCGCCACGTTTGATGTGTCTTGTCATCGCAACACGAGCTGCTTCAATCTGGTTGGAGGTAATCCAAGTAGGCTCCATAGCCATAATACCGAATTCGCCGTAAGTAACTTTGTTGCCTCTGTAAGCACGGCCTCTCATTTTACCTCTTTGTTGTTTACGATGTTTCACTCTTTTAGGCATTAACATAATTACTTAGCGCCTCCTTCCTTTTTTGTTGCTTTTACAGGAAGTACCTCACCTTTATAAATCCAAACTTTTACGCCCAGTTTGCCGTATGTTGTATCAGCTTCTGCAAAGCCGTAATCAATGTCTGCACGCAGTGTCTGCAAAGGAATAGTACCTTCATGATAGCTTTCTGTACGAGCAATATCCGCACCGCCCAAACGGCCGCTTACTGCTGTTTTGATACCTTTTGCACCAAATTTCATGGTTCTGCCCATAGCTTGTTTCATTGCACGACGGAATGTCACACGGTTTTCCAACTGTAATGCAATGTTTTCAGCAACCAACTGAGAATCCAATTCAGGTCTTTTGATTTCTTCAATGTTGATTGCAACTTTGTGAGAACTCATTTTTTGAATTTGACCTTTCAATTCTTCGATTGCTTGACCATTTTTACCGATAACAATACCGGGTTTTGCTGTATATACACTAATCTTTACTCTGCCAGCTGTTCTTTCAATACCAATTTTGGAAACGCCTGCAGCGTACAGTTTCTTTTTGATAAATTTTCTAATTTTTACGTCTTCAATCAGGTTATCAGCAAAGTCTTTTTCAGCATACCATTTTGTATCCCAATCTTTGATGATACCGACTCTTAATCCATGCGGATTTACTTTCTGTCCCATTTTGTACCTCCTTATCTCTCATTGAGAATGATGGAAATGTGGCAACTTCTTTTCAAAATGCGGTAAGCTCTACCCTGTGCTCTGGGGCGAATTCTTTTCATTGTAGGCCCTTGGTCTGCACTTACCTCTTCTACATACAATTTGCTCACGTCCATACCCAAGTTATTTTCTGCGTTTGCCATTGCGGATTTCAGAACTTTTGCAATGATTTCAGCCGCATATCTGGGGGAATAATTCAACATCGCTGCTGCTGTTACAACGTCTTTGCCTTTAATCTGGTCTAAAACGATTTTCGCTTTTGTTGCAGGAATACCAACGTATTTTGCAGAAGCGTGGGGTCTTTTTTCTTGTGTTGCTATGTTTCTTTCTCTTTTGGCTTTACTTCTATGACCTTTTGCCATGAACGAAACCTCCTTTCCTATCAAACTCTATTAGCGAACTCTGGATTTCTTTTCTGCGTCTTTGCCGTGACCTCTGTAACTTCTTGTCAGTGCAAATTCGCCCAGTTTATGTCCTACCATGTCTTCTGTGATATATACTGGAACATGTCTTCTACCGTCATAAACCGCAATCGTATGACCAATCATATCGGGGTAGATTGTGGAACGACGAGACCATGTTTTGATTACGTTCTTTTCGCCTGCTGCATTCATCGCATCAATTTTTTTCAACAGATGGTCATCAGCGAAAGGTCCCTTTTTGAGTGATCTGCTCATTATCTTATCCTCCTTATTGCGTGTTCTGTGCTATACTGCACATCTAAATCCATTAGCCGTTTCTACGACGAATGATATATTTGTTGGAAGCTTTATGTTTGTCTCTTGTTTTGTAGCCCATTGCAGGTTTGCCCCAAGGTGTCATAGGAGATGGACGACCGATAGGTGCTCTACCTTCACCACCACCGTGAGGGTGATCATTGGGGTTCATTACGGACCCTCTCACAGTAGGTCTGATACCCATGTGACGTTTTCTACCAGCTTTACCAATGTGTACCAATTCGTGGTCGATGTTACCAACCTGTCCCAATGTTGCTCTACATTCGATAGGCAGTAATCTCATTTCGCCAGAAGGCAATTTTACTGTTGCATATTTACCTTCTTTTGCCATCAACTGTGCAACGTTACCAGCGGAACGAACCAACTGTCCGCCTTTGCCGGGCTTCATTTCGATGTTATGAATACTTGCACCAACAGGGATTTTGCTCATAGGCAATGTGTTACCCAATTTTACTTCTGCGTCAGGACCGTTCATCACTTGGTCGCCAACATGCAGACCAACGGGAGCCAAAATGTAAGATTTTGTACCGTCATCGTATGCAATCAGTGCAATGTTTGCTGTTCTGTTTGGATCGTATTCGATTGCTTTTACTGTTGCAGGAATACCATCTTTGTTACGTTTGAAGTCAACCAGTCTGTATTTGATTGCAGAGCCGCCGCCTTTGTGACGTACTGTAATTTTACCCTGGTTGTTTCTGCCTGAATTCTTTTTCAGATGAATGACCAAAGATTTTTCAGGAGTTGATTTTGTAATTTCATCAAATGCGGACACTGTCATGTGTCTTCTGGACGGTGTATATGGCTTATATCTTTTAATTGCCATTTTTTCCACTCCTTTCGATACTGTTTATCTGTCTACACGTTTCCGTGTGTTTTGCGATTTGTTATAATTTCCGAAGCAATTACATACCTTGGAAGATTTCGATATCTTTGCTGTCAGCAGCCAATTTTACAACTGCTTTTTTGAATTTTTTTGTTTTGCCAAAGATATAACCTCTTCTTTTTGGTTTGCCACTGTAATTCATTGTGTTTACAGATGCAACTTTTGCACCATCAAACATTTTTTCCACAGCTTCTTTCACCTGTGCTTTTGTTGCTTCTGGGTGAACGATAAATGTGTATTTTTTATCTTCCAGAACAGCCATACTGTTTTCTGTGATAACGGGTCTCAAGATTACGTCATAATATTTCAAATCTGCCATTATGCGTACACCTCCTCGATTTTCGCTACCGCTTCTTTTGTTACAACCAATGTATTGTATTTCAACAAGTCGTAAACGTTGATTGTGCTTACGGAAGCTGTTTTCACATCAGGAATGTTTCTAGCGGACAACATTACGTTTGTGTTTGTACCATCCATTACAATCAAAGCTTTTTCAGATTTGATATTTGTCAGTACTTTTACCATCTCTTTTGTTTTTACTTCTGTCAAATTCAATTCATCTAAAACGATGATTTTACCTTCTGCAACTTTTGTAGACAATGCAGACTGTAAAGCCAATCTTTTCACTTTTTTGTTCAATTTGAAAGAGTAATCTCTTGGCTTTGGAGCGAATACCACGCCACCGCCAACCCATTGAGGGGAACGAATGGAGCCCTGTCTTGCTCTGCCTGTACCTTTCTGTCTCCAAGGTTTTCTACCACCGCCACGCACTTCTGCACGTGTTTTTGTGCTTTGTGTGCCTTGTCTTTGGTTTGCCAAATACTGTACAACCGCCAAGTGCATCACGTGTTCATTTGCTTCTATACCGAAAATAGCGTCGTTCAGGTCAATATTTCCTACCTGTTCGCCATTCATGTTCATTACTGCAACGTTTGCCATGTTAGTTTCCTCCTTTCGTAAAGTTTATCAAGCCTTTACGCTGTCTTTGATTACCAGAACAGAACCTTTGGGGCCAGGAACAGCACCTTTGATTAACAACAAGTTCTTTTCTGCATCAGCACGCACGATTTCCAGATTTTGAATGGTTACTTTCACGCTACCCATGTGACCAGGCATTCTTTTACCTTTTTTTACACGGCTGGGTGTTGCGGAAGAACCCATGGAACCAACAACTCTGTGAGATTTGGAACCGTGACCCATAGGACCTCTTTGTGCGTTGTATCTTTTGATTGTACTCTGGAAGCCTTTCCCTTTGGAAATACCGCTTGCATCTACTTTTTCACCAGCTGCAAACACATCCGCTTTGATTTCGCCGCCGATTTCGTAAGCACTTGTATCTTCCAGTCTAAATTCTTTGATATATTTTTTTGCTGTTACACCAGCTTTGTCAAAATGACCTTTTGCAGGTTTTCTGACTTGTTTTGCTTTTGCATCTTTGAAACCAACCTGAATTGCTTCATAGCCGTCGTTTTCCATTGTTTTTTTCTGGATTACAACGCAAGGGCCAGCTTCCAACACAGTGACAGGTACCAATGCACCATTTTCAGCGAAAACCTGTGTCATACCGATTTTTTTAGCCATAATCGCTTTTTTCATGTTGTTGCACCTCCTAAATTTTCTACAGCGGATTACCCATACAGGCAATCATACTAGATTTATATAAGAGTTTTGTTACTGTATTTGTTTCTTATATAAACCATATTTTGGATTGTTTCTTTATTTGAAATCAGTGGTCGTTGCTTACCGTCTGCGATTTCCAATATTGATTATTTCATCACTTTCAATGTGATGTCTACACCTGCGGGCAAATCCAGACGGCTCAGTGCGTCTGCTGTTTTTGCAGTAGGGCTTAAAATATCAATCAATCTCTTGTGTGTTCTCATTTCGAACTGTTCTCTGGAATCTTTGTATTTGTGCACAGCTCTAATGATTGTCACAACTTCTTTTTTTGTAGGCAGTGGAATAGGTCCACTAATTTGTGCTCCTGTTTTCTTTGCTGTTTCAATAATCTGCACCGCAGACTGGTCAATCAACTTGTGATCGTAAGCTTTGAGACTGATTCTGATTTTTGGGTTAGCCATAAAAAAAGTCCCCTCCTTTTCGTACTTTATCCTCTCAGCACGACAAGTGGTGACTGCACACTTATCCGGGCGTATCTTGCAACGTCAGATACACATAGTTATCCTATCGAAATAACATTCCCTAATATTCAGTACAGTGACCTTGTCGCCCGGTTTCTTTGAACTGGACATCGCTCCTCGGAAAAACCATTCAGTCACACATTTTGACTGTCAGCAACCTTCCGTATCAACACTCTATGTCACAATATAGTCAAGTATACACGATACATTTTGATTTTGCAACACTTTTTTTCACTTTTTTCATATAATCCAGATAAAAAATATTTTACTTTCACACATATTTTTTATATATATTTAACAAATTACGCACATTTTGTATACAAAATCAATGTTTTGTATCCTTTGCCATACATCTTTTGTCTTGTTCTTGTCTTTTCCAAACATACACTTTTTTCCAAAATCCCTATATTTTTGTTGAACCAAAATCCTTTTTATGATATATTCATTCCGTTCATTTATAGAATAGAAAAGGAGTTGTATACATAATGAAAAAACGATTACTTACTTTATTATTGATGGGGGTTGTATCCATTTCCACAGGTTGTGGCACTGTCAAAGATGCTGCCACTGCCATACAATCCCAAGGAAGAGAATATGGACAAACTTACGAATTAAAAGCAGGAGATACCATGTCCACCGCTTTTTTTGACCTGACTGTCAATTCTGCAAAATTTGCATCTGACATTGATGGCTTTGTTCCCAACAAAGACACAGACAAATTTTTGGTTGTCAATGTCACTATACAGAACACATTTGACAACACACAACCACTCCCCATGTCTGATTCTGATTTTGAATTGGGCTGGAATGGTGCAGATAAAAACATGACTATATTCCCAGAAGATGCATTCACAGACAATCAATTACCCGTAGAATATGAAATTGAAAAAGGAGGTTCCAAAACGGGTGATTTGATTTATGTTGTACCAGAAGATGCTTCTGACTTCCGCATTTATTACTATGATTTGTGGGAAGATGATTTTGAAGGCAATACATACTGGTTACCATTCAACTTGGCAGAATAACATACAAAAAAACGCCCTTATGATAAAGCATTACCAAAGGGCATTTTTTTATACTACATTATATCAAAGGATACACAGCATCATTTTCTCATTTCCAAAATAAATCCTTTCAAACAAAAAGGTTTCACAAACATAAAAAATATTCTACAAAACTTCTTTTAAATTTTAGAAAATAAAAAAGGAGCATTTTTTGAAAAACACTCCTTTGCTTTTTGTTGTTTGTCTATTTTTTAGTTTTTAAAACTGTGTATAGGTGCAGGTATTCTGCCACCTCTTGCAATAAATGCTTCGCAACTATATGGATTGACTGCCATAATGGGTGCATAACCCAGCAATCCACCAAATTCCACAGACTCACCTACACCTCTGCCAATCACAGGAATAATGCGTACTGCGGTTGTTTTGTTGTTCACCATACCAATTGCCGCTTCATCAGCAATGATACCAGACAATGTTGCAGTGGAAGTATCTCCAGGTACTGCAATCATATCCAAACCAACAGAACATACACAAGTCATTGCTTCCAATTTTTCCAATGTCAAAGCCCCTTTTTCAGCTGCTTCAATCATTCCATGATCTTCGCTCACAGGAATAAAAGCACCACTCAAACCGCCAACATAAGAAGATGCCATAACACCGCCTTTTTTTACATTATCATTGAGCAACGCCAAAGCCGCTGTTGTACCCGGAGCCCCCGGTTCAGCCAATCCCATTTCTTGGAATATTTCTGCAATGCTATCACCCACTGCGGGTGTAGGTGCCAGTGACAAATCAATGATACCAAATGGCACACCCAATCTTTTTGATGCTTCTCTTGCAATCATTTGCCCCACTCTTGTAATTTTAAAAGCCGTATTTTTCACGGTTTCGCAAAGTGTTTCAAAATCTGACCCACGCACTTCTTCCAATGCTTTTTTCACAGCACCAGGGCCACTTACCCCCACATTGATAGCACAATCTGCTTCCCCAACACCATGGAACGCCCCTGCCATAAATGGGTTATCTTCTACGGCATTGCAAAATACCACTAATTTTGCACAACCAATACATTCTCTATCTTTTGTCAATTCCGCTGTTTTTTTGATAACTTCGCCCATCTCTTTCACAGCGTCCATATTCAAACCATTTCTAGATGTTCCAATATTCACAGAAGAACAAACAAAATCTGTCACTGCCAATGCTTCCGGAATAGAAGCAATCAGCTTTCTATCACTTTCTGTATACCCTTTTTGCACCAAAGCAGAAAAACCACCAATAAAGTTTACACCCACCGCTTTTGCTGCTTTATCCAATGTCTGTGCAATACTCACATAACTTTCTGTTTGACAACCCGCTGCTGCAATGGCAATCGGTGTCACAGAAATTCTTTTGTTTACAACAGGCACACCATATTCTTTTGCCAAATCATCTCCCACTTTGACCAAGTCTTTGGCATATTTTGTAATTTTGTTATAAACTTTTTCATTGAATTTATCAATATCTGCATCTGCACAATCCAGCAAACTAATGCCCATGGTAATGGTACGCACATCTAAATTTGCATCATCAATCATTTGATTGGTTTCCAAAATTTCATTTCTTGTAATCATCATGAACCCTCCTAATCAAATGCGGTGCATTGCATCAAAAATTTCTGTGTGTTGTATTCTAATACGCAATCCCATTTCGTCTCCAATGGTAGACAGTTTTTCTGCCACGTCTTCAAAATTTTGGTTCATATCTGTAACATCCACAACCATGACCATATTAAAATATCCACCCAAAATGGTTTGTGAAATATCCAAAATATTGATGTTTGCCCCAGCCAAAAATGTGCAAACTTTTGCAATAATACCCACTTTGTCGTTACCCAATACCGTAATCACTGCTTTTTTCATGTTGTATTACCTCCCAAAAATTAGAAAATATCAAAGTATCATTTTCATCTTTCTGCGGCAAAATCCATTCTGGCAAAATGGCAGTCTGCACCTGCAAAAAAGCGTATAAAAACAGAAAAACAAGGCAAATCTCACCTTGTTCTATTTTGTTTCTTATTGTAATACCGATTGACTGAAAAGTCCAGTGATATTTTGTTACGTTAATGAATAAAAGTTCATTATATCACACACAAAATATCAAAAAATATTGATATATCAACATTTATAAAATTTTCCCATCAAATAAAAATTTTATCATTTTTCAGATTTTTTTTGGTTCTTTTAGTTTTTGCACCACCAAAGGGCGATATACCAATTTTCTGCCCATACGCACACTCTCCATCAATGCAATGCTTGTCACATGAATTTGCTTTTGTTCCAAATGTACATTTTTTTGTATGTCCCCAAAGCCTCTGTATGGTTCTACTTCTCTGCCCAATGTAATATGTGGACTTAAACCCTTTTTCTCTCTGCCAAAGCCCTGTTTGCCCAAACTTTTTTCCAAATGGTTGAACAAACGGAACAAATCACCGCTTTTTTCAACACCTGCCCACATAACACCTTCTCTGCCTCTTGGAAAAAATCCAATTTTGTCCAATGTCAAAGAAAAAGATTTTTGAAATCTTGCTGTTTCCACCATAGCCATGTGTAAATATTCTATATCATCTGTTGTAATTTCTCCCAAAAAGTGCAATGTAATATGAAAATTTTCTTTTGGTGTGTAATTCCCTTTTTTGCAAAGTGTTTGTGCTTGTTTTTGTGCCTGTTCCAAACAATCTTTTACTTCTTCTTCCAATTCTATCGCAATAAATGCACGCATATTGTACTCCTTTCAAAAAAAGGAACAGAACATTTTGTTCTGTTCCTATCATATTCATCGCATCAAAAACATTATGCTTTCACCAAATCCATTGCTTTTTCCACAACGTGTTCCACAGTAAAACCAAAGTCTTTGAACAATTCTTTTGCAGGTGCAGAAGCACCGAAACCTTGCATAGCAATCACATCGCCATCTAAGCCAACAAATTGATGCCAACCGAAATCTGCTGCTGCTTCTACGGCAAGTCTTGCACGCACATTTTTAGGCAATACATTTTCTTTGTATTCTGCACTTTGTTGTGCGAACAATTCCCAGCTTGGCATACTAATTACTCTTGCTTTGATACCTTTTTCCTGCAATACATCATACGCTTTTACAATCAATTCCACTTCAGAACCACTTGCCATCAACAAAATATCAGGTGTACCATCACAATCACGCAAAATATACGCCCCTTGCAAAGCACCTTTTCCTGTACCTTCAATTGCAGGCAAATTCTGTCTGGACAATATCAAACCCGTAGGTGTTGTATTTTTTGTCAATGCTGTATACCAACCTGCGGCAGTTTCTCTGGTATCACAAGGACGGAATACAATATAATTTGGCATACTTCTCAGCATTGCCAAATGTTCGATTGGTTGATGTGTAGGACCATCTTCCCCAACACCAATGCTATCATGTGTAAAAATACTAATCACAGGCAGACCCATCAAACTTTCCATACGCAAGCCCGCTTTCATATAATCACTAAACACAAAGAAACCTGCAATATAAGGTCTTAAACCGCCATGTACTGCAATACCATTTGCAATGGCTGTCATTGCAAATTCACGGATACCAAAATGCACATTAGAACCTTCCGGTGTTTCTTTGCTGTAATATGTTCTTTCTTTCATAACAGATTTATTGGAAGGTGCTAAATCTGCAGAACCACCAAACAGATTTGGCACTACTTTTGCAACTTTTTGCAATACTTTTTCAGAAGTTGCACGTGTTGCAATATCACCTTCATCTTTCCAAAAATCTGCATCATTCAATAAATCTACGGGCAACTCTGTACTGTGCCATTGTGCATATTCTTTTGCCAATTCTGGATATTGTTTTTCATAATCTGCAAACATTTCTTTCCACGCAGATTCTTTTTTTGCACATTCCAATGCCCAATCTGTCATATATGCTTTCACTTCTTCTGGCACAAAGAAAGATTCCGTATAGCTCCAACCCAAATTTTCTTTTGTCAATTTGATTTCATCATCGCCCAAAGGTTCGCCATGTGCAGAGGCTTTTCCTTGTTTGTTTGGAGAACCAAAACCAATTTCTGTACAAATTTGTATCAAAGAAGGCTTGTCTGACTGTTTTGCTGTTTGTATTGCTGCTGCAATGGCATCTATATCATTGCCATCTTTTACTTCTGCAACGTCCCAACCATATGCTGCAAAACGTTTCATGACATCTTCTGTAAAAGCAACATCTGTGCTGCCTTCGATTGTGATTTTATTTCTATCATATAATACAATGAGTTTGGAAAGTCCCATTGTACCTGCCAAAGATGCCGCTTCTGCAGCCACACCTTCTTGCAAACAACCATCGCCACACAATGCATATGTGTAATGGTCTACCACTTTGTGTTCTTTGGTATTGAATTTGGCTGCCAAATGTTTTTCCGCCAAAGCCATACCCACAGCATTTGCAATCCCTTGTCCCAAAGGGCCTGTTGTGGTTTCCACACCAATGGTATGTTTGTATTCAGGGTGACCAGGTGTCAAGGAGTTTCTTTGTCTGAAATTTTTCAAATCTTCGATAGTCAAGCCATAACCAAATACATGCAATAAAGAATATAATAAAGCAGAGCCATGTCCCGCAGACAAAACAAAACGGTCTCTATCATTCCAGTTTGGATTTGCAGGATTTACTTTCATTTCTTTTGCCCATAAAGCATAAGCCGCAGGTGCTGCCCCCAAAGGCAATCCAGGATGACCACTGTTTGCTTTTTGAATTGCTTCTGCGGAAAGAAAACGCAATGTATTTACCGTCATTTGGTCAATATTCATGTGTCAACGCCTCCTGTTGTTATTTTTGTCATATTTTCAAAGAGAATTTTTATTTTTTGGGTACACTTTCCCAATCTTTCAAGAAACGTTCGATACCAATATCTGTCAATGGGTGTTTTGCCATTTGTATCAACACATTGTAAGGGATTGTTGCAATATGGCAACCTGCTCTTGCTGCATCAATCACATGCAAAGGATTGCGGATACTTGCTGCAATGATTTCTGTTTCAATACCATGTATATCAAAAATATCCACAATTTCTTCAATCAGTGTCATACCAACTGCACCAATATCATCTACTCTGCCCAAGAAAGGACTCACATAAGTTGCACCAGCTCTTGCTGCCATCAAAGCCTGTGTTGCAGAGAAAATCAATGTCACATTGGTTTTTACACCTTCTGCGGACAAAATTTTAACTGCTTTCAAACCTTCCAATGTCATAGGAATTTTGATAACAATATTTTCATGGATTTTCACCAATTCTCTTGCTTCTTTTACCATGCCTTCATGTTCCAGACTAATAACTTCCGCACTGATGGGGCCGTCCACAATGGTTGTAATTTCTTTTACCACTTCCACAAAATCTCTGCCTTCTTTTGCAATCAAAGAGGGGTTTGTGGTTACGCCGCAAATCACGCCTAAGTCGTTGGCTTCTCTGATATGTGCTACATTAGCGGTGTCGATAAACATTTTCATGATATTAAATTCTCCTTTTTCTACAATATGTTTTAAAATGTTTGAAACAATTTCTATTTGATGTTTGTGATACATCATGCAATTTTATTTTACTGCATACCCAAAACAAAAGCAACGGCTTTTCCCATACTTTTTTGATTTTGTTAAAATATATAGGAAAAGCCTATTTTTTTTGAAATGATTTTTATTTTTACTGCAAATGTTGTCTCACAAATGTTTTGATATTTTCTTTTTTGCAAATGGTTTTATGCAACACCATTTTATTGGAAATCCCTTCTATAACTTTTGGAATTTTTACCCCACTGACACGTTCCAACACTTCCATCAAATAAAAAGCGTCTTGTTCAGCACAGCTGCTGTCTAATGCTGTCATAACGTCTTTTGCAAATTTATAAGGACTTGCCGTAGACACAATGACCATGGGTGTCTGTGATTTTGTTTCTTTTTGATATTTTTTGTATGATGCATACGCCACAGCCGTATGGGTATCCATCACATAACCTGTTTTGCGATATACGGTACGAATGGCATCAAATGTTTCTTCTTGTGTTGCAAATTCACCCACAATACGCTTTTCTGTAATGTCTATATTATATTTTCCCATTTCTTGCAAATGTTGCATTTCCTGTTTTGTCACAGCTTGTCCTGCCATATGGCAAAGCAAACGTTCCAAATTGCTGGAAATCAGAATATCCATAGACGGAGAAACCGTCACATGAAATGCTCTGTTTTTATCATAAACACCTGTACGGAAAAAGTCATACAACACTTTGTTATCATTTGACGCACAAACCAAATGCCCAACAGGCAAGCCCATTTGTGCCGCATACCAACCTGCCAATATATCGCCAAAATTACCCGTTGGTACGGTGAAGTCTAATACATCACCCCATGAAATACCGCCTTGTTTGACTGCCTGTATGTATGCCCAATAATAATATACAATCTGTGGCACCAATCTACCAATATTGATGGAATTTGCAGACGAGAAACAATATCCTTTTTGTGCCAGTTCTTGTGCCAATGCTTCATCGGTAAATATGCTTTTTACAGCACTTTGTGCATCATCAAAATTGCCTTCTATACCTGCCACAAACACATTTTTCCCTTGTTGTGTTGTCATTTGCAATTTTTGCACAGGACTGACACCATTTTCCGGGAAAAACACCATAATATCAATACCCTCTACGTCTGCAAAACCTTCCAAAGCGGCTTTCCCTGTATCGCCAGAAGTTGCTGTCAATATCACAATTTTCTGTTTCAAACCTTGTCTTTTTGCGGCTGTTTTCATCAAATATGGCAATATCGACAACGCCATATCTTTAAACGCCAATGTTTTACCATGGAACAATTCCAAATACCATGCATCACCCTTTTTGACCAAAGGAACAATCTCTTTTGTATCAAATTTTGTGCTATATGCACCAGCAATACAATCACGCAATTCTTGTTCTGTAAAATCCAAATACAATTTCAAAACTTGATATGCCAATTCTTGATAATCCATATCCAACAACGCTTCTGGTGTACAATCCATTTTTGGTATTTCTTTTGGTATATACAAACCACCATCTGGGCAAATTCCTCTCAATATTGCCTCTGAAGCTGTTGCTGTCAAATCACTGTTTCTGGTACCAATATACATACTTACCGCCATAACTCCCACCCTTTCCATTTTTTGAAAAATCAGATAGTTCTATTTTACGGTGTTTTTTATTTTTGTCAACATATATCGTACATTTGTTCTTATTTCATGGACATTTTATTGCCATTTCCAACCAACTGCATATTTATTTTTCAATCTGCCTTTTTGCACTTTTCCCCAGCCCAATGGGTAACTGTCTACACAAACCAATGTCCAGCCGTCTTTTGCTTCTGGTGTTTCCAACGTTTCCCCCTTCAAATATCGTATCACTCTTTCATCTTTTAAATCCAAATCCAATGTCTGTTTGACATCTGCTTTGTTTAACCCCATTGCAAATGCCTGTGAAGGTTCAAAACGACCTTTTTTCAATGTCCCCAACTGCCAACCACTACGCAACATACGCAAACCCTTTGTGTCAGGAGATTGTTCTGGCAATAAACAAAGCATATCACCATATATTTGATACACACCCTGCAAAGGCTTTGTCAAATACGTTTTTGCAAATGTCAAAAAATCTGCATATTGTTTTTCTGAAATACCATTTTCTTCTGGTATGGTTTTTGTCTGCGTTTCACCTGTTTTTTGGAGCAATGCCACAAAATGCCCTTCGCCTTTTAAATGATGGGGATATAACCTTGCACAATTTTCATACGGTGGCAGTCCTGAAACAAAACCATTTTCTTTCGGTATGGGTAATAACAAAAATTCTGTATGCTTTTTCAAAAATGCACCAATGGTATCTTCATTTTCTGCTTTTGCAAATGTACAAGTCGAATACACCAACATACCACCCGTTTTGAGCATACCTGCACAATGTTCTAATAAATCCGCTTGCTGTTCTTTGCAAAAATCAATCAATGTTTCATTCCAACTTTTGACCATATCCGGCTCTTTGCGAAACATTCCTTCCCCAGAACAAGGTGCATCAATCAATATCTTGTCAAAATATCCTGCAAAACGTCCTGCCAATTTTGCAGGCGGTTCGCTCATCACAAAACAATTCTGAATACCACTCAATTCTACATTTTTCAGCAATGCTTTTGCACGACCTGCACTGATGTCATTTGCAAACAATATCCCTGTGTTCTCTAGTTTTGCCGCAAGCTGTGTGGTTTTGCCTCCTGGTGCTGCACAAATATCCAATACTTTATCCCCTTTTTCCACAGGCAATACAACCGCTGGTGTCATCGCACTGGGTTCTTGCAAATAATACAATCCCGCATGGTAATATGGGTGTTTTGCAGGGCGTTCTTTTTCTTTGTAATAATATCCATTTTCACACCAAGGCACACGTTCCAAAGAGAATATATTTTTCTCTATCAAATCCTGCGATTGTATTTTCAATGTGTTCATACGTAGACCATACAATCTTTCTTGTGCAAATGATTGTATATATACGTCATATTCTTCTTGCAACAACATTTTCATTTTTTCTATATATTGTATTGGTAAATCCATCTGTATTCTCCCTTATCTTATTGTTTTTCTTGCAATATTTTTGTATCATAATACCCAAAAATGACAATCCTTGCAATAAATTGAACAAAAAAACACCATATATTTTTACATTTTTTATCTTTACAAATATACACCTTTTGTATATCATAATAGCGTTAAATTACGTTATAAAGGGGGGTGTCTTATGAAAAAACAAATCTGGAAACCAGGAACAGTATTATACCCTGTGCCTGCGGTCATGGTTTCTTGTGGGACGATAGAACAAAACAACATCATCACCATTGCATGGACGGGAACTGTCAACACCAATCCACCCATGACTTACATCTCTGTCAGACCAGAACGCCATTCTTATACTATCATCAAAAACAGTGGTGAATTTGTCATCAATTTGGTCACAAAAGATTTGACATTTGCTTGTGATTATTGTGGTGTCAAAAGCGGAAAAGATATCAACAAATTTCAAGAAATGGGATTAACGCCACAAAAAGGCGAACAAGTCGCCGCACCCATGATTGCCGAAAGCCCTGTCAGCTTGGAATGTAAAGTCAAACAAATCATTCCTTTGGGTAGTCATCATATGTTTTTGGCAGAAGTGGTTTCTGTAAGTGTGAGCGACACATATTTTGATGAAACAGGAAAATTCCATTTCAACAAAAGCCAACCCATTTGTTATTCTCATGGCGGATATTTCACATTGGGAAAACAAATCGGCTCTTTTGGATATTCTGTTCGCAAAAAAGAAATCAAACAAACACAACCCCACAAAAAACAAAAAAAGAAACCAAAATCTTACAAAAAAAAGTCATAATAGGAGGATTTTATTTATGTTGCAAATAACAGAAGTCAATATTTTTTCACTCAGTTCCGATGATGATGTATGGAGCATAGAGGGCGAAATCACATTTGAAGATGATTTGACATCCGCTTTTGAAACAAGCTATCTGCCCACAGAAGATGAACTGGAAAATCTTTCTTTAGAATTGGAAATTTCTGACTTTGACCATAAAGTATTAAAACAAATGATATTAGAAGCCGTAAACGATTACGAAGACTAATTTTTTTAACAGCAATGACATTTTGATAAGAAAACACCAAAGAAGAATGCTTTGAAAAATCAAAGTTTTCTTATATACAAAATGCTTTTTCATTGCTGTTTTTTATTCCACTATTTTTGAAATGAGGTGCAACAATAATGTATTTACAAACACAAAATCTTTTTTTGCGTCCTGTCATACGACAAGATGCACAAGATATATTTGCGTATTCCAAAGACCCACAAATCGGTGAAAATGCAGGTTGGAAACCACATGAAACATTAGAAGAAACAAAAGAAATTTTAGAAACACTATTTATGGAAAAACCTTTGATTTTTGCTATCACACAAAACAACCAACCAAATGTTATTGGTACAATCGGGCTGATACCAGACCCCAAACGAGACAATCCAAACGCTCTTATGTTGGGGTATTCTCTTAGCTTTTCACATTGGGGGAAAGGCATTATGACAGAAGCTGCCAAAGTCGTCATTTCTTATGCTTTTTCTTATTTTGATATTCCTTTGATTACTGCTTATACTTATCACTTTAACACACGTTCTCAAAATATTCTCAAAAAATGTGGTTTCTTACAAGAAGGTATCCTACGGCAAGCAGAACAACGCTTTGACGGCTTCGTTTGTGATATGGTTTGTTTCTCATTGACAAAATCAGAATTTGACGAAAAAACAACAAAAATTATATGGCAAGTACTTTCAGAATGATTGCCCTTTGTCACAAAATACCATATAATAATATAAAAAAGCAAAACAGAAATTAGGTGATTGTATTGGATATTATCAACTGGAAAGAATTATTATACCCCTACGCACAGGCTGTGGAAGAACTGCTTTTAAAATTTCAAAGCTTGGATAAAGAATGTCGACAGCTTGGTATTTATTCCCCCATTGACTCTGTCACAGGCAGACTCAAACGTCCTGCCAGTATATTGGAAAAAGCAGGCAGAAAGCAAATTCCCATCCATCGCATCTCAGAAGAAATCGAGGACATTGCAGGCATACGCATTTTATGTCAATTTGTAGAAGATATTCCAAAAGTGATTGATTTGGTGCGTAGTCGCAAAGATATGATAATCCTAGAAGAACGAGACTATATTACCAATACAAAGCCCAGCGGTTATCGTAGTTATCATATCATTATCCGTTATCCTTTACATACGGCTCTTGGTGAAAAGGAAATTCCCGCAGAAATACAAATTCGTACAAATGCCATGAATTTTTGGGCAACTGCGGAACATTCCTTGCGATACAAATATAGTGGTAATATTCCGCAGGAATTACAAGACCGCTTAACCCATTGTGCAGAAGCAGCCTTTCATTTGGACACAGAAATGGCAACCATACGAGAGGAAATCACAAATGCCCAACAACTCAATGAAATCCGCAATCATTTGGTATCCAATATCTTAGATAACATACATAACCTTTATTTTGTTGCACAATTAGATGACATGAACGAAATCAACAAAGAATTTATACGCATTTGGAACGGCGATGACATAGACGCCTTACATGAATTCAACGAAAAACTCAACATCATGGCAGAAATGTATCGTGTCTAAACATAGAAAGGAAATTCATTTATGGCATTATTTGCACTGGCAGATTTACATTTTAGTTTTACCAAGCCAAAACCTATGGATATTTTTGGAGAAAATTGGAAAAATCACGCTGCACATATCATCACGCAATGGAACAATACCATCACACCACAAGATACCATATTACTTCCGGGTGATATTTCTTGGGCACTACATTTATCTGATGCAAAAAAAGACCTATCTGTTATCGACAATTTACCGGGCAAAAAAATATTGCTTTCTGGCAACCATGATTATTGGTGGAAATCTTCTGCAAAACTAGAAGGGCAATTCCCTCACATGAAATTTTTGAAAAATAGTACAATCCCTTATGATGATTATTTCATTTGCGGTACAAGAGGTTGGACATGTCCCAATGACATCTCTTTCACAAAAGAAGATGAAAAAATATACCATCGTGAACAAATCCGTTTACGATTATCATTAGATATGGCAATGTATCAAGGAGCAAAAAAAATCATTGTCATGTTGCATTATCCACCTGTCAATGACAAACATGAATCTTCTGCATTTACAGAAATTTTCAAGTCCTATCCCATAACCACCGTTGTTTATGGACATTTGCATGGTGCACAAAATCACAAACAGGCATTGCAAGGTTATTTTGATGCAATTACATATCATTTGGTTGCCTCAGATTACATCGATTTTTGTCCAAAACGAATTTTGTAAAAGAATAACATAAAACAAGGAGCATATTTTGAAATCAAAATATGCTCCCTGTTATTCTCTTTTTATATCCTACTATAAAACTTATTGTATCAATTTTGTTTTTCGTCTTTTAGTAATGGTCGCATACTTCTCCCACCGATAATAACGGTAGAGATATTATGGAAAAATGCAGAAACGGTTGGTTGCATTACCCCCATAAGTCCCAACAATAGCAATCCTGTATTCCATGTAATAATCGCTTTATAATTGATACCAATGCGATGCATCAACGCCTGACTCAATCGACGTAATGTCACCAATTCTGATAAATCTGCAGAAAGCAAAGCAATATCTGCCACTTCTCTTGCCAAATCGGAGGCATCTTTCATTGCCACAGAAACACTTGCCGCAGACAATGCTGGTGAGTCGTTGATACCGTCACCCACCATGATAACTTTATGTCCTTTTGCTTTGATTTCTTCCACTTTTAACGCTTTATCTTCTGGCAATACTCTTGCATAATACTCTGTAATTCCCAACTGTTCACTTGCCGCTTTTGCTGCATTTTCACCATCACCTGTCATCATAATGACGTTTGTGATACCTGTTTCTTTTAAGGCCGCAATCACTTTTGCTGCTTCTATTCTAACAGGGTCATGTATGAATATTGCTCCCACCAGTTCTTGTCCAATCGCAAGATATACTGCGGAGTCATTTCCACCTGTTTGTTCTAATTTTGCTTTATGTGCATCTGTCAACACAACACCCTCATCTTCAAATATGAAGTGCGGACTGCCAATAAGCACTTTTTGTCCATCTAATGCTGACGCAATACCATGTGCCACAACATATTGTACTTCTGCGTGACGTTCTTCGTGGAACAAACCTTCTTTTTCTGCTTGTCTTACGATTGCTTTTGCTACGCTGTGTGGGAAATGTTCTTCCAAACAAGCTGCTGTACGCAATATCTCTGCTCTACTGTAATCACCAAACGCAAGTACCTTGGAAACTTGTGGGCAAGCTTCTGTCAACGTACCCGTTTTATCAAATATGATGGTATCTGCTTCTGCAAATGCTTCCAAATGTCTGCCACCTTTTACCATCATATTATGGTTTGCTGCTTCTCTCATGGCAGAAATCACTGCAATCGGCGTTGCCATTTTAATTGCACAAGAATAATCCACAGTCAACACAGCCAATGTTTTGACGCTATTTCTTGTAAAGAGATATACTGCGGCTGCTGTCAATAAATGCAATGGTACAATACGGTCTGCCAAACGTTCTGCTTTGCCTTGTACACCTGCTTTTAATTCTTCTGATACCGCAATCATATCCATAATGCGTTGTATTCTGGTTTCTGCATTCACAGCCATAACTTCCACAGCCACAGAACCTTCTTCTACCAATGTACCTGCGTACACCATAGAACCATCTGTTTTTCTCACACCCAAAGGTTCACCTGTCATAGTTGCTTCATTCACCATTGCTTCACCAAAAACCACTTTGCCATCTACTGGTATCATAGCTCCTGTACGAATACGCAATACATCACCAGATTTTACATCTGCCAAAGATATCAAAACATCGCCTTCTGGTGTCACCAACCAAACTTTATCAATGTTAATTGCCAAACTTGCTGTCAATGCAGTTTCTGTGCGTTTTTTGGTATATTTTTCCAATTCATCAGACAATGACAATAAAAACATAATGGAAGAGGCAGAATGGAAAGAACCCTTCAACAACGAGCCTGCAATAGCTGCGGCATCTAATACGTTGACATTTACTTTCCCTTTGGATAAGCTGTATAAACCACGTCCAATATATGGTATTGCACAAAACATCGTACACAACGCACGCAATGGGAATGGTATCAACCATTTTGCTGCAATTCTTTTTATAATCATACCACCAATTTTTTGTTGAAATGTTAAATCAATGGCTTGTACATTTTCTTCCCCTCTTGGTTCCACTTGGGGAATATCTTTTCTTCGCATTTTTCCAACAAAATTCAACAAATCTGTTCGACTGGCTTCTTCTGTGTACAGTATCAGTATACTACCATTTTGTGCACAAGTGCTAACTTGCGTTACCCCTGTTTGTTGGCGTAACAGATATGCAATCCCCCAGCCTTCTTCTTTTGAAAAGGCGTATTGGCCCATACGCAAACGTAATCTACCGGATTGGTCATATCGAATGGCATATCTCATTTTAATGCCCCCAATTCTTACAGTTCACACGCACAATCGCATTCACAATCCGCTGTTGCCTGGACTTGTTTTTTTGCATCACAGCAAATATCTTCTGCTTCTTCTTCCGAAGCCTTGTAACCGCTTCATCCACGCTCAAGATACCGGACAAATAAAGTTG
>CAJMNV010000001.1 GCA_905214825.1 uncultured bacterium | reverse complement strand
CAAAAAATATTTTTTTTTTAAATAATGACTTGAAGGTCATTTTTGTAGCACATATATTTAAAGGTGAGAAAATAAATGCAACGGAGGTGAAACACATATGGATAATAACGACGACAGCATCTCTTTGGGAGATGAGCGACCGTATCAAAACGACAGAAAATATATCCATAGGTTCACCTTTTTCAAAATGTGAACCTTTGTTTGACGTGCTTTTTTCAAAAAATGCGTATCATATGATATTTTCTGTTGACACTTTTGGTATGGACAATAAGTGTTTTTTTATTGTCTGAAATGAGGTGAATACAATGGAAGAAATACAAGCACTGTTTGACCAACTCAACGCATTGATGGATAGTGGTGCATATATCGAATTGAAAAAAGAATTAAATGACCAAAATGCTGCCGATTTGGCAGAATATTTTGAAGAACTACCTGCCGAAAAACAGCTTTTTGTGTTTCGATTATTGACAAAAGACATAGCGGCAGAAGTATTTTCTTATATGGATAACGATACCCAAGAGCATATCGTACATTCCATTACCGACAAAGAAGTCAGAAACATTGTTGATGAAATGTTTTTAGACGATACTGTGGACTTTTTGGAAGAAGCCCCTGCCAATTTGGTGAAAAAAGTACTGCGAAACACTGATGCACAGACACGTGTACTCATCAATCATTTTTTGAATTATCCAGAAAACTCCGCAGGAAGTTTGATGACAATCGAATTTGTCAAATTGCGTGGTGGTATGACAGTTGCTGCTGCCATGAAACAAATCAAACGCACAGGCACGGACAAAGAAACCATATATACCTGTTATGTGATTGATGAACATCGAAAATTGATTGGTGTCATACCTTTACGAACATTGATTTGTGCCAAAGATGAAGATTTGGTAAAAGATTTGATGGAAAAAGATGTGGTTTCTGTACACACCACATATGACCAAGAAGAAGTCGCAAACATATTCAAAAAATATAACTGGATGGCACTGCCTGTCACAGATTTGGAAAACCGTTTAGTGGGTATCATCACCGTAGACGACATCGTGGATGTCATCGAACAAGAAACCACAGAAGATATGGAAAAAATGGCGGCGTTATTGCCTTCTGATGAAGAATATTTGAAAACACCTGTATTAAAACTGGCAAAAAACCGTATTGTCTGGCTTTGTGCATTGATGGTATCTGGTACACTCAGCAGTATGGTCATCGGACAGTATGAAGCATTGCTGACAGCTGCTGTGGTACTTTCCAATTTTATCCCCATCATTACAGACACAGGCGGCAATGCGGGTTCTCAATCTTCCACCATCATCATTCGTGGTATGGCATTGGGAGAAATTGAAATCAAAGATGGTTTCAAAGTTGTTTGGAAAGAATTGCGAATTGGTGTACTTTGTGGTGCTGTTTTGTGTGGTATCAATTTGCTACGTATGACATTTCTCAGCCCCAACACAGAATTTGCCGTTGATTTGACAGTATCTTTGAGTATGGCAGCTGTTGTTGTACTTTCCAAAACCATCGGTTGTATATTGCCTCTGTTTGCAAAATTGGTAAAAGTTGATCCTGCAATGATGGCAGGACCATTGATTTCTACATTGGTCGATGCCATTGCATTGATTATTTATTTTAACATTGCATCTATATTTGTATTCTAAAAAAAGGAGGCGAACCGTATGGAACATTGGAGCGAAACCACAGCCCTTTGGCAAGACTATCTAAAACAAGGGGCTTATTTGGCATTACGCAATGCATTAAACGAACAAAATCCTGCTGATGTTGCAGAATTTTTAGAAGAACTACCTGCCGAAAAACAATTATTTCTGTTTCGTTTGCTCACAAAAGATATTGCTGCGGAAGCGTTTTCTTATTTGGACAATGACACACAAGAAATGCTTTTCACCTCTATTACTGATAACGAAGTGCGCAACATTGTAGATAATATGTATTTGGACGATACCGTCGACTTTTTGGAGGAAGCCCCTGCAAATCTTGTCAATAAAGTATTGCGAAACACCGACAACAAAACCAGACAACTCATTAACCGTTTTTTGCATTATCCCGAAAATTCTGCTGGTAGTTTGATGACCGTAGAATATGTGTATCTTTATAAAGAAATGACAGCAAAACGTGCTATGGAAATCATACGGCATACTGGGCTTGACAAAGAAACCATATACACCTGTTATGTCATTGATGACAAAAAACATCTGGTTGGTGTGTTGCCGCTACGTACATTACTTTTGGCAGAAGAAAATATCACCATAGATACATTGATGGAAGAAGATGTCATTTCCGTAGCAACATTAGACGACCAAGAAGAAGCTGCCCATCTGTTCCGAAAATATAATTTTATGGCATTGCCTGTGGTAGATGGCGAAAACCGTTTGGTAGGTATCATCACGGTCGACGATATTGTGGACGTTATCGATGAAGAAACCACGGAAGATATGGAAAAAATGGCGGCGTTGCTGCCTTCCGATGAAGAATATTTGAAAACACCTGTTGTCAAATTGGCAAAAAACCGCATTGTATGGCTTTGTATCTTGATGGTATCTGGGACACTCAGTAGTTTTATCATTGGTATGTATCAAGGCATATTAGATGAAGCGGTGGTATTGTCTACATTTATCCCCATATTGACGGGTACAGGGGGAAATGCCGGTTCACAAGCCTCTGCCATGATTATTCGTGGTATGGCATTGGGGGAAGTCCGCCCCAAAGATATTTTCCGTGTATTGGGAAAAGAAGTGCAAGTTGGTTTGATATGCGGTGCATTACTGGCGGCACTCAATTTTTGCAAACAAACCATATTCAGCCCATCTACGGATATTATGGTGGATTTGACCGTTTCTGTGAGTATGGGGCTTGTGGTTGTGGTGGCAAAAGCCATGGGGTGTATGCTCCCGATATTGGCAAAAGTCTGCCGTTTGGACCCAGCCATCATGGCAGGGCCGCTCATTACCACAGTGGTAGACGCTGTGGCATTGTTGATATTCTTCCATGTGGCACAATGGCTCGTACTTGCATAAAAAAGAAGTATCACAAAAGCTTGTGATACTTCTTTTTTTGATACAATACATTTTTCATTAAGATGCTTACTAATCTCTTTGTTTAATACGATAATCAAATGTAATTGTTCCACCACTGTCACTTGTTGGTTTTGCCATAAACTCGTAATCTCTTGCAAGCATACCTACCTTAGCTGAAATATGCCCATTTTTTCCTGGTTTAATCTCTCTTGCACCCTTCCCATCAATCGTAATGGTTATACTTTTATCTCCTGTGTTATCTATCCAGAAATTTACATATTTTCCATTATTTTGATATAATGTATCTTTGTAACGAAATGTATCATCTTCAGAAAAAGAACCTTTACTGATATCTTTCGCACGCACCATATCATTTGTCTGTTCTTGTTTTGTTGGGGCTGTACTTGCGTATGCAGGTAGTGCTACCGCACCCAACACCATGCTCATAGACAACATAGATACCATCATTTTTTTACTTTTCATGACAATTACCCCTTTCTTGTTTGAAAATAATATTTGATATTTCTCTGTGTCTTTCCTACATCTTGGTAATATCAGAAAGAAAAATGTCCGTCAATGGTAAACATATATAAATATTTTTGTCACTTTTTGTGATATTTTTTGTTATTGGCTATCTCTTTGTGCAATGCTATAATCCAAACTGATTCTGCCACCATTCGGTGTAGGTACTGCCTTGAATATATACTCTTTTTTAAAGAAACCTGCTTCTATATAAGTATGCCCTTGTTTGCCTGGACTAATAATTCTTTCCGCCTTACCATTTATGGTAATTGCAATATCGTTATGCCCAGTATTTCTTATCCAAAAATTGATATATTTCCCATCCTTTTTATCCAATGTATAAGGCTTCTCCAACTCTACAATGTTTTCTTCACTACCACTGGAAACATCATAATCACGTGGCATTATTTCTTCTTGTTTTTGTGTTGTTTGTGTTGTTGTGCTTGCGTATGCAGGCAGTGCTGCTGCCCCCAACACCATACTCATAGACAATATAGATACCATCATTTTTTTACTTTTCATGACAATTTCCCCTTTCTTATTTGAAAATAATATTTGGTATTTCTCTGTGTCTTTCCTACATCTTTATCATATCAGAAAGAAAAATGTCCGTCAATGGTAAACATATATAAATATTTTGTCACTATTTGTGATATTTTTTTGTTATTGGCTATCTCTTTGTGCAATGCGATAATCCAAACTGATTCTGCCACCATTTGGTGTAGGTACCGCATCAAATGTATAACGTTTTGTCAACGTACCTGCCTTCACTGAAATATGTCCACTATCACCTGTTTTTATGACACGTCTTTCTTTATCATTGATTGTGATTGCAATATCGTTTCTTCCTGTATTTTTTACCCAGAAATTGATATATTTTCCGCCACCTTTCGACAAATCAAAATATGTTGAAAAGCTCTTTACTTCTGTCAAACTGTCTGAAGCAATTTCCCCTATTTCCTTCAGCATCATTTCTTCTTGTTTTTGTGTTGTTTGTGTTGCTGTGCTTGCATATGCAGGCAGTGCTGCTGCCCCCAACACCATACTCATAGACAATATAGATACCATCATTTTTTTACTTTTCATGACAATTACCCCTTTCTTGTTTGAAAATAATATTTGATATTTCTCTGTGTCTTTCCTACATCTTGGTAATATCAGAAAGAAAAATGTCCGTCAATGGTAAATATATATATATTTTGTCACTATTTGTGATATTTTTTGTTATTGGCTATCTCTTTGTGCAATGCGATAATCCAAACTAATTCTGCCACCATTCGGTGTCCCTTCTGCCTTGAACACATAGCCTTTTGTCAACGCACCTGCCTTCACCGAAATATGACCACTTTTCCCTGGTTCTATGACACGTTCCCCTTTATCATTGATTGTGATTGCAATGCTGTTTCTACCTGTATTTTTCACCCAAAAATTGATATATTTTCCGCCACCTTTTGACAACTCAAAATATGTTGAAAATCCATCTACATCTGTCAAACTATTTGCATCAATTTCCCCGATTGCATATGGCATCATTTCTTCTTTTTGTGTTGTTTGTATTGTTGTGCTTGCATATGCAGGCAGTGCTGCTGCCCCCAACACCATACTCATAGACAACATAGATACCATCATTTTTTTACTTCTCATGACAATTTCCCCTTTCTTGTTTGAAAATAATATTTGATATTTCTCTGTGTCTTTCCTACATCTTGGTAATATCAGAAAGAAAAATGTCCGTCAATGGTAAATATATATATATTTTGTCACTATTTGTGATATTTTTTGTTATTGGCTATCTCTTTGTGCAATGCGATAATCAAAACTCATTGTACCACCGTTTCCATCTGTTTGTACAGCCATAAAATCATAATATCCTGTTAATCTACTTACTGTTGCAGAAATATGCCCACTTTTCCCCGGTTTTATCTCCCTTGCACCCGCACCATCAATCGTAATGGTAATGCTTCTATCGCCCGTGTTATTTATCCAGAAATTTACATATTTTCTATTATTTCTATACAATTTGTGTGATTGCAGAAATGTTTGACTGTCAGAATAAGAACCTTTACTTATATCTTTTGAACGCACCATATCATTTGTCTGCCCTTGTTCCGTTGGGGCTGTGCTTGCATATGCAGACAGTGCTGCTGCCCCCAACACCATACTCATAGACAACATAGATACCATCATTTTTTTACTTCTCATGACAATTTCCCCTTTCTTGTTTGAAAATAATATTTGATATTTCTCTGTGTCTTTCCTACATCTTGGTAATATCAGAAAGAAAAATGTCCGTCAATCACAAACACATACAAAATAAAAAACCTCCATATGTCATACATACAGAGGTTTTATTCAAAACTTTTTCAAAAAATTTCCAAATTTTGTATACTGTCCCATCCAAGTCAAATCCACAGTACCTGTTGGACCATTTCTTTGTTTGGCAATAATCAATTCTGCTTGATTTTTCTTTTCCGTATCTGGGAAATAGTATTCATCACGATACAAAAATGCTACAACATCAGCATCTTGTTCAATCGCTCCTGACTCTCTCAAGTCCGAAAGCATTGGGCGATGGTCAGCACGTTGTTCACACGCACGGCTCAACTGTGATAATGCAATTACAGGTGCTTCCATCTCTCTTGCAATGGCTTTCAAGGAACGAGAAATTTCTGAAATTTCTTGCTGACGAGAATCTGTTCTGCCATTACCGTTCATCAACTGCAAATAATCAATCACAATCAAGCCTAGTCCCTTTTCCACTTTCAAACGCCGACACTTGGAGCGTATCTCCATAGGTGTCACCCCTGGTGTATCATCAATATAAATAGGAGCTTGTGACAAAGGCCCCATTGCCTGTATAAGGTCTGTCCAATCACTATCTGTCAACTCTCCTGTACGCAATCGCTGTGCGTCCAACATCGCCTCTGAACAAAGCATTCTGTTTACAAGCTGTTCTCTGCTCATTTCCAGAGAAAACACTGCTGTTGGCACATTGCTTCGTATTGCCGCATTTTGAATGATATTCAAAGCAAATGCTGTTTTTCCCATAGACGGACGAGCCGCCAACAATATCAAGTCTGACTTTTGCAAACCTGCTGTTTTTTGGTCAAAGTCCAAAAATCCAGTTGGCACACCTGTCAATTTGCCCTTGGAATAATAAATATTTTCTATTTTTTCAATAGCGTCCACCGCAATATCTCGAATGTGATGGAATTGGTCAGAATGGCGGTTTTGCATAATATCAAATATGCTTTTTTCTGCGTTATCCATAATCGCATTGATATCTGTTTTTCCCTCATAACTCATTTGAGAAATATTTCCTGCTGCATGAATAAGTTTTCGCAAAACCGCTTTTTCTTCCACAATGGTAGCATAATGACGCACATTGACAGAACTGCCTACGGCTGTGGAAATACTCACCAAAAAAGAGATACCACCAATTTGTTCAAATACCTGTTTTTCTTCCAGCTTATTTTTGACAGTAATCATGTCAATGGGAATACCACTATGATATAATTCTTCTGCTGCCTCAAACACCTGTCTGTGGTCAGGGCGATAAAAGTCTGCCCCCTGCAACACTTCCAACGCTATAGAAGCAGCCTCTCTATCCAAAAACATTGCCCCAAGTACTGACAATTCTGCCGCATCATCATGAGGCGGCACATTCTGGAATGTTTCCGCAGGCATGTTTTGTTGCTCCATATTTGTCCGACTCCTTACAGGTTACGCTTCCACAATTTTAATAGAAACTTCTGCTGTTACTTTTGGGTGCAATTTAATCACTGCAGTACGTTCTCCCAACATTTTGATGGGGTCGCCAATGGAAACTTTTTTCTTATCAAAATCCAAACCTGTTTGTTTGATGATTTCTTCCGCCACTTCTTTATTTGTTACAGAACCAAACAATTTCCCATTTTCACCTGTTTTGACACGAATGGTCACAACTTTATCATTGAGTGCTTTTGCTACTTCTTGTGCATGTGCCAATTCTTCTTGTTTGCGTTTTGCTTCTGCTTTTTGTTTCAATTCATAGTCATTCAAATTGGATTTTGTTGCTTCCACAGCCAATTTTTTGGGCAATAAGAAATTTCTTGCATACCCCTCACTGGCATTGATTAACTCACCTTTTTTACCAACACTTTTTACATCTTCTAATAATATCAATTTCATCGTTATGCTTCCTCCTCCAAATATTCTACAATGGCATTGCGTATTTTTTCTTTTGCCTCGTCTGTGCCACAACCCACAAGCTGTGCCCCAGAAACCGTCAAATGCCCACCGCCGCCTAATTTTTCCATCACTCTTTGCACATTGATTTCTCCAAAACTTCTGGCACTGACATAAATGGTGTCTTCCACTTTACAACACACAAAAGAGGCTTTTATCCCTGTTACATTCATCAGGTCATCTGCTGCCTGTGCTGCAATTAATGTGGAATTTTCCACATCAGAAGGACAAACAGAAATGGCAATATATTTACGGAACAGTTCTGCATCACGCACTGCCGTTGCTTTTGCTTTATAAGCGTCCATATCGTTTTGGAACAGCAATCGCACACGAATGCTGTCTGCACCGTTTCGACGCAAAAATGCCGCAGACTCAAATGTCATAGCACCTGTTTTGACACAGAAATTTTTGGTATCTACGGTAATCCCTGCCAATAATGCATCTGCTTCGATATGGTTGAGCTTCACCTTTTTATCCATATGCTGTATCATTTCGGTAATGAGTTCCGATGTAGAGGAAGCATATGGTTCATGATACATCAACACCGCTTGGTCGATATAATCCGTACTTTTTCTATGATGGTCAAACACTACAATTTTTTTCGCCGCCATCAACACTTGTGGACTATCCACCATGGTTTCTCTATGGGTATCCACAATCACCACAAGCGTTTTATCACTCATCATACGCATAGCCTCTGTGCCATTGATAATGACACCGCCAAATTTTCCACTTTCGTTCATTTTTTCGCAAAGTCTTTCCACACCTTTGCTCATTTTATCCATAATGATGTTACATTTTTTATCAACACTTTTTGCCATAGCATAAATACCAATACAAGAACCCAAACTATCCAAATCCGCTTGTTTATGCCCCATAACTAGTATATCTGCCGCATCTGCCATCAATTCCATCAAAGCATCTGCTTTTACTCTGGCACGAATTCTTGCATTTCGCTGTATTTCACCACTTTTGCCACCATAGAACAGATATTTTTCACCATCTTTGATAAGCACTTGGTCACCACCACGCCCCAAAGCCAAATCAATCGCCGCTTTTGCATTTTGCATGGCTTCTGCCAAAGAACCATTCCCAATACCAATACCAATACTGAATGTCACAGGAATATGTTCCCCAACGGAAATTTCTTTGATTTCTTGGAATGGCTCAAATTTTTTGTCTTTACATTTTTCCAAATTGCCTTTGGAAAGCAGAAAAACATAGCGGTCTTTTTCCAATTTTTTGACAAAGCCATCATAATTAACTGCTAATTGATGTAACTTTCTATCTATCAAAGCAGACAATATTGGCAAACGATTTTCATCAATGCTATCCAATACATCATCATAATTGTCCAGCAATATCATACATACAACCGTTTCATTGGCTTGCAATTTTTGTTTGAGCTGATGATTTTCTGTATCATCTGCCATAATCAGCGTCAACACCGTACCAATCGCCCCGCTTTTGTCCATCACATCACAATGATTGAGTGCTGCTTGATAATATTTTTCACCCACGGCAATGGTCTGCACTTCTCCACCACCACTTGTTTTCAAAAGCATATCAATCATTTCTTTTGCATCTTCTGGTTGTTGGAACACATTTGCAAACTTCTCATTTGACATCATCAATTTACCTCGTATATCCAACACGGCATACGGCAAAGGCAAATTTTGTGGTATCGAAAAATTTTCTTGCAACACTGCTGTATCCAAAAAGCGATTTTGTTCTTGTGTGGGCTGTGGAGGTTCCCAGAATAATTCTTTCAAATAAGGGATAAAAACAATACATACCAATATGCCCACCAGCGGCACAATACCCACACGTATGTCAAGCACCATACACACGACCATCAATATGATACAGATTGCAATACCCAACATCCTGCCACTGCCTATCTTTGTATCTTTATCTTGTTTTTGATTCATAATTCAGCCTCCATGACTGTTCACTCTTTTTCCATTGCATATAAAACATGCAATAAATCTTCTTTCCAAAAAGAATTATCTGTTTTAAGCAATGTTGCTTTTATGGCAGACACTGCTTTTCTGTCCAACATTTCTTTTGAAATGCCCAATCGTTTCGCCATCAAAAACAACGCAATTTCCATATCAGCCAATATTTCAGCCTGTTCTGATTTCGATACATTTTGATACATTCCTGTAAAAAAATCAGAAAGCAACGCCAACATACGACATTGCAGTTGCTCTGTCATGCGAATATTTGTTGCCACATCGAAAGTATGTTCCGACATGGTATCGCCTCCTTTTTCTGTTTCAAATGCATATTGCAATGATATAGTATAGCATAAAATGCTTTATTTCTCAACTGTTTTGTCATATGGCAAAAAAATAAGAATATCCCAAATATGGGATATTCTTGTTTTTTAAAGTTCTATGATTTCGGCTTTTTCCACTGCCTCATCAATATATTTGTCCAAATCTGTCAGTTTTTTCTCAATACGTTCAATCACATGCAATCTTGGTTTAATCTGTGGATGTTTTGCCACAAATATGGTGCAACAATCTTCATATGGACGAATGGAAATATCATAAGTACCAATTTTTGTACCAATATTTATAATTTCCTGTTTGTCCATACCTGCCAAAGGACGCAACACAGGCATATTACAAACGGCATTGATGGCATAAATGCCTTGCATGGTTTGGCTTGCCACTTGTCCCACACTTTCTCCTGTAATCAAACTCCATGCACCATCTTTGACTGCAATCTGTTCTGCGGCACGCATCATAGCACGTTTCAAATGAATGGTCAATTTGTCATGTGGTACATTTTCCAACAAATACAACTGCAAATCTGTAAATGGTACCACATACAATTTAAAAGAACCTGTAAAGTCTGCAATGCGTTTGCCCAAATCAATGACTTTTTGTTTTGCCCATTCGCTTGTGTATGGTGGACTATGGAAATATACCCCTTCCACTTCCACGCCACGTTTTGCCATCATCCAAGTTGCAACAGGGCTATCAATGCCGCCAGAAAGCAAAGAAACACCTTTTCCAGAACTGCCATAAGGCAAACCACCATATGTTTTGATGACTTTGGAATACAAATAAATACGATTTCTGACTTCCACATACAACACAACATCTGGCGTTTTGACATTTACGGTCATATTTGACATATTGTCCAAAATATATTCTCCCAACTCTGCACAAATATCCTGAGAACGCACTTCAAATCCTTTGTTGGAACGTCTTGCATTGACTTTGAATGTCATGGGTGTATCGCCATACATTTCTTGCATATGTGCCAATGCATCTTTTTTCAATGTTTCCATTGACATTTTCTCCAATTTCAGACCTGGGCAAAGTCCCACCAAACCAAATATGGGTTCTACTCTGGGAATGACAGTGTCATAATCCATTTCGCCTCCTCTGTCTTCCACAATCAAGCGTCCTGGTTCTCTCACAACATAATAATTCCCAACAGCCTCTAAATTTCTTCTAATTGCCAATATCAAACGGTTGATAAAAATATATTGATTATCCCCACGCATGGCAACTTCACCAAATTTCACAAGCAATACTTTTTCTGCCATACCTTTTCTCCTTTATTTCTTTTATCTTGGTCTGTTCATTCTGCGTAAAAATGGTACGATTTCTTTGAGTACCTGCAAACACTCTTTTGCTTCTTCCACCGTGTTATAACGACAAAAACTAAACCGCACAGCCCCCTCAATTTCTTCAAATGGCAAACCCATTGCTGTCAGCACATGGCTGCCATTTTTTTTCCTGCTATCACAAGCAGAACCTGCGGAAACAAAAATTCCTTTGCTTTCCAAACTATGCAGCAATACCTCACTGCGTACCCCTTTGAATGTCACATTCAACACATAAGGGCTTGCGGTATCCAAATCATCACCATTTAACTGTGTATCTGGCATTTCCAATATGCCATCTAACAATGTCTTTTTGACTTCTTTCACATGGACGATATTTTCTTGCAACCCACGAAATGCTATATCAGCTGCAACACCCAATGCCGCAACACCTGCACCGTTTTCTGTGCCTGCACGTTGTCCTTTTTGCTGTCCGCCGCCCAAAAGCAAAGGACGCACTTTCAACCCTTTTCGCATATACAACATGCCCACACCTTTTGGTCCATGTATTTTATGCCCACTCATTGTCAACAAATCCACTTTCATTTTCTGTACATCAATGGGATATTTCCCAAATGCCTGCACAGCATCTATATGGAACAATGTATCAGGATTTTTTTGTTTGACCAATTTCCCAATTTCTTCCGCATTTTGAATAGTACCTGTTTCATTATTGACCAATATGATACTAACCAATATGGTATCCGCACGAATGGCATCTGCCAATTCTTCCATAGAAATATGCCCTTTGCAATCCACAGAAAGCCATGTCACATCATACCCTTTTTCTTCTAATGCTTTCATAGGACTTGTCACAGCAGGATGTTCAATTTTTGTGGTAATCAAATGTTTGCCTGCCCTTGCATAACCTTCTGTTGTGCCATATATTGCCCAGTTGTCGCCTTCTGTACCACCACTTGTAAAGAATATTTCTTCTTCTTTGGCACCAATACCGTTTGCCAATATATTTGCGGCTTTGCGAATTTCTTTTTCCACTTCCAAACCCATGACACTAACAGACGCTGGATTTCCGAAATTTTCACAAAGCATATATGTCATTTTTTCTACCACTTCCGGCAATGCTCTTGTAGTTGCCGCGTTATCAAAATAAATCATCGTCATACCTCCTTTAACCCAATTCATACAACAACAATGCCAATGTTGTCATACCCGCTGTTTCTGTACGCAGTATGCGTTTGCCCAATGTCACAGGTAGAACGCCTTTTTGTTGTGCTTGTTGTATTTCTGCTTCTGAAAAACCACCTTCTGGTCCAATAAACACACCTATGGTTTTTCCGGAAAAATCACCCACGAATTGCCGAACACCTCTTTGTGTTTCTTTTTCATAAGGAATGATTGCTCCGTCTAATGTGTTTGCATGTGCCACAGCCTCTCCAAATGTCAGTACTTTTTGCCCAATTTGTGGAATGATACCTCGACCACTTTGCTTTGCTGCCGCCTCTGCAATTTTTTGCCAACGTTCCAATTTTTTTGCCTCTTTTTTATCCAATTTGACAATGGCACGTTCTGTGGAAACAGCCACAATTTTCTCAATGCCTAATTCCACACATTTTTGAATAATCCATTCCATTTTGTCACCTTTTGGCAAACCTTGATACAGTGTGATTTTTGTTTGTGGTTCTACGTCGCAAAGTTCTTTTGAAACCACTTCTGTCACCACACCATCGGCAAAATCTGTGATACGACATTCATAATCCATACCCAAACCGTCACACACGGTTATCATATCCCCTGTTTTGGCACGCAATACGGTTTTGATATGTTTTTCATCCTCACCTGTCAATATAATTTGATTGTCTTTGATTTGTTGGGGTGTTACAAAAAATTTTGGCATTTCTTATCCCTCATATCTTGCTGCAATGGCAACCCAGCTTGTTTTTTCTTTGATTTGCAATACGCCAAACCCTGCCGCTTGCAATGCCGCAAGCACATCTTCTTTGCGTTCTGTGATGATACCACTACAAAGGAATATACCACCATCTTTGATGTAATCTGGCACTTGTTTTGTCAATGCGATAATCACATCTGCCACAATATTTGCCACAACCAAATCATATTTTTTGCCACTGTATGCTTGCTGTAATGTTTCATCTTCTAATATATTGCCTGCTTTTACATGATATTTTTCACGTGAAATATCATTTCTGTCACTGTTTTCATAAGCAATCTGTATGGCATTTGGGTCAATATCCACGGCATCTGCTTCTTTGGCATCAAGCAACAATGAGGCAATAGACAATATGCCGCTGCCACAACCAATATCCAACACCATATCTTCTTTTTTGACATAACTTTCAATCAATTCCATACAAAGTTGTGTGGTTTCATGTGTACCTGTACCAAAAATATGCCCTGGGTCGATTTTCAATACAATTTTATCTGTTTGTGCAGGCAATTCTTCCCAAGAAGGTTTTATCATAATTTTTTCACCTACCGGGAAAGGTTTAAAATATTTTTTCCAATTATTTGCCCAATCTTCCTCTGCGACATTTTTCAATGTCAGAGCAAGAGAGCCCAAGTCCAATTCTTTTTCTGTTTCTTTGACTGCCTGCAAAGCTCCTTTTATTTGAGAAAGTTGTTCTTTGCCATACAAATTGTCACGCAAAAAGAATGTAATCCCTGTGACTTGCTCTTGTTTTTCTGCCACCAATTCATCAGCTACATAATCCCAATCTCTGTTAGGATTTTCCAAAAATTCTGTAAAATCATCAGCATCATGTATCATCAACCCTGTCAAACCGCATTGATACAACACACCTTCCACAGGTTCCAATCCGATTTGAGAAGTTTCTACAAATACTTCCAACCATTCCATGATATTGCCGCCTCCTTTTTTTCTTTTTCTAAAAATCCGACACCCATAAAAAAACTTATTGATAAAATTCAAATAGAAGAATACCTTGATTTCCAAAGTATTCTTCTATGATTGTTTTGCTATGAAGATGCACGGTATCATTTTTTTGTGTCGGCTTTTTTGCCTCACCTTTGCAAAAAAAGGGCGGCAGAAGCCATTTTTTTATTTTGTTTCATACAATCGGCAAACTTCCCGATAACTTTCAGGCGTACCAATGTCATAACATTCTCCTGCAAATTTATATGCATACACATCTTTTTTATGATACAACCATGCAGGAAAATTCCCTGGTGCATCTGGATTATTGCCTGTATCCAAATATTCTTTAAACAAAGGCACTGTTTCTTTTTTATACAAATATGTTGCAAATACAGCTGTATTGGATTTTGGGTATTTTGGTTTTTCTTCAATATCCAACACTTTTCCATTTTCATCTAACAATGCAATACCAAACTGCGACAACATGGATTTGTCTTGCCATTCTTTGACACAAACACAATCATGGTCTTTTTGTCTATAAAACTGCACATAATCTTGCAAAGAGTAAGTAAAGAAATTATCTCCTGCAATAATGAGCAATTCGTCATCGATATGCATTTGTGCAATGACAAAACCAATATCTCCCACAGCCCCTTTTTTATTTTCGTCACTGGTTGTGCCATCGTCCAATACCGTAATGGGGATTTGTCCGGGTGCTCTTTTTGCCCAATCTGTAAAATCGTTGGCAAAACGACTGTTTGTCACCACATAAATGGCATCAATCTCTTGAATGGTATTGAGTTGTTCCACAATATAATCAATGATTGGTTTTTTGTTAATGGGAAGCAATGCCTTTGGTGTGTTTATGGTCAAAGGATAAAGGCGTGTGGCATACCCTGCCGCCAATATAATTGCTTTCATAAAAATCTCACTCCTTCTTCTGTTCAGAAGTGTTCCTGTTCACCAAACAACGTATCACAAACTGCCTGCATTTGTTTGGGCAAATGGGCTTTCATTTCTTTGCCATACAAATAGCCAAGAAATCCTTCTTGTTGTTTCCAAACAATTCTTTGTGCATGCAAACATTGGTTGGATATGGCAAATTTTGCTTTGAGTGCTGTATTGACAACACCATTGCCATATTTTCTATCTCCCCAAACGGGGTGTCCAATTGCCTGCAAATGTGCACGAATTTGGTGTGTTTTTCCTGTAATCAGTTGCAATTCCAGCAATGTACAATCTGCGGTATTTGCCAAAGGCCGGTATTTTGTGCGTGCTTTGCGATACCCTGCTTTGTCGGTTGTGCTTGTACGCACTTGATTGCGGCTTTCATCTTTTGATAAATACAAATCAATTTCCCCAGATTGTTCCACAACACCTGAAACCAATGTCACATAATATTTTTCCAAATGTTTTGTGCGAATGGCCTCATTGACTGCTTGTACTGCACGCAATGTTTTGCCTGCAATGACAATACCACTTGTGTTTCTGTCCAAACGATTGCACACTGCGGGTGTAAATGTGCTTTGTGCATCTGGTATATACTGCCCTTTTTGATACAGATAGTACAATATTTGGTCAATGAGTGTTTCTCTGTCTTCTGCTGTTTCTGGGTGTGTCAAAAGTCCTGCTGGTTTGTTCACAACAAGCAAGTCATCATCTTCATACACAATGCCAAAATGCCGTTTTGCAACAGGTACTGCTTTTTGTTCCATAAAATCTTGCATGGTTTCTTCTGCCAGATACAGTTGGAGGGTATCCCCCTCCAAAAGCATCTCGCCACCCTCTGCTTTTTTACCGTTTCGTTTAATCCGCTTTTTGCGAAGCATTTTATATACAAAGCTTTTTGGGGCTTTGTTGAAATATTTCATCAAATATTTATCCAGTCTTTGATTTTGTTCATTTTGTGTAATTTTAATTTCTTTCAAAGTCCGTATGCTCCTTTTAGCTGTGTATCCAAGCCAGATAGGCACTCATAAAATTATCAATGGCACCATCCATCACTGCATTGACATTACCCGTTTCTTCACCTGTACGATGGTCTTTTACCATTGTATATGGCATAAATACATAAGAACGAATTTGACTGCCCCAGCCAATTTCTTTAACATCACCACGAATTTCTGCCAATTTCTGCATTTGTTCTTCTATTTTCAATGATAACAATTTACTTTTGAGCATTTTGAAAGCACGCTCTTTGTTACTAAATTGGCTTCTTTCATCTTGACACTGTACAACAATTCCTGTTGGGAAATGTGTGATACGAATTGCAGAAGATGTTTTGTTGACGTGCTGACCACCTGCACCGCTTGCACGATATGTGTCAATACGAATGTCATCTGCTTTGACTTCAATTTCATTATCATTTTCAATTTCTGGCATAACATCGCAAGAGGCAAAAGAAGTATGTCGTCTGCCAGAGCTGTCAAACGGTGACACACGCACCAAACGATGGATACCTTTTTCAGATTTCAAATAACCATAAGCATTTTCGCCATTTATCTGCAATGTCACAGATTTCAAACCTGCTTCGTCACCATCTAGCATATCCAATATTTCCACTTCAAAACCTGCTTTTGCCGCCCATTTGGTGTACATACGAAACAGCATATTTGTCCAGTCACAAGCCTCTGTGCCGCCTGTACCTGCGTGCAATGTCACAATGGCATTGTTGCGGTCATATTCCCCGTCCAACATGGTTGCCACATGCAGCTGTTCGTATTCTTCCAAAAAGCTGTCATTCATTTCTTTGACTTCTTCGTAAACGGTTTCGTCTTGTTCTTCGATACCCATTTCAATGAGTGTCAAAATATCTTCGTATTTTGTCACAAGACCTTCATATGTTTCGACTTTGTTTTTCAAAGCTTTTAATTGTTGCAAAGTTTTCTGACTTTTCTGCATATCATTCCAAAAATCGGGATCAGCAGAAAGTTCTTCCAATTCGGCTATCTTTTCTTTCGCACCAGCGACGTCAAAGTGAAGCCCCCATTTCCTCTAATTTTTCATCGTAGGCAGACAAGCCCAATCGAATTTGTTCTAATTCGAACATCAAAAATCAACTCCTTTATATATGGATATTTTTTCTTTTATCTTTTCGGAAAAACATTACATATATGCAATGTTTCCCCGTCCAGTTCATAAGCAAAGTGTTTTATGCATTTCTGCCGCAACACTGTTTATATTTTTTACCACTACCACAAGGGCAAAGGTCATTTCTACCAATTTTTTCTTCTTCTCTTTTTTTGGGTTTTTTGGTTGTGGTATCATCTTTGTTTGTAAACATAGGCTGTTGTACTTCTTCTCTGGTTGCCTCTGTTTCGATACGCACACGATACAATATTTTCAAAGTATCTTCTTGTATATGATTGCTCATTTCTTCAAACATATCATATGCCGCAAATTTATATTCAATCAGCGGGTCACGTTGTGCATAAGCATGCAACCCGATACCTTGACGCATTTGGTCCATATCATCAATGTGGTCCATCCATTTTTGGTCGATGGCACGCAACATTACAACTCTTTCCAATTCACGCATACGTTCTTCGTCGCCGATTTCTTTTTCTTTCATCTCATACAGCTGTACACCCAGTTTTTTGAGATTTTCTTTCATTTTTTCTTTTGTCATTTTGGACATCGCATCTTCTTTGATGTTGATTTTACCTACTGGAATGATTGCAGAGAATGTTTCACTCAATGCATTCATATCCCATTCTTCCGGCAGTTGTTCTTCGCTGATATGTGCATCAATGATACGATCTATGGTCTGATTTATCATATTCATGATACTTTCTCTCAGATTTTCACCATACAACACACGTTTTCTTTCGCCATAAATGACTTCACGCTGTTCGTTCATGACTTGGTCATATTCCAGCAAATGTTTACGGATTGCAAAGTTATTGCCTTCAACTTTTTTCTGTGCATTTTCAATGGCTTTTGTCAGCATACCTGCTTCAATGGGTTCGTCTTCGCTCATACCCATTGCATCTACCAATTTCATGGTTTTTTCAGAGCCAAACAAACGCATCAAATCGTCTTCCAAAGAAATATAAAATCTGGATTCACCAGGGTCACCTTGACGACCGGAACGCCCACGCAACTGGTTGTCAATACGTCTGGATTCATGACGTTCTGTACCGATGATTTTCAAACCACCCAACTCTGGTACGCCTTCTCCCAGTTTGATGTCTGTACCACGACCGGCCATGTTTGTCGCAATGGTAACTGCACCTTTTTTTTTTTTTTATGCAACAATTTCTGCTTCTTGTGCGTGATATTTTGCATTCAGCACCTGATGTTTGATACCTTCTCTTTTGAGCAGCCTGCTCAATTCTTCTGATTTTTCAATGGTGACAGTACCCACCAAAACAGGCTGTCCTGTTTCATATGATTTTGCAATATCTTGTACCACAGCACGGAATTTGCCTGCTTCGGTACGATATACCAAATCTTGCAAATCTTTTCTTGCAACCGGTTTGTTTGTGGGAATTTCCACAACGTCCATACCATAAATGTTACGGAATTCGTCTTCTTCTGTTTTTGCAGTACCTGTCATACCACATTTCTTTTTATATTTGTTGAAATAATTCTGGAATGTGATGGTTGCCAATGTTTTGCTTTCTCGTCTTACTTGTACATTTTCTTTTGCTTCGATTGCTTGATGCAGACCATCAGAATATCTTCTGCCCGGCATCATACGACCTGTAAATTCATCAACAATGACGATTTCGCCTTCATTGACTACATAATCTTTATCCAAATGCATATTGTAGTTTGCTTTCAATGCATTGTTGATATGGTGTTGCAATTCCAAATTTTCAGGGTCAGACAAGTTATCCACAGAGAAAAATCTTTCTGCTTTGGCAATCCCTTCTTGCGTCAGCACAACGCTTTTTGCCTTTTCGTCCAGAATATAATCGCCTTCTTCTTGCAATTCTTCTTTCATCAAAGGGTTCATCGCATCATCTTCATTCAATATACGACCTTTTTTCAACTGTTTTACAAACAAATCTGCCACACGATACAAATCTGTGGATTTGGAACCACTGCCAGAAATAATCAAAGGGGTTCTTGCTTCGTCAATCAACACAGAGTCCACTTCGTCGATGATGGCAAAGTGCAAATCCCTTTGTACCATACTTTCTTTTCTAACAACCATATTGTCACGCAAATAGTCAAAACCAAATTCATTGTTTGTGCCATATGTGACATCACAAGCATATGCCGCACGACGTTGGTCATTATCCATGTCATTCAAAATAACGCCTACGGTCATATCCAAAGCATTGAATATGGGACTTACCCATTCACTGTCACGCTGTGCCAAATAGTCATTGACAGTCACAACATGTACGCCTTTGCCTTCCAAGGCATTCAAATATGCGGACAGTGTTGCCACCAATGTTTTCCCTTCCCCAGTTCTCATTTCAGCAATACGTCCTTGGTGCATGACAATACCGCCCATCAACTGCACAGGAAAATGACGCATATTCAACACATGAGGACGAGACGCTGTTTCTCTTACCACTGCATAAGCTTCTGGCAAAATATCGTCCAATGTTTCACCCTTTGCCAGACGGTCTTTAAATTCTTTTGTTTTGCCTTTCAGTTCTTCGTCCGAAAGTGCTGCATATTGGGGAGCCAGTGATTCAATTTTTTGTACAATCGGTTTGATTTTTTTGATTTCTTTTTCACTGTAATTCCCGAATATTTTTTCCAACAAACCCATTTGGTTCACCTCATTTTGATTTTCTTTCTGTTGCCGTATTTCTCAAACGGTCATATTATTGCATTGTTATAGTTTAACAGAAAAACCGCATTGCACGCAAGCATAAAATCATGAAAACGATTGCCTTTATAAAACTGTAAGGATTTTGTAATATACCACAATGATGACAAATCATATTTTTTGAAAAATTCCATCAATCCACAACTTTTCGAATATCGTCCATATGTCCAAGCACCATCAAATGTTCTTCTTTTGCAAACACATAATTGGCACTGGGCAATGGTATCACTTCATCACCTTGTTTGACCGCAATGATATTCAATTTATATTTTGCACGAAAATTCACATCAATAACTGTTTTTCCAATCCAAACTGCCAAAGGCTGTATTTCCACGATATAATAATTTTCTGCAAATGGTATCAAATCAAAAATATTATCCAAATTGACAGAAATCGCAAGCTGTTGTGCAACATTTTTTTCAGGATAAATGACTTTATCCGCCCCAATATGTTTCAAAAATTTTGCTTGTATATCTTCATCTGCCTTTGCAAATACTTTTTTTGCACCCAATTCTTTCAAAAAACTGGTGATTTGCAAACTATTTTTGAAATTCGTACCCATACACACAAAACAAACATCGAACAAATTGATGCCAAATGAACGCAACACGTCCAAATTGGTACAATCTCCAATCCTTGCACTCACCCCCAAAGAAAGCACATCTTCCACAGCATACGCATCTTTGTCCACGACCATGATTTCACAATCGTTTTCTGCCAGACATCGACACAAGTGGTGTCCAAAAGACCCCATACCTACAATCAAAAAGGATTTCATATTCTTTCCTACCTCTCATTTTATTATCCAATGGTAATTTTTTCCACAGGCAGTGTCACAGGTGGCGGGGCTTTGCGTTCCAACAACGCCACAGCAAATGAAATACTACCCACTCTGCCGCAATACATCAAGAATATAATAATACATCGTGACAATGGCACCAAGTCTCTTGTAATACCTGTTGTAATCCCAACTGTACCCATTGCAGAAAATGCCTCAAACAAAACATCTGTCATATCAATCTCTTGTACACAGCATATTGCCAAACTGCCCATCAACACAAATGCCAAATTGAAAAAAAAGACATATATGGCTTTTTGCAATTCTTCTTGTCCCAATCTTCTGCCAAATATATTGGCACCTTTTTCATGACGCACCCCTGCCAATGTATACATCAATATCACAATAAATGTTGTGGTTTTGATACCCCCTGCGGTAGAACCTGGGCTGCCGCCAATAAACATCAACAACATCATCAACAACTTGCTACCACCTGTCATTGCCGCAGGGTCTACGCTGTTAAATCCTGCGGTTCTTGCCGTACAAGATTGAAACAACGATGTCAATATTTTTTCACTGGTATCCATACCCACACCCAAATTATGTCGTTCCATCAAAAGCAAAAGAAAACCACCGCCAAATGTCAAAACCAAAGACGTTGACAACACAATTTTTGTATGCAAACGATAACGATGTATGCAAAACTTTTTTTGCAATATATCGTCCCAAACCAAAAAACCAAGTCCGCCTATGCTAATCAATCCCATGATGGTAAAATTGACCAATCCATCATCAGCATATGCCACAATAGATTGGAAATTACCAAATAAATCAAAACCTGCATTACAAAATGCAGATATGGCATGAAACACACTAAAATACAGTCCTTTTGCCCAGCCAAATTGTGGGACAAACCGCACGGCAAGCAGTGTAGCTCCCAATGTTTCAAAAATCAACGTCCCCCACAATATTTTTCTGGTCAATCGGACAATACCGCCAATTTGTGTAGAGTTGATGCTCTCCACCATCACTTCTCTGTATCTTAAACCAATTCTTCGCCGCATCAAAAGCAAAAAACTCAATGAGATTGTCATAAACCCCAAACCACCGATTTGTATCAAAATCAATATGATGATTTGTCCGAATATTGTCCAATGTGTTCCTGTATCCTGCACTACAAGCCCTGTTACACAAGAAGCAGATACCGCTGTAAACAATGCGTCTAATACGCTGGTTGTACCACTTTGTGTGGATATGGGCAAAAGCAAAAGCAACGTACCTGTTAATATCACAAAAAAATATCCCAATGCAACAATCTGCAAATTTGAAAGTTTCATACGGGAGCGAACCATATTGTCACCTTCCTTATTGTTATTTTTTTGGAATTTCTTGTATCAATTTCTGTTTGGTATCTTCTATGGCAAGCTGTCGCAACTCTGCCAAAAATGGATGTGCCGTTTCTGCTTCTTCTTTGCCATATGTTTGATTTAATTCATATTCCAGTGGCAACCAAGTATCCAGCGGTGACTCATTGTGTTGAATCACTGCTTCCAGCTTGTCCAACGCTTTATATATTTTTGCTTCTTTGGTTTGTTGGGCATCCATTTCCAAAAATAGTGCTTTCCAATCATTTTGTAAATTTTCAGGTAATTTTTTCAATAAATCAAATACTGCCATTTCTTCTATTTTGGTATGTTCCTCTGTTTTCCAAAAAGTTGGAATATCTCCTGTTATACTTTCCCCCAAATCGTGCAATATACACATTTGCAATATTTTATAAAAATCCACGTCTTTGATTTCATGCACCAACATCATCGCCATCAAAGACACACGCCAGCTGTGTTCTGCAACACTTTCTGCTCTGCGTTTGCTTGTTGTACAATGCCTGATATTGTCTTTGAGACGTTCTGCAATGTGCAAAAAATCCATCATTTGTTTTACAGTCATGTTGTTTGCTCCTTCTTTATGGCTTTTTTCCAACACTTATAACACATTGGCTCATAACTTTCATTGCCACCCAAAAAAATCTGTTCTCCATCTACTATAACATTGCCTTTTTCATCTATTCTTGCATTGACAATGGCTTTGTTGCCGCAACTGCAAACTGTTTTCAACTCCGAAATGGAGTCTGCCAATTCAAAAAGGCGGATACTGCCCAAAAACAATTTCGTCCGAAAATCTGTACGCAATCCATAACAAAACACAGGCACATTATACATATCCACAATGTCACGCAACTGCTCAATTTGTGCCATTGTAAAAAATTGTGCCTCGTCTGCAATAATCACATCATAAAACTCTTGTTCCCTTTGTTGAAATGCCTGAAAAATATCCATATCTGCTGCAACTGCTTCGGCAGATGCTGTTAAGCCAATACGGCTTTTGAGCACTGCAATACCATCTCGTGTATCTAACGCTGGTTTTAATAACCACACACGCATACCTTTTTCTTCATAATTAAATTTTGTAATCAATGCTTGTGCAGACTTTGAACTGCCCATTGCCCCATAACGAAAATACAGCTTCGCCATACAAAAAACACCTCTTTTCTCAGATACCGTTATCATAACACAAAATACACTTTCTGACGAGTAAAAACAATATCTGTTTACAACCATTTCTCATTTGTGATACACTGAAAAAAACAGGAAAGGAAGCGAATACCAAATGAAATGCCCCTATTGCAATACAGAAATGATGACTGGCGTTTTAAAATCCGGTCGTTATATACAATTTCAAGAAATCGAAAATGGTAAGAAAAAAGAGGAGTATTTGGTAGCAAAAAGTTATATGGGTGGTGCAAAAATGGAAGGTTGTCTTTGTCCACAATGCAAAAAAATCATTGTGGATATCGCCCTTGTGGAACAACCTCCCACAAGATAACCCCACACATTTTCATCACATTCCAAAAAGGAGAATACATACAAAAATGAATGTATTCTCCTTTGTCATTTTGTTATTGTAATGAAGTATGTTTCTTTGTAATATAAATTGTTACACCTATATATAGTACTGTAAACACAGTCCCTAACACAATCCCCAAAACAAACAATTCCCGCAACATAGAAAGCATATGTTGTATACTATTATATATCATATCTTCTGCATCTTGTGCAAACACAATATCCTGATATATTGGGTGAAACTCTAATATTTTATTCTCTACATAAGTTAATGCACAAAACAGCCCCAATGCAATCATGCGATTTCCTTTGCGGAAACATGGTAAATATGCAATACAAATGGAAAAATAAATCGTTGCTACCGTTTCCAATATACCTACCAAACACAATCCCAAAAACAATAGTATGCTTGACACAATCTCTGATTGTGAAAATACTGTTCTCAGCATTTCCCATATTTTCACAATGTTTTCTGTGGAGTCGATTGTACTGTATAATATGCTAAAACAAAGCAAACCACACAACACAAAAACACCAATTCCCCAAATCACTGACGCTGTCAATTTGCCCAATACCAACTGTGTAGAAGATATCGGTAATGTAAATGTCAAATATCCCTCTCTGCCATACATACTGCGATCATATCGTATTGCTGTATCAACACTATACATCAAAACCAAAACCACAATAGAAATGCTACATGCCAAAATCAAAAACATCCATACAGTGATTGCCAAATCATTTTTTACATTTCCATACCAAGCCATTTTACCATTGAATATGGTTGCAACACAAAACAATAACGCAATCCCAAAACACACCAAATACAAAATAGCACTTGTGCGTAATTCATGTTTGACAACTTTTCCAAACATTAGCGATACACCTCCCGAAAATATTGGTCCATAGACATACCCGTTTCTGCACGCAATATATCCACCTGTTCATTGATAAACACTCTGCCTTGTTTCAAAAACACCACTCTGTCAAATATTTGTTCTGTATCATGTACCAAATGGGTAGATAGCAATACCGAACTATCTTCTGTGTATTGGTTTAATATGGTTGTCAAAATATAATCTCTGGTTGAAGGGTCAATGCCGCCCATTGGCTCATCTAGTACAAAAAGTCTTGCTTTCCTGCTCATCACAAATATCAACTGCAATTTTTCCTGCATACCTTTTGACATACTTCCAATTTTTTGTTTGGCATCTAATTGTAAATCTATTGCCATTTCCAATGCCTTCTTTTCGTCAAAATCTGTGTAAAAATCTCGAAACATACCAATGGCACTACGGATATTTTCACTTTTGCGAAAATACGTCTGGTCAGGCAAATAAGAAACCAATGATTTGCTTTGTATGCCAATGGGATTACCGTCTATCAACACACTGCCTTCATAATTGGATATCAAGCCACATATAATTTTCATCAATGTAGTTTTACCAACACCATTTGGACCCAATAAACCAATGATTTCTCCTGTTTCCAGCGTCAAATTCAATCCTGCCAAAGTCATTTTATTCCCATAACGATGTTCCAACTGTTTGATTTCCAATAAACTCATGACTGTTTCTCTCCTTCCTGTTGCAACCCTTGCAAATATGATATAATTTCTTCATGGCTAAAACCGATTTTTTGCATATATGCCAAATATTTTTCTGTTTCTTCTCTCGCAAACAATGCTTTTTTCTGTGAAAGCAATTCTATTTGTTCTGTCAAAAACCTTCCATTTGTGCGTTCTGTATATACCAAACCTTCTCGTTCCATTTCTGTCATTGCACGTTGCATGGTATTGGGATTGACACCAAATTGTGTTGCCAACTCTCTCACAGATGCCAATTTATCTCCTGGTTTGATAACACCTGATAAAATACGCAATGTCATTTCTTTTATAATTTGCAAATAAATTGGTGAATTATTATCAAACTGCATGATATCACCTCCTGTATGATTGTATTAAGTTTCTAATACAATAATACAATGAATGATTTTTGTCAATACACTTAAACAATTCTTAAATAATCTAAAAAAAATCTTTATTTTTCAATATCCGTAACCACCAGTTGACAACATTCTATGTGGAAATGGTGGCATCGCAACCGATTTTTGCGTATGATACATATAAAAGAAAGGAGTTTGATTTTATGAATATGGCACAAAGAATTCAAACATTACGAAAAGAAAAAGGCATTTCACAAGAAGAACTTGCAAATGCCCTCAACATTTCCAGACAAGCGGTTTCCAAATGGGAAAGTCAACAAAGCTTACCTGATTTGGATAACATCGTTGCATTGAGTATATATTTTAATGTGACAACGGATTATATTTTGAAAGGTACACAAACACAAATCCATACAAAAAAACACATCGTTCTTAGTAAAACATTATATATGGTTTCAGCAGCATTATTGTTCATTGGGTTATTGTTTACCATATTTGATTGGTATGAACATGTATCTATGTATGCGGTTTTGATTGGCGTTGTAATACAAATATGTGGTGGAATTTGTTATGGTGTTGCAACTTTTGTTTCTACTGCAAAAGCACATTTTCTCATCAAATGGTGTAATACCGCTTTTGCTTTGTTTATACCGCTTGCTTTTTTGATAAAATTTGGTTTTGGCTTCATTTTGTCGTCTTATTCTATACTTTTATTTGATGTGGTATTTTTTTCTGTTTATATTTTGTTGGCGATTGGTCTGTATTATTTTTTCAAAAAAAGAGATACACAAAAAGCCTATATCAAATGATATAGGCTTTTTTCAAAATGTATCCGGGTGATGTCCACCCCAACCAACTTGTGGCATTGTCAACAAACGGGATACATCTTCTTTTGTCATGGTAAAATCAAAAATATCCAAATTGGCTTGCATACGTTCTATGCTAGAAGATTTTGGCAATGGCAACACATTGTTTTCCAGAGCAAAACGTAAACAAATTTGTGCTGGTGTTTTATGATATTTTTCTGCCAATTCCAATACCAAATGTTCTTGCAACACCGCTGTACGCCCCAAAGGACTCCATGCCTCCACCAATATCCCCTGTTGTTGGCTATATGTCACAGCATATTGCTGGCAATAGCCAACGTGATATTCTAGTTGGTTTACCATCGGTTTGACATCTGCCGCTGAAAGCAGTGGCATCAAATGATGTGGCAAAAAGTTACTGACACCAATAACACGCAATGTTTTTTCTGCATACAATTTCTCCAAAGCATGCCATGCGTCCAAATTTTTTTTCTGCCATTGGTTGCGGTCTGTTTCCGGCATAGGCCAATGCAACAAACATAAATCCAAATAATCGGTATCCAAATCTTGCAAAGAACCCTCTACGCTTTTCATAACCGCATCATATGACAACTCTGTCCGCCATACTTTTGATGTCAAAAATATATCATTTCTTGCAATACCACTTTGTTTGATGGCTTGTCCCACTTCTTTTTCATTGCCATACATACGAGCAGTATCCAAATGTCGATACCCTGCGGATAATGCCATTTTGACAAGCCCAACCGCTTCTTCCCCTGTGACCTTGTAAGTACCATATCCCACACAGGGTATCGAAACACCATTATATAATGTAAATGTTTTCATACCATTTCACTCCTGTTCTGCTTGGTGTTGTGTTGCCAATGCCATCAAATATTCTGGTGTATTATGTGTTGGGTCGTGCAACACATCTTCCAACAAATACGACAACATTGCCCCTACAGCTTTTCCTGCAGGAACACCTGATGCCATCAAGGCTTTTCCATCGACTGCAAGCATTTTTAAGTTTAGACAATCTTTTTGCAAAATCACTTGATCCAAAAGTGTGCATGTTTGCGAAATATCTGCTTTTCTTATCACAGATTGTAGGTGCAACAACTGTCGCATGGTTTGCTCGCCCAATTCGCCTGCTTGTTTGCGTACACCATACAAATCTTGTGGAATATCTTCCCATAAATATCGCAAAAACAACAATATTTGTTTCATAGTTTGATTATCAAATTTCAATTTTTTACAAAATATCTTTGCTTGTTCTTCCGTATGTTTTTGCAATACCACTGTCCACAACAAAGCTGTTTCTTTTTGTATTTGTTTGAATTGTAGTATAATGTCATATTGCAAAGCCAACAAATGCTCTGCAAGCAATGTATCAATATATGGTAACAAACCACTATCTAAAAGCAATGGTAATTTTTCAATATATGCCCCTTTCCAAAATTTGTCCAATTCTTCATGGATACGTTCCACACTGATTTTTTCTATCAAAACAGCATTTTGTTGCAATGCAGTATACGTTGCAGGCTCTACGGAAAAACCAAGCTGTGATGCAAACCGTACGCAACGCAACATACGCAAACCATCTTCTTGAAAACGCTTTGCAGGTTCCCCCACACCTCTAATTTGTTTATCTGCAATATCCTGTTCTCCACAATAAGGGTCTTGCAAACCATATTGCGGGTGATATGCCATTGCATTCATGGTAAAATCACGACGCAACAAATCTTCTTCCAAATTAGGCGTAAACGATACCACGTCTGGGTGTCTGCCATCGGAATATATACCATCAATGCGGTATGTTGTGACTTCATAATTCACCTTATCGTATACCACTGTTACTGTGCCATGCTGTATACCTGTATCCACAGTATGCGGAAACAATGCTTTGATTTGATTTGGCAATGCAGATGTTGTAATATCCCAATCTTGCGGCTCTCTGTGTAATATGAAATCTCGTACACAACCGCCCACAATATACGCTTCATATCCTGCTATATTTAATGTTCTTAAAATTTGCAATACATTTTGGGGAATTTCTTGTTTTTCCATACAATTCCTCTTTTCTATTCTTTTTATGAGAAAAAAGACGGGAATTTCAATCTGAAAATCGCCGTCTTTTTGATACATTATTTGTTTGCCAGATATGCATTGATATCGTTCATCAACTGGTCAATATCCATACCATGCACCATGCTTGCTTCTTCCAATGTTTCTCCTGCAGCAGAAGGACAACCTACACAATGCATACCGTTTTGCATCAATATTGCACCAACACCTCTGTCCATCATCAACAATTCGCCGATTGTCATATCTTTTGTTGCCTGCATACAAAAAACCTCCTCTGTTTCTTTTTTCTGTATTATTATACCCCAAATAAAACAGAAAAAAAAGAGCAAAGCACAAAAATTCTATATTCCTTGCATGATACATATGTTATGATAACACAATCGCCTTTTTATAATTTTGGAATGATACCCAAAATCATAATCACAAACATCAATCCAAATATGGAAATGACGCATTTTCTTTTTTTATCGAATACCGCAACATCTGATGAGATAACAGAAATTTGCCTTTTGTCAAAATTCAACATATTCTGTAATTATTTGAACAGAAAAAACAAAAGCTGAAACACATTGAAAAAACAATGATTTTCAGCTTTTGTCAAAACGTCCCCGCGGGAGTCGAACCCACGGCCTTTCGCTTAGGAGGCAAATGAAGGCTTCCGGGTTATCTGTTTTGTAACGTATTCGTGGCGTTTATACCCGGTTTCTGTATTTTCTCCGTGACGATTATAGAGACATCAAGCCGATTAAAACTGGTTACCACGGCTTGTACTTAAAAACGCAACTGTACAAATAGCTTGATGTCTCTACAAAATATCACTCACTAAACCACAATTTCGTTTATCGAAGTTGTGGTTTTCTTTTTACATGAAAAAAGCTTCTGTATGGGCAAATACACAGAAGCTCAGACCATGCTATGAAATACGATATACCACATTATAGCATGGCGAATCTCAAAATACAATAGTACGCAAAGGAGTATTCGCAATGAACGAATTGACTGCAAACATGAAAATCGAAGAAGCAATAAAAGAAAAAATAAGGGAGAGCCGCTTTGAATCCATCAACGGAAAAGACTTGATGGAAATGGACTTGCCACCGCTTCATTACACCATCAGCACCATCTTACCGCACGGTTTCTTTATCCTCGCCGGAGGTGCTAAAGTTGGTAAATCGTGGCTTGCCGAGCAGATATCCTACGCTGTTGCCAGTGGTGGGCAAATCTGGGGCTATCAAGCCATACAGTCCGAGGTCTTGTATCTCGGTCTGGAAGATACCGTAACACGCTTACAGAGCCGTTTTGAGATGCTTGAAGCCTATGAGGGTATGGAGAACATCCACTTCGTTCTAAAGGCAAACAGCATCACTTCCGGCGTTGAGGAAGATATCAGTGATTACTTAATGCTGCATCCCAACATCAAACTGGTGGTCATTGATACGCTCCAACATATCAGAGGGAATGAGTTTGTAAAAAACATCTATGCCGGGGACGTGGAGTTTACCAACATCCTGCGCCAGATAAGCATGGAGTTTGACCTCACCATCCTTGCCCTCACCCACACCAACAAGGGCAAGCACGATGATGATATCAGCAAGATTTCCGGCAGTGAGGGCATGGCAGGAGGAACGGACGGGAACTGGGTACTGACAAAGAGCAAGCGCACCGACACCAGAGCCAACCTCACCATTTTCAACCGTGATACCGAAGCCTTTGAATTTGCGCTTGAATTTGACAAAGAATCCTGCCGTTGGAACAAGCTTACCCGTGATGAATCTGTTGTCAATGAAAAGGAGCGGTTCTTACACGCTATCGTTGATTTCATCAAATCGGAAGAAGCACACCATTGGGAGGGGACAGCAACAGAGCTGCTGACAATCTTACAGGCACGAGAGCCGATTCTTGTTAGTTACAGTGCTGCTGTGTTCTCAAAGAGCTTGAAAGCAACGCAAGATTCGCTGAGAGAGATCTACGGGGTATCTTATGTGAGTGCATTCCATAACAAGAAAAAATGGATAACTCTTGACTATATCGAGGTCAAGTAACTACGGGTACTACGCCAACGCCGTTGTTTTTTATAGGATGATGAAGAAAATTTACCCGTAGTCGGATTTCCGAGGACAACGGTAAAATTCTGCCGCTTATCCTAACAAAAACAACGGTGTACCCGTTGCTGCCGTTGTCCTCGGCTTAAATCAATCTATTTTACAAGCAAAGGAGACGAGATGAGGGACTATAATTCACGAAAAAACGAAATCGAAACCATAAAACCAAGAGCCATAACAATAAACCTTTCCGATGCAGATGTGAAACGCCTTGCCGAAAAATCCGGCGAGGGTGGGTTGACAATTTCAGAGCTGTTGGAGAACTTCATCGGGGATTTAGTAGACGGAACATATTCCAACGGAAGTGATGAACGGATGTATGCAGAACAGTGGTATCAGCGTTGTTGGTTCGCCATGTTTTCGGATGATACATTTCTGAAATTTTTGCTGCTGTGGGGCGATTTGGACGATTATATTGATTTGATGGATGAACTTGAAAGCAATAAAAAAGAAATGGCGGAAATGACCGCTGATGCCGAAGAATATTCCGCTGAGGAACGGGACGAACTGCAAGAGTATATCAATGAGTTGCAGAAAGAAATTGATTATTATTGGGGCAAATTTTTGGAGCGAAATCGCCAAAAGGAATCCTATGTTTTTGAAAAAGAAATCGAAAATATTATGGCGTGGAAATCGCAGCTTGACACAATACTCGACCCTAAAAATCCATAGTAAAACATTATTAGCAAGCAGGGGGAAATTGTACCCACTCGTGTCATTTTCCCACTTGTTAGCCGTTGTACTGGGGCAGTGCCCCCTAATACCCCCACTCGTACCATTTTGCAAAACGGCAAAATGATTGTCCCACAGACGGCACAACAAAACTAAAACCACTGACGAACAATTTTGTAATTTCCTCACGGTGAGGAAGTTTTGAAAGGAGAAGTAATAAATGGCTGAAAAAGATAGAGTTCGCACAGAGCAATTCCGTTTTACTTTGCTTCCAGAGGAAAATGCTATGCTCACAAAAAATGCTTTTGAGTACGGCTTATCGAAAGCGGACTATTTAAGAAAACTGATTCTTGCAGAATCGTTGACGGGTAAGCAGTGGCACATGGATAGAGACCAGGCAAAGCAGTTGATTTACGAAGTGAACCGCATTGGAAATAACGTCAATCAAATTGCTTACAATACAAATGCTGTTCGATTTTCTTCTAATAAGGATTGGGGAGAACTCCAAACAAAATATTTTGAGTTAATGACACTGTTTTGTCAGTTTGCGTTGCGAGAGAACGGAGAGGAAAAACTCTGGTATAAAAAGATTCTGGAACTGATGCCAAAGGATGATGATAACGATTCAACCACCGATAACGATTTAAAAGATATTCCATAAGTAAACCAAAAGACGACCAACCGAAAAGAGAGTACTACTCAGGAATTTTCTGAAACAAGAGAATTCTGACCGGCGTTCTTCAAGCAGAGGCACAAACTAAAAATCATACCAAGGATGAAATCTTTAGTATGGTTTAGTATGGCTTTGTAGTTGTTTACATTATTTTATTCTGAAAATAAGAATTTATTTATGAGAATACATTGTTTTTTTGCTGCGTTTTATGATATATTTCTCTTGAAGATCTCTGGAGGTATTTGTGATGTATATTGACTATACAAAGCTATGGAAATTGCTTGTTGATAAAAAGCTGAAGAAAAAAGATTTGGCATCAATTACGGGACTAAGTAGTTCAACGATTTCAAAGCTTTCGGCCAACCAGAATGTTAATACGGAAGTATTAGTGAAGATATGCAACGCTCTACAATGTGACATATCTGACATAGCCGAAATCGTGAGAACGGAGGACAACCACTAATGGGAAATACAAAGAGTGACCGCCTTTCAACATATGCAGAAATTAAAAGAAGACTATCTGGATACTCATTTTCCGAAATCGAAGATGGGATTATGCGGTATTGCTTGAATGACTATCAGTGTGATGGTAGTTGTTATGATTCCGAGGCAGCCGTTGAGATAGAAGGAATACTTAATAAAACTGGAATAGAGACCGATTTAGAAACAATCATCGAGTTGTTTGAGTCTCTATTAGAAGAAAACAACAAGGATGAAAATGGGATCGTATTCACGCCACAGTATATTGCAGAATATATAGCGGCTAACCTTTTTGAAAATTTGCCAGAGTATAATGAGAATTTATCTATAATTGATCCCGGCTGTGGCTGTGGAATATTTCTTATTACAGCGGCAGAAATGATTTCGTCAAGATTCAACATAGGAATAGATACGGTCATTAACAATAATATTTATGGAATAGACATCGACAAAGATAACGCTCGCCGGTGTATTCTTGTTTTGCGGCTTTTAAGTGCGAAACACGGTTGTGATTATCTAGCAGTAAATCCTAACGTGCTATGTCGTGATAGTTTAAAATGCAACTGGGCAAAAGAATTCGGACTACAATCATTCGATTACATAATAGGCAATCCCCCGTATGTTAATCCTCATGATATGAATAAGGAAACGGTGAAATATCTAAAAGAAACATTTTCTACGACCCGCAACGGGGTTTTCAACATATTTTACGCATTTATTGAGTATGCCACGAGTTTTCTTGGTATGCATGGACTTCTTGGATACATCATTCCGAATAATTTTTTAACCATAAAGTCTGCACTCGAATTGCGTGAATATTTGCAAGCATACCGCCTACCGAAGCGTATTCTGGACTTTGTGGACAATATGGTTTTTAAACCGGTGCGTACTTATAACTGCATTATTATTCTGTCTAAGCAGAACGGAGAAGATTTCGAATACTGTACAATGGGAAAAACCGAGGATATCAAAAAGGAATTGGACACTTTATCATATGATAAAATGCCTTATGATAGCCTTGATAAAAACGGATGGAAACTGGTCGATCAAGTCACATTTAGAAATTTGCGAAAAATCGAATCTCAAATGATTTCAATTAAAGAATTTATCAGAACAGGAATCGCAACTTTACGAGATGGCGTATATTTAGTTGAGTGTGACAGTGAAGGCTATTTCAAACAAATAGGATCGCAAAAAGTGTATATCGAACCCGGCCTCGTGAAACCCATTTATAAAATCCCAGATCTAAAGCAGCACGACAATATTGATGATGCTAAAAGATTTATTATTTTCCCGTATGTAAAGAGTAAAAACGGTTACACACTTATTGACGAAGGCGTTTTCCAATCAGAATTCCCGCTTACATACTCCTGCCTTTCTCTGCAAAGAGAGGAACTTGATTCAAGAGATAAAGGAAAAGGTAATCCTCAAGGGTGGTATGCATATGGAAGGACGCAAGGCCTAAACAAATATGGCAAAAAACTTCTTTTTCCTACATTTGCAAACAAGCCAAAATTTATCTATGTCGATAATGAAGATGCACTATTTTGCAATGGGTATGCAGTTTTCGAGAATGATAGATACAGCTTGGATGTATTGCAACGGATACTAAATTCCCGGCTTATGGACTATTACGTTAGCAATACAAGCTATTCAATTGAAGGTGGCTATTACTGCTATCAAAAAAAATATGTTGAACGCTTCTCGCTCCCGTGGTTTTCAGAACAAGATATTAAATTTATATTAAATGCCTCGAAGGAAGAACTCGATTCATTTCTGTGGAATTATTATAGCCTTGAGTGAGGGGATCATTATGGCGATAAGTTACAACAGGTTATGGAAATTACTCATTGACAAGAAAAAGAAGCGCACAGATCTTATTTCTGGCGCTGGCATTAGCACATCGGCCTTAGCTAAAATGGGAAAGGATGAATCTGTTTCATTGGAAAATATTGAAAAGATATGTAAATATCTCGAATGCAATATTGAACAAGTAGTTGAAATATCGTAAAAATATACCACCCTCATACATCATTTGTGAGGGTAGTATACAATATTACGGAGTTATTCCATTAGATTCCGGATATCATATCTTTCGGCATAAACATTTAGTATATCATCTACAAAATCGTGAAAGTTTAAGGATGCGTATTCAATACCAAATGATTGAGAAATGTATCCTGCTCTCTTGAGTTCATCACTATTTCTAAAAAGATACGGCTGCGGGCGATTGAAATCAACAACTAACAGAGCACACCTTTCATATGCATAATCATCACCGCCGGTTGGCCTGCTATTTATTGAATTAAAGAAACTTATGTATTTTTCGATGTTTGTCTGCCTGTCGCGGAATCCAACTCGATTTCTTTTTACCAAATCATCGTCATACTCATGGACGGGGATTAAATAAACTTCACCGAGTACGATATCCGGGTAACGCATATGAAGATTTTGTGCTTCAGCAAAAGTTCTCTCGAACAGAGTATCGGAATTTTTAGCAAGACTGCTCATTTGGCTTCTAACATTGATTACTAATGTGTTTGTTGAATAATCAAAGCCATAAGGATCATTTTTACTCTCGAATGCCAGCGGGCCCCAGTTTATGGTTGTGGATGATTTACGGATATTAGAGGGGACAATACATACATCTTGATCCTTCTGTTTTAGAAATCCAGCCATTTTTAATTCTGGCTTTGTGTCACCGAAGTGTGGGTAAATGTTGTTACGTTTCACCCCTGCCTGTATGAATTCATATTTGACTGCATCATGAATCAAGTTAATAAGTACAGAGGAACGAATCATCGATTCCTTTCCTTTTGCACCTCCCGTAATAATCGAATCCTCAATTAATCGCTTGAACTCAAGCAGTTGTTCGTCTATAAATGCCATAGTAATGTCCTCCTTAAATAACAATGTTTTGGGTTGACTTAATAAAAAACGCGGGGCACATGGACTTGAGTATTTTGTCAATATCACCGCCACTTAAGGAGCCAACGAAATTTTCGATGAGTATATCGTATTCCAGAGGCTTAATTTCAGAAATCTTAAACCACATAGCGGGCTGCTGCTGGATGTTATGATAATATTTTGGATATGCGCTTTCTTCTTTACTAAGGTTGTTTTCAATGGCTTTATAGCGGGCGATATAAATACCACCCTTAGAAACACCGGAATTTTTTATGAAAAGCATTGGTGCACATGAAGAAATTGTATCGTATTTCATGTTATTTTTGCCAAATCTGCAAAACCAAACATAACCGATGGAGTCCATAATCTCTTTATGTGCATTGAAAAAATCTATGCCCGTTGGGGTTTTGACTTTTATCAACGGGAATATGCTATTTTCATTAATTTTCATTGTAATTCCTCAAAATCAAACAGCTCACTCAATGTAACGCCCAGCCCGTCAGCAATTTTCTTTATATTGCAGATAGCAATGTTCCGCTTACCGGCCTCAACGGATGCAAAGTACGTCCTGTCCATGCCTATTTTCAATGCAAACTTTTCTTGGCTCAGTCCGGTTTTCTGACGTAGCTTCCGTATTCGCTTGCCTAAATCCTCAGTAATCATAGAGATACACCTCCACGATAATATTGTATGAGTAAACGGAGTTTGCAGCAACGGATTATAAGCAACAAAAAAGAAAGTCCGAAGCAATTTTTATACTTCGGGCGTAAATTAAAAGTACAATATTATAAAAAAATCCTCGTTATCATACCAATTATAAGTATGACAACAAGGATTTTTATATGTAGCAATCTATTTTGGCTTTTATATGCTTATTATATTAAGTGGATAGTATTTCGTAAAAATATCAGACTACGATTTATAAAATAATCCTTATCATGCCTACAAATAAGCAAAAATAAAGAGCGGTGTATTTTGCGATACACCGCTCTTTGGATATCAATAATCTTCCCCGGTAATAATACGCAGAATCAGATTATTGATTACTTTATTCTCTTTAATGCTTTCTTCGACTTGTTCAAGCCACATTTCTTCGTTTTCTTTATCAAACGCTTCCAGTTCGGCACGCTGCTCCGGCGATAAGCCCTTATATCGCTTTTCAAAATATTCTGTCCGTTCTTCCGGAGTTTCCTCCGGGTCTGTGAATCCTGCGATATCTGTCGGGAATGTATCCGGCACTAACTTTCCCTGCCTTGTCAGCCAAGCTAAGGCATCAATGAATCCCATCATGTATGTAAGCCGTTCTTTTGACGTTAGATAGAAGTTCTCTGTCTTTAGGTACTTTGTCCGGGGCGACTGTCCAAATGCCTTGTAAAGCCCCTTATCGCTTTCTAAGAGTATTCTAAGACCGTCATGGTACTGCTCGTAGTTATCAAGCACCATACTTTTCAGCGTATATAATTCGTCCGAGTTCATTTCAATCCCTCCAATATAATTTATAACATAAATTATAACATATAAATCACATCTATGTAAACATAAAATCTAACATAGAGGTGATTTAGCATGAAAGAAGAAAAATTGATAATACATCCGAAACGTCCCAAGGGGGATGACGGGTATAAAACCTTTTCTGTGCGTATCAGAGAGGACGTTGTGCAGCGAATTGATGAAATATCGGCTCAGACAGGGCGCAGCCGAAATGAATTGATTGGTATACTGTTAGAGTTTTCATTAGACCGCTGTTCCATCGAACCAAAGTAAAAAAATCACAGGCAGTTCCTTTGCGTAATGCAGTAGGAAAAGCCTGTGATTTCTTTATTTTCCGTATCGTTTGATATCCACCTGTGACAGTGTATGAACAGTGGCTTTAAGCGTTCTCAAATGCTCACGAGCTGCTTTATAATCCTTATGAGCCATGCAATCCTCAATCAGTTCTACATTGTCATTCACAATCATGTCCATCTGCTCCAATGCAGATTTCAGTCCCAAAATACGTTCAAAGTCTGTATAACGGGACTCGCCTTTTTCTGCCGGAGGTTCATTTTCCTCGCATTGTAAGGGGAATGTGTCAGTCCACTCTTGCAGCTCGGCTTGTGTGATATCTCCGTTCTCCCATTTGCGTCTCTTGTTATACCACGCTTCTAATGCTTGAAAAATCACTTCATTTTTGGTTTGGAGAGCATATTTAGGCTCTTGCGGAAGTTCGACGGGAACAAGGTCGTATTTATCCGACAGTTCGAACAGAATGTGCATGGCATCATTGTAGCTGTCGATCTGGCGGTCAACAAGCGTTTCCGCAGGAACGCCGAGCCTTTGAGCAATCAGCTCTAATTTATCTCTGGAAATTTGGCGATATCCAACCTCATAATTTCTTATTGCGGCTTCATTTACTCCTGCGGCTTCTGCCAATTCTGAAACAGCAGTCTTATTATGCAAACGGATTCTCTTGATTTTTTGTCCCGTTTCGATTCGCTTTTCTATCTTTATATTGTTCAAGAATTTATCCCATAAACTCATTTATTTCCCTCCAAACTGTATTGGTGTAACGATACACCATAACACTTCAAATAATAACATTCTTTGACTAAGAAATCAATAATAATCTATCGCAATCGAGGCAATTACCTCAAAATCACCACGCCAAAAAGCTATTAGACACACAGGCGTGGCAAAAGTCTTGACAACGGAAAAACAACTGTGCTATAATCTTATTGTGGCAAATGCCACTTAAACGTGTCTAACCGGTAATAACAATCATAAAGGAGATGAATACTATGGCAGGAGTAACCCCGTCTATCATGGAGTGTCGCAACTACTCTGTGCAGGACATTATGAACATCTATGGTGTCGGAGAGGAAAGTGTCCGCAACTTTATCAAAAAGCATCAGAAAAACAATGATTTTCGTGTATTCATGGTGGGAAAATATCTTCGTATCGACAAGAACAGTTTTGAAGATTGGTATAACAATCATCCGAATGAGTTCTAACAACTTGTGAGGAAAGAAAACTTATGGGTAGAAAATCTAAAAAGAAAGATATAGCTGAATATTTGTGGCATAGCGAGCCAACCAAGATTAACGCTACCAATGACAACTGGCGCATCCGCTACGGATATCTTGATTCCGAGGGTAAGGAACACCAGACCACCGAAACCGTGAACAACGAACGTGCAAAAAACCAGTTCGTATCCTATCTTCTGCTCCGTGAAAAGGAACATAAGGCAGCCAAGGGCACAACGGTAGCTTCCAAAGTTGATAAAACGGAGATAGAGACCGTTGAACAGCTCTTGTATGCCTATGCCGAGCATACCAAGTATCTACATACCATCGGAGACAGATATGGATGGGACGAGGGCACTTACAGAGCGAATATCGGTAAGATTCGTAATTACATTGTTCCTGTGTTTGGTTCATTCCCTATATGGAAAATAACCCGTGTCGATATGAGCCAGGGCTTCAAGGATATGCTTCAATTACCGCAAGCCAACGGGAATCATAGGGCAAATGGAGCAAGGGTATCACAGCGTACCGTTTATGATTGCAAGAAAATCATCAGCCGAGCATTTAAGTACGCCACGGACGAATTGGCGCTTATCACAGAAAATCCCATGTTGGGCGTTACTGTGAAGCAGCCGAAGTCTGGCAGACGTGAGGTGTAGACGGAAGAACAGTTTAATTTTGCGTATGATAACTGTTCCGATCCGCAGCTAAAGCTTCTAATCAGCCTTATGATTGCACTGAGCAGCCGCATTGGAGAATGTCTAGCCTTAACATGGTCAGATGTATACGATAACGAGGACAAGCACGAACCGTCCTATATTCGTATCTACAAGCAGTTGGTCTACCGCTCTGAGGAATTTATTGAAGAAACAAACTGGCGGGGGATTCTCAAAGTATTCGACCAAGTTCGCAGCACCCGACCGGATGCAAAGAGACGAGCGGTTTTCCATGTTACCAAGACGGAAAAGGAAATCGAAGCCAAAACGGACAGAATCTATGTAGCGCCGGAAGTTATTTTCATGCTCCGTGATTACAAACTTGTTCAGAATCAGCATAAGCAGCTTGCAGGAGGTAGCTACATTGATGACGATTTGATATTTGCTCACGAGGATGGTACACATATCAGTTCACAATACGCCGACGATATGTTCAGTGCGTTATATAAGCCTTTGGGACTTCCGAGGGTAGACCTGTATAGCCTAAGGCATTTCTCTATCACAAAGAAACTGGCAATTAACGGGCATGACTATGTAAGCTTGGCAAAAGATACCGCCCACCGCCAATTAGGTACGATACAGGACTATTACGAAACGCCGGAGGACAGCGTTAGAATTGATACAGCAAAAGCGATTGGAAAATTCCTCATGCGCTCCGGCGAATCGAGTTCTGAATCTAAAGTAACAATCTCTCTGGAAGATGAAGCTTTTGCAAAAAAGCTTGAGGAAGTGGCTTCTGATTCAGCAGGAAAGCAGATGCTTGAGTTTGCTATCGCCATGTACGAGAAGAACAATTCGAGCAAATAACAGTCATTCGACACTAACCAAATTTAACACCGCTAATCACCTAAATATTTGGCTACTGTACAATCAGCAATATTTCACTGTACAAAATCAGCGGTACGAAATACATAAACCATGAGTTTCTATTAGCAATAAAAGAGAAAGAAACAACAAGCGCAGCTTGATTATTTTTTCTTTTACTGCTCAATAAAAAAGCCGAAAACCCTTGAAAACAAAGACTTTCGGCGTTGTTATCTGGCGCACCGAGTACGGATAAATCCGAACCCTCAACCTCCGCCAGTGTGATGGTCTTAG